>NZ_JBSFYW010000042.1:0-80920 GCF_053599975.1 Streptomyces sp. NPDC005141 | reverse complement strand
CGGCACCATCGCCGCCGAAGGCACCGCCGACGAACTCAAACGCCTCATCCCCGGCGGCCACGTCCGCCTCCGCTTCACCGACCCGACCACCTACCAGTCAGCCGCCCTCGCACTCGACGAAACCACCCGCAACGACGAAACCCTCACCCTCCAGATCCCCAGCAACGGCAGCCAACGCCACCTGCGCACCATCCTCGACCGACTCGACACCACCGGCATCGAAGCCGACGAACTCACCGTGCACACCCCCGACCTCGACGACGTCTTCTTCGCCCTGACCGCCAACACCACCATGCCCACCCAGCCCAACCAGCCGGACCAGCCCAACCAGCCCAAGGAGACCGTCCGATGAGCACCCTCCCCCTCGCCGTACGCGACTCGACCACGATGCTCCGCCGCAACCTCCTGCACGCCCGCCGCTACCCCTCCCTCACCCTCAACCTCCTGCTGACGCCCGTGATGCTCCTGCTGCTGTTCGTCTACATCTTCGGGAACACCATGAGCGGTGGCGCGGGTCGCTCCGCCTACATCGCGTATCTCGTGCCGGGCATCCTGCTGATGACGATCGGCTCCACAGTGGTCGGCACCGCGGTGTCGGTTGCCACGGACATGAACGAGGGCATCATCGCCCGCTTCCGCACGATGGCCATCCACCGCGGGTCGGTGCTCTTCGGCCACGTCGTGGGCAGCGTGCTGCGGGCGATCGTGAGCGTGGTCCTCGTCGGCGCGGTCGGTGTCGCCATGGGTTTCCGCTCCACGGACGCCGGCGTTCTGGAATGGCTGGCGGCGTTCGGGCTGCTCGCGTTCTTCGCTCTGGCGTTCACCTGGATCGCGGTCGGCATGGGCATGGGCAGTCCCAATGCCGAGGCGGCCAGCAACAGCGCCATGCCGCTGATCCTGCTGCCCCTCATCTCCAGCGCCTTCGTCCCGCTGGATTCCATGCCGGGCTGGTTCCAGCCGATCGCCGAGTACCAGCCCTTCACCCCCGCCATCGAGACCCTGCGCGGACTCCTCCTCGGTACCGAGATCGGCAACAACGGCTGGATCACCATCGCCTGGTGCCTGGGCTTGAGCGTCCTCGGCCACCGCTGGTCGAAGGCGCAGTTCAACCGCGACCCCGAATAGACGACGTGACAACGCCTCCCCCACCCGCAAACCCGTTCCGCCGCAGGGCGGCGCCGCGGCTCCCCGAACCGGGACAGGGACAAGGGCAGGGACAGGGATACGCAGAAGGGGTGCCGCTCCGGAGAGTGGCACCCCTTCTGATCTGCACAGCCGCTGATCCGCACAGCCTCTGATCCGCTGCGGTGGGTGTGGGATTTGAACCCACGGTGACTCGCGCCACGACGGTTTTCAAGACCGTTCCCTTAGGCCGCTCGGGCAACCCACCTGCGCCCCGGCCCACCTGGGACGGAGCGGGTACAGCGTACCCGGCCCCGAGCGTCTCGCGGGGGCGTGGTCCCCGCGAGGCCCGCCTTCTCCGATCCCGTCCACCTCCATGCGTACGAACCCCTGGGGTACGAACGCACTCGCCAACGCGGCAGCCCATCGGACCCAGTTCACGAAAAGACGCTTTCGTGAATACTTCCGCCGCGTTGCGCTCACTCATTTGCCACACATCTGACGAAGGGGGCACGGCGTTAGCGAAATATGGCGAAAGCAAGCCCCCTCGGCCCACCCACCTCCAGAACCGCGGCGGAGGATTCGGGCGCGGACCGCACGGTGACAGTCGGGCGATACACCTACACGCCTGCCACCGCGTCCTCATCACCTGACGCCCGTAGCCCGGTGCACGGAGACGGCGCGCGAGTCGAACCGCGTGGCAGTGCGTCGCTGCTCGGTGACTTCCTGACGGTGCTGGACCTGGTTCAGGAGGAACTCAACCAGCGATGGAAGGCCAGGGACGCTCCAGCCACTACGCGGTCCTCTCGTGACGGGGCGAAATTTCAGTGAATGACGAATATCCGGATCTCTCCTTCGCTCGGTACGAACAGCATCCCGGATACCCCACCGAGACGGCCGCCGGTCGATACGGCGATCCTGTCGACGCCCGATACGAACAGGGCTGGGACCCGGTCGAGGAGCTCACCTACCTCCTGCAGGATGCCGCGGCGGAGCAGGAGGCCTTCGTGCCGCCACCCCGCAGCGAGCCGTCGTACGGCGAAGAGTCCGCCGGTGACACGATGGAAAACCTGGTGCACATCACCGCCGAAGTGCCGCCCTTCCGGCGTTCCTCGTCCGGACATCGAAAAGTGCGCGTCCGCAAGCCCCGCTTCGCCTGGCTGCAGACCGTCAGCTTCGTGATAGCCGCATGCGCTGCCGTCATCGTCTCGATGGTGAGCGTCTGCAGTGGCATGGCGGCGTATGCGCCTCTGCAGCACATCGCGTCCTCCACCGGGACGAACACGGGATCCTGGTGGCCTCTACTGATCTACGGCCCCTGGATGGTGGCCTCGCTCTCCATCCTGCGCGCTGCCCTGCACCAACGCCGTGCTGTGCACTCGTGGTACGTCGTGGTGCTGTTCTCCTCCATCGCCGTGCTGTTCTGTGTGGCCGCCACCCACAAGTCCATCACCGGTGTCGCCGCAGCCGTCGTACCGGCCCTCGCGTCCCTGACCTGCTTCCAGCAACTGGTCCGTCAGATCACACTGACCCGGCCCCCTCGACAGAGCCTGTCCCGCCATCGGCAACGCCCCGGTCCCGCGTCTCCGGAGCGCGTTGAGGGCAAGGTCGGCAGGACCACTCCGAAACCGCGTCGTACCTGATGCGAGCCGCGCGTCTTCCCGACCGGTCTCTCCACGAGGGTTCCCCCTGTTGCCACGCGGAGGACGCGACAGTTCCAGCGATGTCGGCCACATGGCTCGAGACCGCACCCCGGACAAAAGAGGAGCCCCCGTGCCGCCGGTGAACGGGGGCACGGGGGCACAGGTCCGGTGTCGGACGCTCAGGTCAGCTGTCGCCCTCTCGGGAGCCGAGGGTGACGTCGGCGGTGTGGGTCTTGCCGTCGCGCGTGAAGGTGAGCTTCACGGTGTCGCCGGGCTTGTGGGTCCAGATCGCGCCGATGAGCGTCGGGCCGCTGTCGATCACCATGTCGTCGACCTTGGTGATGACGTCGCCGGGCTTGAGACCCGCCTTGGCGGCGGGGCCACCGGACTCGACCGCGGCCGAGCCGCTCGCACCCTGCTCGGTGATCTCCGCGCCGCCCGTGCCCTCGTTCAGGGAGACCGACGCGCCGATCTTCGCGTACACCGGCTTGCCGGTCTTGATCAGCTGCTGGGCGACGTACTTGGCCTGGTTGACCGGGATGGCGAAGCCCAGGCCGATGGAACCGGACTGACCGGAGCCGCCGAGGCCGCCGCTGCTCGACGACTGGATCGCGGAGTTGATGCCGATGACCGCGCCCGAGGCGTCGAGGAGAGGCCCGCCGGAGTTGCCCGGGTTGATCGAGGCGTCCGTCTGCAGGGCGCTCATGTACGAGGCCTTGCTGCTGGAGCTGCCGTCACTGGAGGCGACCGGACGGTTCTTCGCGCTGATGATGCCCGTGGTCACCGTGTTGGACAGACCGAAGGGCGCGCCGATCGCGATCGTGGAGTCGCCGACGGCCACCTTGTCGGAGTTGCCGAGCTGGAGCGGCTTCAGGTCCGAGGGCGCGTTCTTCAGTTTGATGACCGCGACGTCGTAGCCCTGCGCGTGGCCGACCACCTCGGCGTCGTACTTCTTGCCGCTCGGGAAGGTCGCGGTGAGCTTGCCGCCGTCGACGGCGTCAGCCACCACGTGGTTGTTGGTGAGGATGTGGCCCTGCGTGTCGAAGACGAACCCCGTGCCGGTGCCGCCCTCGCCGTTGCTGCTCTGGGCCTCGATGGTGACGGTGCTCGGCAGCGCCTGGGCAGCCACGTTGGCGACCGTGCCCGAGGCGCGCTTCACCTCGCCGCTGCTGCTCGGCGCGGAGACCGTCGTCGAGTCGGTGGAGTCGTCGTTGTTCTTGGCCAGGGAGTAGCCGAGGCCGCCGCCCACTCCGCCGGCGACCAGCGCGGCCACCAGAATCGCGGCGACCAGGCCGCCGCGCCCGTTCTTCGGCTTCGGCGCGGGCTGCTGGTAGGAGGAGCCCCAGCCGCCGGCTCCCGAACCGCCGCCGTCGGCGTACGAAGGAGTGGCGGGCGGCGGAGGCGGCCAGCCCGCCTCGGGCGCGGAGCCCTGGACCCCGGCTCCCTGCCCGTAGGGGTCGGACCCCTGTCCGGCTCCGGCCGACGCGTACGCCGGCATGCCCGTGGGCGCCGACGGGTGCTCCGGTGCGCCGGGGGCACTGGGCACCGCGGGGATCGGAGCGGTCGGCTCGCTCCCCGTGTGCGAGGCGCCCTGTGCGGAAGCAGCGGGAGTTTCCACCGGCACAGGAGGTGCGGACGGGGCCGGGGGTACTGCAGTGCCCTCGTTCTCGGTGCTCACAGCTCTTCTCCTCGATCCACGGCTGTTGTTCTCGGTCGCACTCGGTCACGCCCACTCACACTTGTCGATGGCCCGGCGCGATGCAGCTGTGCATGTGCTTTTGTACGCCGTCAGCTTTTCCCACGAGGCGTCAGGGCACCATAAGCGGTGGCTGTGCGTCCAAGACCATCCTTTATAACGGGCCTTTAATGTCAAAAGGGTCGAATTGCGACGCATCTCACCTCACACCCGCACCCCGACGGTGGCACCATGACGCGGTGACCCTCGCACGACAGCACCCGATTCAGGTCGTCGCCCACCGCGGAGCCTCCGAAGAGGCCCCGGAGCACACGCTGGCCGCGTACAAGAAGGCGATCGAGGACGGTGCGGACGCCCTCGAGTGCGATGTACGGCTGACCGCCGACGGCCATCTCGTCTGCGTCCACGACCGCCGCGTGAACCGGACGTCCAACGGCCGCGGGGCCGTCTCCGCCCTGGAGCTCGCCGAACTCGCCGCCCTGGACTTCGGTTCCTGGAAGAACCGCGACGAGTCGCCGGACTGGGAACACGCCCCCGGTGACCTCGAGGACACCTCCGTCCTCACCCTGGAGAGACTGCTCGAGCTCGTCGCCGACGCCGGCCGCCGCGTCGAGCTGGCCATCGAGACGAAGCACCCGACGCGCTGGGCGGGCCAGGTCGAGGAGCGGCTGCTGCACCTGCTGAAGCGCTTCGGTCTGGACGCCCCCGAGTCCGCCGGCGATTCCCCGGTGCGTGTCATGAGCTTCTCGGCGCGCTCGCTGCACCGTGTCCGGGCCTCTTCCGCGACCTTGCCGACGGTGTATCTGCTCCAGTTCGTCTCGCCCCGGTTGCGGGACGGACGGCTGCCCGCGGGTGTCCGGATCGCGGGCCCCTCGATGCGGATCGTACGCAGTCACCCCGGGTACATCGAACGACTGAAACGAGCCGGACACCAGGTGCATGTCTGGACCGTGAACGAGCCCGAGGACGTGGATCTCTGCGTTGAACTGGGCATCGACGCCATCATCACCAACCGCCCGCGCGCCGTGCTGCGGCAGTTGGGCCGCTGAGCTGGCCTTGCCGCAGGGCGGACCCTCACGGAAAACACCAGGATCGCCCATCGAAAACCACCGAGAATCAGCCATCCGATCACAGGGAGTGCTCCGGCGCGTTCGCTCCGCATTCGATCGTTACGAGTGCGTCAGCAGACGTTGATTGGCCGGTTTCCGGTCCAGTCCAAAGGGGCATTCACACCGTGGCGTGGGGCAAAGGAGGTCTCGGGGGTGGCGTTGGTGGTGGCACAGGAGGTGCCCACGTCGTCGAGCATGGCCGTACCCCATGGCCCTGCGGGCGTGGGGGAAGCAAGACACCGGATGCGTGATCAGCTCCGCTCCGGCGGTGTGGCGGAAACGGTCATCGACGACGCCGTACTGATCCTTTCCGAACTGCTCAGCAATGCCTGTCGGCATGGCAGGCCCCTGGGCGACGCCCTGGCGGGCGACGGCGATGTGCGTGCGACGTGGCGCGTCGACCCGGCCGGACGGCTGACGGTCGAGGTGACGGACGGCGGTGGTCCTACCCGCCCCGTTCCCGCGACGCCCTCGGTCACCGCACGCGGCGGCCGCGGGCTGAACATCATCACGGCGCTGGCCAAGGACTGGGGTGTACGGGACGACATCCACGGCGAGGTCACGGTGTGGGTGGTCATCCAGGACGACGTGAAAACGGCGCGCCGGCACGACGACTTCGCTACGCGCGTCGCGTCACCGAGGGTGTCCGGGATATCCGACCTGGACTTCACGGACGCCTTCGACGATCTGGACTGAGGCGCACGCAGGCGCACGCGGACCGAAGCACCGGGTTCCAGGACGACGCGGTGCGTTGTCCACAGGATCCCGTCGACCCCCGTACGAACGGCTAGGCTCGCGCCAGTACGAGACGAGCCGTGATCGGGAGACACCCACGATGGCCAAGAAGCGACCCCAGACGAAGGCCAAGCAGCCGCAGCCGAAGGACGGCGGCGAGATCCCGGTTGTCGGCGCTCGCGAGCCCTGCCCCTGTGGCAGCGGCCGCCGCTACAAGGCCTGCCACGGCCGAGCTGCCGCGCACGCCGTGACCGAGCTGGTGCACCGCCCGTTCGAGGGCCTGCAGGGCGAAGGGGACTGGGTCGCGCTGCGCGAGCTGGTGCCCGCCGCGACGGTCGAGCTCAAGCTCAAGGAGAGCCTGCCCGAGGGCGTCCCCTCGGTCACCCTCGCCACCGTCCTGCCGATGGCGTGGCCGGCGCTGCGCCGCGACGACGGCTCGGTGCTGCTCGGCCTCCAGAACGACACGGCGTCCGGTGACATCAGCCGCGACCTCGCCGACACCCTCCGGCGCGCGCTCACCGCGCCGCCCGGCACCCCGGTCGAGGGCCGGCGCGCCCCGGCCGACGGTCCGCGGCTCCAGGACCTGCTCGATCCCGAAGGCACGTTCGAGCCAGTTGTGCACAGCGGCTTCGAATTCTGGGTCCCCGACGCGGAGAACGCGACGGCCGAGGTGACCGCCTCGCTGGAGCGGGCCAACGCCGCCGCCATCCCGACCGTGAAGCTCTCCGGCGTCGACGCCGCCTACTGGTGCGAGACGCCCGACAAGAACCACCTGCGCTGGGTCATGCCCTACCCGGAGGAGCAGCTTCTGGACGCCCTCGCGCGACTGCACGCGGCGGGCCGGTCGAGCCTCGGGGAGGGCACCCGGCTGGTCGGCTCCTTCCGTGCGCACGGGCTCACGGTGCCGGTCTGGGACCTGCCGACCGGTGTCACGGCGGACGACATCGAGAAGCCGGCGGCCGAGTTCGCCGAGCGCCTCACCGCCGCTCTGGCCACGGACGCGCCGCTGACGGCGGACGAGCGCCGTGCGCGCGGGGGGCTCACCAACCGACAGGTGACGCTCAGCTGACACACAGCGGACCCGCAGATCCAGAAACTGACCGACCGGTCAGCTGGTCAGGGTCTCGGAAACGGGTGACTCCTGTCACAACTCCCCGTTGTGACAGGTAAATCCGTGTCCGAATAGCCGAGATCGAATTTGCGAACCGCCGATCTCTTGTTACCGTTCGAGTAGCCCGGTTGCTGGTGCATCCCCCGTCGCCAGCAACCGGGTCTTTCCATGTGCGGAATCCCGTACGACATCAACAGCCTTGCTACTGGGCCGAGTTGCTCCCCGAGCGCAGCAGCAGCGGCCCGGCGGAGCCGGTGCCTTTCGCGAACTCCGCGACCGCCGTGTACGCACCCGCATCCCCCGCCGTACGTTCCCTGGGCGTCTCGCACACCCCCGGATCGTCCTCCGCGTCCACCGCGCAGTTCATCTGCACCGTGCGGCCGCCGGGGCCCATCAGACTCAGTACGGAGCTCAGCGCGTCGCCGGTCGCGTTGCGGTAGTAGGTACGCGCCCAGGTCTCCTCGCCCTGCGTCAGGACACAGGTCTGTGCCTCGACGCCGTCGGGCGAGGAGAGCTCGGGGCCGCACCGGGCGGCGGTCGCGAGGCCGAGGCCGAGCAGCCGGGGAGAGCGTCCGGGTTCGGGTGTCGCCGGCCGGTCGTCCGAGCGAACCGTCTCGCGTACGGCCGTGGTGTCGTCGTCGCCGACGGAGCCGGCCGAGGCCACGGCCAGCGGCAGGGCGAGGACGAACGCCACGACGCCTGCCAGCGCCACAAGTCGAACTCTTCGGGGGTCCGGCCCGCCGGGCGGCGGCGATGAGGCGCTGTGCCCCCCAGAATGACGCTGCATACGCGGACGATAACGAGCGGGGGCGGGCGCGCGGCTCACCGCGCGCCGGACGCCCCTACAACTCGGGCGCGCTCACACCCGTACGAGTGAGTGCCTCAACCACGGCGTCCACCACGGCCTCCACATCGGGCACCCAGGGGGCGGCGGAGCCGGGCAGCGGAGCGCGCTCCCAGCGGATCTGGCCCTGGCCCGTCTCGGACGGCGGCAGGGCGATGTAGCCGCCCTCGCCGTGGAAACGCAGGGAGCCGGGAACGAAGTCCTTCGCGTAGAGGAGTTCGCCGAGCTGTTCCATGGAGTACGGGGCGACGAGGATCGCCCAGCGGGTGGGGGACGCGACGACCGGGCCGAGGCGCATGCCGTTGCGGTCGAGGGCGTCGAGAGCGCGGGCCGCCGCGAGGGCGGGCAGGCTCACCGCGCACGGGGCGCTGCCTCCGGTCGCCAGCACGATGGGTGCCGACGGCCGGTTGGTCCACCACCAGCGCACCATGCGCTCGTCGGTGGTGGCCGCGAGGAGGCCGGGGTCGAAGGGATGGGCGCCGGGCACCGTGCACTCCGGGTCGGGGCATCCGCAGCGGGCACGCCCCTGCGGGTCCGCCGCCACACCCGGGAGTACGGGCCACCGCCATTCGGTCGCGAAGGTCAGGGCCGCGCTGAGCATCTCAGGCCTCCCGTTGTTCCGCCTGGACAGGAGCCTGCGTCGCCTTCCGAGGATCTCGCGCATGAGCGCTCGTTCCTTTCCGTTGCACGCCTGGCAACACCGAGGATCACATCACACCATGTGTCGATCACTTCACTGTGCGTACCTGCTGGCGCATCACACCCCTGCTGGAGACAAGGGGAACCCCTCTGGGCCGAGCATGTGGCTGCGTCCGCGCCCATACCGCGTGTACCAAAGCATGGGCATGGCGTGGGGTGGCGGCGCCTGGCGTTTTGCGTCCCGCGTATTTCTTGCCGCCTCCGCCACGGGGAGGATGGGGCACGGTCGTCGGTGGTTAAGACGCCCGGGTCCGTCGCCAGGTTCCGGGCGGATCTCAACCACCCCTGGCCTTCACCGAGTACGTACCCATCACGACCGCTGTGACGCTCCGTCGAACGAGGCCAGTCGACCTCAATAAGCCGTTGCCCGAGTCAGTTTTAGGCCAACTTTGTTTTCCCGCAAGGGTTACCGACGGTCTCATGGACACCAGTAATCCCAGCAGGACAATGCTGGACATCCCCTCACGAGTACGTGTACATGTGGAGACACCGCTAGCGGCGCAGAACGACATGGGGGTTTGCGATGCTATTGAGCAATACGCACCGGTCGGAAAGCCGGACGTCATGAACGCCCCTCACCTTCCGAAAGTGGCTGGAATCGATTCAACGGTTCCTTCGCCCGCACACACTGTCGCGCCGACGCCCGCTCCCACGGGGGCCTCCTCGGCCGTTTCCCCGGTCGACGCCGGGGCCGTTCTCCAAGATCGCCTCGCGGGCTGGGTCTCGGATCTCACCACGCTCCACGAACTCACCGAGCGCCTGGCACGCACCGCGACACTGAGCGACGCACTGCAGGAACTGCTGCGCGCCGGAGCCGCCCTCGTGGGCGCCCGGCGCGGTCTCGTCGTCATGGAACCCGGCGACGGACTGGGTCCCGACACCACGATCGGACTCGGCCTCGCCCGAGCGGATCTCGGCCACATCGAGACGGTGCCGCGCAGCTCCATGTCGTACGGGAAGATCCTGGACGGGCTGCCGGGCGGCGAGAGCGAGATCACCCAGCCGGACCTCCTCTCGGAGGACGGGCTCGACCCGCGCCACCGCGAGGTGGCCGCCCGTCTCGGCTACGCCGCGAGCTACGCGCTGCCGCTGTCCACCGAGGCGGCCGGCCGCCTCGGTGCCGCCGTCTGGCTGTACGACGAGCCCGCCGAACCGGTGGAGCGCCAGCGCCACCTCGTCGGCCTCTACGCCCGGTACGCCACGGAGCACCTGGCGCGGCTGGTGGAACTGGAACGCACGCGGACGGCCATGACGACCATCTCCACCGAACTGCTTCCCCCGCGGCTGCCCCGGGTCCCCGGCGTCCAGCTCGCCGCCCGGCACCGCACCGGCCCGCGCGGTGGCGGCGACTGGTACGACGCGCTGCCGCTGCCCGACGCCGCGCTCGGTCTCGCGGTCGGCTCCGTCAGCGGGTCCGGCCCCAGCGCGATCGCCGCCATGGGCCGGCTGCGGGCCTCACTGCGGGCCTACGCCGTCATGGAGGGCGAGGACCCCGTCGCCGTGCTCTCCGACCTCGAACTGCTGCTGCGGCTGACCGAACCCGCGCGCTCCGCGACCGCTCTCTTCGCCTACTGCGAACCGGCCCTGCGCAGGCTCACCCTCGCCGGTGCCGGACACAGCCCGCCCCTGGTGATCGGCCCGCGGCGCACCGAGTTCGTGGAGACCTCCCTGTCGGCCCCCCTGGGCATGCTCGCCTGCTGGGAGGCCCCGAGCGTCGAACTGACCGCCGACGCCGGCGAGACCGTGCTGATCTACACCGACGGTCTGCTGCACCGCACCGGCGATCCGATGGACCGTGGCTTCGCGCGGCTGCACGCGGCGGCGGCGAGTGTCCCGAGGTCCGTCCGCGACGACCCCGGCGCGATCGCCGACCACGTCCTGCGCTGTGTACTGCCGGACGGTCTCGACGAGGCGGACACCGACGAGGACATCGTCCTGCTGGCCGCCCGGTTCGAGTGAGGGGACGAATACCTCGTGTAACAGGCCTTCCGGCCCTGGGCCCCCTTCAGTACGACCGTACGATGGGAGGCGGTCCACAGTCGTATCTAGGAGGCAGACCGTGTCGGAGGCGCTCACCCCGGAGACCCCGGAAGCCGTGCTCGACGAAACCGCTGACGGCGAGGAAGAGCCGATCAAGCAGCGCAAGAACGGCCTGTACCCGGGCGTGTCCGACGAGCTGGCCGACAGCATGAAGTCCGGCTGGGCCGACACCGAGCTGCGGGGCCTCACCCCGATCGCGCAGGCCGAGTACACCGCGGCCCGCCGCGCCGCGCTGTCCGCGCGCTTCCCGGGCGAGCGCCTGGTGATCCCGGCGGGCAACCTGAAGACCCGCTCGAACGACACGGAGTACCCCTTCCGTGCCTCGGTCGAGTACGCGTACCTCACCGGCAACCTCACCGAGGACGGCGTCCTCGTGCTGGAGCCGGTCTCCGAGGGCCACAAGGCGACGATCTACCTGCTGCCGCGCTCCGACCGCGAGAACGGCGAGTTCTGGCTGTCCGGGCAGGGCGAGCTGTGGGTCGGCCGCCGTCACTCCCTCGCCGAGGCCGAGCAGCTGTACGGCATCCCGGCGTCAGACGTCCGCGAACTCGCGGCGGCGCTGAAGGAAGCCACCGGTCCCGTCCGGGTCGTGCGCGGCCACGACGCCGCCATCGAGGCCGCCCTGACCGACAAGGTCACCCGCGAGCGCGACGACGAACTGCGCGTCTTCCTCTCCGAGGCACGGCTCGTCAAGGACGCGTTCGAGGCCGGCGAGCTGCAGAAGGCCGTCGACTCCACCGTGCGCGGCTTCGAGGACGTCGTGAAGGTCCTCGACAAGGCCGAGGCCACCAGCGAGCGCTATATCGAGGGCACCTTCTTCCTGCGCGCGCGGGTCGAGGGCAACGACATCGGCTACGGCTCGATCTGCGCCGCGGGCCCGCACGCCTGCACGCTGCACTGGGTGCGCAACGACGGCCCGGTCCGCTCCGGCGATCTGCTGCTGCTGGACGCGGGCGTGGAGACCCACACCCTCTACACCGCCGACGTCACGCGCACGCTGCCCGTCAACGGCACGTACACGGAGATCCAGAAGAAGATCTACGACGCCGTGTACGAGGCCCAGGAGGCCGGTATCGCGGCCGTCCAGCCGGGCGCCAAGTACCGCGACTTCCACGACGCCGCGCAGCACGTGCTGACCGAGAAGCTCGTCGAGTGGGGCCTCGTCGAGGGGCCGGTCGAGCGCGTCCTGGAGCTCGGCCTCCAGCGCCGCTGGACCCTGCACGGCACCGGCCACATGCTCGGCATGGACGTCCACGACTGCGCCGCCGCGCGCACCGAGACGTACGTCGAGGGCACGCTGGAGCCGGGTATGTGCCTGACCGTCGAGCCCGGCCTGTACTTCCAGGCGGACGACCTGACCGTGCCGGAGGAGTACCGCGGCATCGGCGTCCGCATCGAGGACGACATCCTCGTCACCGAGGACGGCAACCTGAACCTGTCGGCCGGCCTGCCGCGCCGGTCGGACGAGGTCGAGGCATGGATGGCGTCCCTCAAGGGCTGACATAGTGCCCGCGAGGGCTGATACGAGACTGATGGCCGGGTGCCCTCCAGGGTGCCCGGCCATCGGTGTGTCCAGGGGGCGGCGGTGGCCCCCGGACGTCGGCGTGCCCGCGGGCCCGGCGGCGCGCCCGCGGGTTTTCGGTGTGCCTAGGGGGCGGCTTTTCGTGGACGACGACTTCTGGTCCGGCGTCGGAGTGGACCTGCATCTGGAACCGGACGCGTCGGCCGGGCGCAGAGCCGGGCTCGAACGGGCCCTTCGGGACGCCGTCCGCACCGGACGGCTCACCCCGGGCACCCGGCTGCCCGCGACCCGGCGGCTCGCCACCGAACTCGGCATCTCCCGGGGCACGGCGAAAGCGGCGTACGACCAGCTCATCGCCGAGGGGTATCTGACGGCCCGGCAGGGCTCGGGCACCGAGGTGGCCCCGCTCCCGGCCGACGGCGCGGCGGCCCACGTACGGGCACCACGCGCGCGTGCGCCCCGTTTCGATCTGCGCCCCGGCAGCCCGGACGTCGGTACGTTCCCTGCGGCGGCCTGGCTGCGGGCACTGCGCCGCGCCATCGCGACGGCGCCCTCCCTGGCGTACGACTACGGGGATCCACGCGGCCGGATCGAACTGCGGACGGCGTTGTCGGGCTACCTCGGGCGGGCACGCGGGGTGATCGCGCCGCCGGAGCGGATCGTCATCACCTCGGGCTACGTCCAGGGGCTCGCCCTCCTCACCCGTCTGCTGGACGGCGGGACGGTGGCCATGGAGGACCCCGGGCTGCCGTTCCACCGGGACGTGGTGCGCAAGAGCGGCGGAAACGTGGTGCCGCTGACCGTCGACGAACACGGCGCCCGCGCCGACGGGTTGGCGGCGCTCGGGGCGGACGCGGCCGTCGTCACCCCCGCGCACCAGTATCCGACCGGTGTCACGCTCCACCCCGAGCGGCGGCGGGCGCTCACCGACTGGGCACGCACACGGGACGGGCTGATCATCGAGGACGACTACGACGGGGAGTTCCGCTACGACCGGCAGCCGGTCGGCGCCCTCCAGGGAATGGCACCGGCCCACGCCGTCTACCTCGGCACGGCTTCCAAGACACTCGGCCCCGCCCTGCGGCTCGGCTGGATGGTGCTGCCCCCTCACCTGGTCGAACCGGTCGCCGACATCAAGCTGCACAGCGACCATCACACCGAGTCCATCGGCCAGTTGGCGCTCGCCGAGATGATCGAGAGCCACGCGTACGACCGTCATGTGCGCGCGTGCCGGCTGCGCTACCGGCGCCGCCGCGACCAGCTTCTCGACCGGGTGGGGGCGCGCAGGGGCGTACGGGGGATCGCCGCGGGGCTGCACGCGTTGGTCGAGGTGGCGGACGAGTCACGGGTGCTGGCGCGCGCCGAGGAGGAGGGCCTCGCGGTCGGGCGCCTGGGCGACCACTGGCACACGCCGGGCGACGGCCGGACGCAGGGGCTGGTCGTCGGGTACGGGACGCCCCGCGAGCGGATGTATCCCGAAGCCCTGGAGGTACTGGGGCGGGTGCTGGAAGGGGCCGAAGGGCGCCGGGGCGGGCCGATGTGATCCGGAGCGGGCCGCCGAGCGGGGTGGTCCGGCCAGGCGTCGGGTCCTGAATTGGACCATCGAAAGTCTCGGCGAATGGGCCTGCCGACCGGTCCATCCGGCTCGTAGCGTCGAAGCCATGACGCATCGCGCCGCACGATCCGCAGAGCTCGCGCAGAGCAACGCTTCGGGTACCCCCTCGGGGAAGGACGCGTACGAATCCTCCGCGCACGAGTCCTCCGTGCACGAGACTTCCGCGCGCCAGGCCTCCGCCGACGAGGCCTCTTCACCGCTCGCGGCGGCGCGTGACCTCTCGGGAGCTCGTACGCCGCGCGGCTCGGCCCGGGCGAGCCGTCTCCTCCCGCCCTCCGGGCCGCAGCGGGTGCTCGCGCTCGCGCAGCTGAGCAACTCCGTGGGTGACGGCGCCTATTACGTGTCGTCCGCGCTGTACTTCACGCACGTCGTCGGGCTGTCTCCCGAGCGCGTGGGGCTCGGGCTGACCGTCGCCTGGGCGATCGGTTCGCTCGTCGGTGTGCCGCTGGGCGGGCTCGCCGACCGTCGCGGACCGCGCGGCACGGCGGTGCTGCTGGCGCTGGCCACCGCGGCGGCGGTGGCGTCCTTCCTGGTCGTCCAGGGCTTCGTCCCCTTCGTCGTCGCGGCCTGCGCGTACGCGTCCGCGCAGTCGGGGCTCGGGGCGGCCCGACAGGCCCTGCTCGCCGCGCTGATACCGGCAGGGGAGCGCACCGGGCTCCTCGCGCATCTCCAGTCGACGCTCAACGCCGGTCTGGCGGTGGGCGCGGGCCTCGGCGGTCTCGCCCTGCACGCCGGGACGCGGTCGGCGTACCTCGGGGTGTTCGCGCTCGACGCGGTGGGTTTCCTGGTGTGCGCGGCGCTGTTGTGGCGGCTGCCTTCGGTGGCGCCGGCTCGCGGGGACCGAAAGGGGAATCGGGGGCCCGGCGTGCTGCGGGACCGCCCGTATGCGCTGGTCACGTTCCTCAACACCGTGCTGCTGCTGCGGATGCCGCTGCTCAGCCTCGGCGTACCGCTGTGGATCACCGAGCGCACCGAGGCGCCCGTCTGGCTGGTGTCCGCCCTGTTCGTGCTCAACACCGTTGCGGTGATGGCATTCCAGGTGCGGATGGCCCGCGGTGTCACGGGCCTCTCCACGGCGACCCGCGCCATTCGCCGCTCCGGGATCGTGATGGCGGCGTCCTGCGCGGTGTTCGCGCTGTCGTCCGGTGCCTCCCCCTGGGTCGCGGCCACCGTCCTCGTGGCGGGTGCGGTCCTCCAGGTCGTCGCCGAGATGCAGCAGTCCGCCGGCTCCTGGCAACTGGCATTCGATCTGGCCCCGTCCGACCGCATGGGCGAGTACCAGGGCTTCTTCGGTACGGGGGTCACGGTGGCCCGCACCATGGGCCCCCTCGTCCTGACGGCGCTTCTGGTGGGCTGGGGGACACCGGGGTGGCTGCTGCTGGGGGCTCTGACGGCCGGGGCGTCGTACGCGATGGGACCGGCGGCGAGGTGGGCGGCTTCCCGCGACGCGGGGGCCACGGGTCACCGGGCCGACGTCCGTCCCCGTAACGGCGGAGCCCGACGCACGCCGCTCACCGCGACCACCCGGAACTGAGCCCCGAAGCACGTCGATACCGGTCCGGTCTCCTCAGGCGACGCGGACCGGCACAGGTCGCGCCGTCTCAGGCGACGCGGACCGATGAGCGGGTCCTCACCGGCAGGGAATCCACGAACAGCGCCCCGGCGAGCAGGGCGCCGCTTCCCCGGGGGCTCCACGCGCGCGCGTGGAGATCGTCGTCGAGGGCGGACAGACTCGCGCGCCCCTCCTCCGTGGAGGAGCCCCCCGCTTCCAGCACCCCCCGGGCGCCCGCCTGGACGTGCCGGAGGCCGTGGGGACCGGCGGTGTACAGCAACTCGGTGTCCTGGAGGGTGGACATGACGGTGAGGAGTGCGTCGAGGCGGGCGCGCGGTTCGGGCACGCCGGCCGAGCGGGCGGTGGCGAGCGCGTCCAAGGCCCGCCGCACGTGGGGGAATCCGGCACGCGCCTCACCGCGCGCACCGGCCGCCCCGTACTTCGCGGAGACCGACGAGCCGCGGGAGGGCCGCCGCGGTGCGCGCCGGTCGGTGTGTGCCGCGATCCGCTTGGCGGTCGCGGTGACGTCGGGCCCGGTGGCCCGGGGGTCCAGGGCCGCCGCGGCGACCAGGAGGCCGAGAGCCCACAGGGCACCACGGTGCCCGCCGCCCGTCAGGGCCACCGAGTGCTCGGTGCAGCGGCCTATCGCGCCCAGCTCCGCACGGAGTTCGGGCGTGGGCCGGCCGGTGCGGCGGGCGGCGGCCGCCATGGCCGCGAGACCGGGTGTCAGCGCCTTGGCGGACCAGCGCAGGGAGCAGAGATCCCGCCGGGTGGCCCGGGCGCGAAGGTCGCGCGGGTCGGGCAGTCCGGGTTTGGGAGCCAGCTCCAGTTGCCGGGTCAGCGCGGCCACGGCGGCCCGCGCCAGCGCCTCGTCGTCCTCGCGGCTGCTCATGGACGTACCCCTTCTTGTGAGGACGCCGGCGGTGAAGGCGCCCATGGACGAACTCGGCTACGAGCGAAGGAAGTCACGGACAAAAGAGGTTCCGGCAAAGAGGGTTCCGGCAAAGGAGGTCGGGGCGAAGGAGGTTACTGACGGGGACGGCCGTGGGGGAAGACGGCGGGTTCACGAGGACGCGGAGGCCGACGGGCTCGCGCTGTCGCTCGGGGCGTCACTCGGCGGTGTACCGGTGGGGGCGTCACCCGGCGCGCCGCTCGGGGGCGTGCCACCGCCCGCGCTCGCCGAAGCGGTGGCCGCCGCGTCGGTGGTGGCCGTCCCGCCGGCGAACGCCGTCCGGTAGCCGGCGGCCGCGAGACCTCCGGCGGCGACCGTGCCTCCGGTCACCGTGATCGCTCGGCGCCGGGTGATCGACTTGGCTTTGTGGCTTCCCGTCATGCCGGGAAACCTAGGAACGTCAGCCCTCAGGAGCGTGGGTGAGCGCTGTGACGGGCCTGTGGGCCCTGAGAAAGCCGAAGTCGCGTCACGCAGCGTCCCGCCGGACGTCAAACCGGCAGCAACGAAGGGACCTTCCTCCACTTGAGGATCTTGTCGAAGCTCACCACCGCACCGCCGCGCCCCGGCTTGTTGCCGATGTGGACATGGTCGGCGAGCTCCTGGATGAGACACAGACCGCGACCGTGCTCGGCGTCCTCCCCGGCCGGGCGGAGCAGGGTGCGGGCGTTCCCGGCCGGAAAGCCGGGGCCGGAGTCGGCGACTTCGATGCGGCACTGATCACCGTCGAGGTAGGCCGTCACGCGGTAGGCCTCGGCCTCGCAGGAGGTGCCCCGCACGGTGTCCCCGCCGTGCTCGACGGCATTGGCGCAGGCCTCGGTGAGAGCGACGGAGAGGTCGTACGAGATGTCCGGGTCGACGCCCGCGCTCTCCATCGTGCCGAGCAGCAGACGCCTGGCGAGCGGAACACTCGCAGCCTCGCGCCGCAAATGGAGTGACCACCAGATGCTCATGCTCCAGCCTCCTGGGCGCGGCTCGACATACCGTTACGTATTGCCGCAACCACCCGTGCGCAATCGCCTACGGGACGTGATGCCGCCCATACGGCGGACGCGCTCACCTGAGAGGTCGGTGTATGCGCGGGCGAATCACGGCCGGATGACGACCTTTCGGCCGTACGCCGCGTTGCGGACGGACCGGCCGCATGCCATCGATCGGACCTGCCGTCCGTGGCGGGTGGGCCCAATGCGATGATGAGCCCGCCATGACTGCCCCCCACCAGCGTTCGGCGCGCTCCGGAGCCGGCCTCCGGACCCTGAGGGCCGCGGTGTTCGCCGCGGTCTGCGTCGTGCTGGCCGCGGCCGGTCATGGGATCGCCTCCTGCACCACGGTCCCTCTCTGGACGGTGGGCGCCGGCTTCCTCGCGGTCTTCGCCGTCGCCGCCGCACTGGCGGGACGGGAACGCGAGCTTCCGGGCATCGTGGCGGTCCTCGCGTTCGGCCAGACCGTGCTGCACACGCTCTTCGGACTCGGCCCGCACGCCAGTACGACGGCCACCGGGTCCATGGGCTCGATGGCCTCGGGGATGTCGATGTCCGACGCCTCGCTCGTGGCGCGGGCCGCCCGCCTGGTGTGCGGGACGACCGCGGCGGCGATCAGCCCCGTACAGGCCCAGAAGATCCTCGCCGACGCGCGGATCGACACGGGCACGACGGACATGACGTCGTCCATGCACCATGCCGCCGACGCCGTACCGGCAGCCGCGGGCACCCCGATGTCGGTGCTGCCCTCTCTGCCGATGCTGCTCGGCCACGTCCTCGCGGCCGTCGCCGCCGGGTGGGTGCTGCGCCGCGGCGACCTCGCGCTCCTGCGTCTCATGCGCCTGTCGGCGCAGGGAGTCGCGGAAGGGGCGCTCGTTCGGTCCTTGCGCGCGGCCCTCACCCTCGTACGCGCCCTGCGCATGGGACTTCCCGGGGCGCCCGAGATCACGCGCACGCCTCGCACCGCGCTGCTCGCGACCCCCACTCCACGGACGACCGCCCTCCAGCACACGGTCGTCCGACGCGGGCCGCCCGCCTCCACCGCACTCGTCCTCGCCGCCTGACACGACGCGCCGCTTCACGGAATCCACGGAAGCCCCTGAGTCCATGCCTTCACGGACTCCACGGACTTCCCGGACCTCTCGGAGGGGACGCGGTCGTGCCGCACGCGCGCGTGCCCGCCCGGCTCCCCCGGACACGGATTCATCCCTCTCCCGGGACACCGAGGCGCACCCGCACGCGCATCCCCTCTGTCACCGGACTGAAAGTGGAGTGTTCTCTTCCATGAAGGCTTCTCGCATCGCCGCCGTCTGCACCGTCGCCGCCTCGGCCGTTCTCGCCGTCTCCGCCCCCGCGTTCGCGCACGTCAGCGTGCAGCCCGAGGGCGTGGCGGCCAAGGGCGACTACGCCGTCGTGAACTTCAAGGTTCCCAACGAGCGCGACGACGCCTCGACCACCAAGCTCGAGGTGAGCTTCCCGGCCGACCACCCGCTCTCCTCCGTCATGCCGCAGCCGCTCGACGGCTGGAGCGTGAAGGTCACCAAGTCCAAGCTGGCCAAGCCGCTCACCGCGCACGGCAAGAAGATCGACGAGGCCGTCACCAAGGTCACCTGGACCGCCGACGGCAAGGGCATCGAGGCAGGCTTCTTCCAGAAGTTCCCGCTCTCCATCGGCGCGCTGCCCGAGGACACCGACGAACTCGTCTTCAAGGCCGTCCAGACGTACTCCAACAAGGAGGTCGTGCGCTGGATCGAGCCGCAGAAGGAGGGTGCGGAGGAGCCCGAGAACCCGGCTCCGGTGCTCGCGCTCTCGGCCGCGGCCGCGGCCGAAGGGGGCCACCACGGGGCCGGCGCCGCGGAGGAGACCTCGCACGACGAGAAGGCCGAGGACGCCGAGAAGACCGCCAAGGACACCACCGAGGCGGCCTCCTCCACGGACAGCAGCGACACCACCGCGCGCGTGCTCGGCATCGTGGGCATCGCCGCCGGCCTGGCGGGCGTGGCCTACGGCGTGCTGGCCGGTCGGCGGCGTACGAACGCCTGAGGTGCCGCACGGCACCTGAGGTACTGAGACACACCCGCTCTCGGTGCGCACCGGGGGGTCGCTGGACGCGGCTCCCCGGGCCGGACCGGACCCGGCCGAACCGGCTCGCGGCGCGGACCGGACCTGCTCGACCCGGTCCGGCCCGGACCCGCCCCGGTCACGTCCGACCTGGCCCTTCGGCCTCGTGCGGCCCCCGGTGCGCACCGGAGCGCTCACATCTGGGACATTTTTCTATGCGCAAGAAGACGTACGCAGTGGCCGCCCTGTTCGCCGCCGCTCTGACCCTCTCCGCCTGCGGCAGTGGCGACGACAGCAACAAGCCGGTCGCCGACGTGTCTGCCGAGGCCGGCTCCGGCAAGGCCGCGACGGTCCTCGACAAACCCTTCGAGAAGCCGGACCTCGTGCTCACCGACACGACCGGCGAGAAGTACGACCTGCGCGCGCGGACCAAGGGCCGGCCGACGCTCGTCTACTTCGGCTACACCCACTGCCCCGACGTCTGCCCGTTGACGATGAACAACCTCGCGGTCGCCAAGAAGCAGTTGCCGAAGGCCGAGCAGGACAAGCTGCGCGTCGTGTTCGTCACCACCGACCCGGACCGCGACACCCCCGCCGCGCTCGGCAAGTGGCTCAAGGGCATCGACTCCGACTTCATCGGCCTGACCGGCGACTTCGCCACGATCCAGGCCGGTGCCCGCACCCTGGGCATCTCCATCGAGCCGACCTCGAAGGACAAGGACGGCAAGCTCGTCTCCGTGCACGGCACCCAGGTCATCGCCTTCTCGCCGAAGACCGACGGCGGCTATGTGCTGTACGGCGAGGGCGCCACTGTCGACGACTACACCAAGGACCTTCCCAAGATCGCCGAGGGGAAGACCCCGTGAGGCGCCGTCCGGGCCGTCCCGCGGGGCTCCTCGCCCTCGGCGCGCTGGTGATAGCCGCCGCGGGGACGCTGACGGGCTGCTCCTCGGACGACGACGGCTCCTCGGGCTCCTCGTCGTCCTCCTCGTCCTCCGCTGCCAGGCCCGAGCTCGAGGTCAGCGGCGCCTACATGCCCGCCCCGAGCATGGACACCATGGCGGCGGGCTTCTTCACCGTCACCAACTCAGGCGGCGCCGACACCCTGACCTCGGTCACCAGCGACCTCTCGGACGACGTGACGCTGCACTCGACCAAGGGCGGTGCGATGCAGGAGGAGAAGTCCTTCACCGTGCCCGCCGACAGCACCCTGGACTTCGCGAGCGGCGGCAACCACCTCATGTTCGCAAAGCTCACCCACAAGCCCCGGCAGGGCGAGAAGGTGTCCGTGGAACTGCACTTCGCCAAGTCCGGCACGGTGAGGATCTCCATGCCGGTGAAGTCCGCGACGTACAACCCGAAGACCGGGCACTGAGGGAGGCATCACCGTGACACTGACCATCGCCTCCCGCTTCCGGACCCTCCTGCTGCTGTTCCTCGCCGTCACCGGCGTGCTCCTGGCCGGCGCCGCGCCCGCCTCCGCGCACGCCGCGCTGACCGGGAGCGACCCCAGGCAGGGATCGGTGGTCGACAAGGCACCCACCCAGATCTCGCTCACCTTCTCCGAGCAGGTCTCCCTCAGCGACGGCTCGCTCCGCGTGCTCGACCCCAAGGGCAAGCGGGTCGACGCCGGCGGCGCGAGCAACCTGGGCGGCACCACGTACGGCGTGAAGCTGCACGCGGGGCTGCCCGACGGCACGTTCACCGTCACCTACCAGGTGGTCTCGGCGGACAGCCACCCCGTCTCCGGCGCCTTCACCTTCTCCATCGGCGCCCCCTCGCAGACCTCCGTCGCCCTGTCCGACCAGGCGGTGGGCGGCGGCGTCGTGGGCTTCCTCTACGGAGCCGCGCGCTACTTCTCGTACGCCGGATTCATCCTGCTCGTCGGCGGCGCCGCCTTCGTGCTGGCCTGCTGGCAGCGGGGCTCCGGCATCCGGCCGGTGCAGCGGCTCGTGGTCTCCGGATGGCTCACGCTGACCGTCTCCACGCTCGCTCTGCTGCTCCTGCGCGGTTCGTACGTCGGGTCCGGCAAGGTCGGCGACATCTTCGACCTGACGCTGCTCGGGCAGGTGCTGCAGACCAAGTCGGGTGCGGCGCTGGTGTCGCGGCTGCTGCTGCTCGCCGCGGCGGCGCTGTTCATCGCGGTGCTCTTCGGCGCGTACGCCAAGCGGGACGAGGACGAACGGGCGGCGGCCGAGGCCGCCTCCGGGGGCGTCGCCGCCGCGACGGTGACGGGCGCGAAGGCGACCGCTGCCGCGAAGGCGGTCGGCGCGAAGTCGGCCACCGCCGCGAAGGCCGCGGGCGCGGAACCGGCCGGGGCCGTGAGGACGGCATCAGGCGACGCGTCGGAGGGCGGGCCCGGCGGCGCCGCGGACGCCGACGATCTGGCCGCGGAGAAGAAGGACCTCACCTTCGGACTCACCATCGGCGGCGCGGTCGTCGCGGCCGGCCTCGCCGCGACCTGGGCGATGGCCGAGCACGCCTCGACCGGCATCCAGGCCGGCATCGCGATGCCCGTCGACGTCCTGCATCTGCTGGGCGTCGCCGTCTGGCTAGGCGGCCTGTCGGCACTGCTGGTGGCTCTGTTCCGGGCGCCGGTGGAAGCGCAGATCGAGGCGGCGGCCGTGCGCCGGTTCTCCCGCCTCGCGTTCGGCGGTGTCCTCGTCCTGGTCGCGACCGGGATCTACCAGTCGTGGCGGCAGGTCGGCTCCTGGCCGGCGCTCACCGACACGACGTACGGGCAGCTGCTGCTCGTGAAGGTCGGCCTGGTGGCGCTCCTCGTGGGCATCGCGTGGATCTCACGGCGCTGGACGGCCCAGCTCGCTCAGGCACCGGCCCCCGAGGCCGTGGCCGCGGCCCTGGTGGAGCAGCGCTCGGCCGGCAGGACGCCCGCCACCGTCCCCGCCGACTCCCGGCGCGCCGCACAGCTCGCCCGGCAGCAGGCCGCCGTGGCCTCCGCGCGCGACAAGCGTGTCCGCGACGCCGACCCGCACCGCTCGGGTCTGCGCCGCTCGGTGCTGGCCGAGGCCGGGGTAGCGATCGCCCTGCTCGCGGTCACGACCGCGCTGACGGCCACCGAGCCGGGTCGTACCGAGGAGGCGGCCCGGCAGGCCACGGCGTCCGCCTCGCAGCGCTCCGGGCCGCTGTCCCTGAAGATCCCGTTCGACACCGGCGGCGAGGACGGCAAGGGCACGGTGGAGGTCACCCTCGACCCGGCCCGCGTCGGCGGCAACGAGATGCACGTCTTCGTGGTCCGGCCGAACGGCAAGGCCTTCGACGTCCCCGAGGTGAAGGTCGCCTTCACGCTCGCTTCGAAGGACGTCGGCCCGCTGCCCGTGACCCCCGACCGGATCGCCACCGGACACTGGACGGCGACCGGGGTGCAGATCCCCATGGCGGGCGACTGGAAGATCGCGGTGACCGTGCGCACCTCGGACATCGACCAGGCCACCGTGAACAAGAACGCGCAGATCGGCTGAACCTGACCATGGCTGACCAGTCCACCCCTGGGACCTCCTCCGCCCGCACGACGCCCTCCCCCGAGGCGTCCCCCGACGCCGCGTCGTCGAACGCCTCCCCGAAGGGGGTCATGTCGCGGCGCCGGCTGCTCGGCACGGCGGGCGCCACCGGGCTCGCCCTCGGAGCGGCGGGGGCGGCCGTGGGTTACGCGGCGGCACCCTCGGCCGAGAAGGCCGCCCCGCTGGCCTCGGTCGGCATGGACACGGTGATGTTTCACGGGAAACATCAGCCCGGCATCACCACCGCGCTTCAGGCGCGCGGCCACCTGGTCGCCTTCGACCTGGCGGCCGGTTCGGGCCGCAGGGAGGCCGCCGCGCTGCTGCGCCGCTGGTCGGAGACGGCCCGGCGGCTGATGACGGGCGAGGCCGCGGCCCACGAGGACACGGACGTCGCACGCGACGCCGGCCCGTCGTCCCTGACGGTCACCTTCGGCTTCGGACACAGCTTCTTCGCGCGTACGGGCCTGGAGAAGCAGCGTCCGGTCGCCCTCGACCCGTTGCCCGACTTCTCCTCCGACCACCTGGACAGGGCCCGCAGCAACGGCGACCTGTGGGTGCAGATCGGCGCGAACGACGCCCTCGTCGCCTTCCACGCGCTGCGGGCGGTCCAGAAGGACGCGGGCAGCGCGGCACGCGTGCGCTGGCAGATGAACGGTTTCAACCGTTCGCCGGGCGCCACCGCCGAGCCGATGACCGCGCGCAACCTGATGGGCCAGATCGACGGCACCCGCAATCCGAAGCCGTCCGAGCCCGACTTCGACGGGCGCGTGTTCGTACCCGCCTCCGGTGACCCGGAATGGATGGCGAACGGCTCGTACGCCGTCGTCCGCCGCATCCGCATGCTTCTCGACGACTGGGAGAAGCTCTCGGGCAAGGCCCAGGAGGACGTCATCGGACGGAGGAAGTCCACCGGGGCGCCGTTGAGCGGCGGCACCGAGACGACCGCGATGGACCTGGACAAGGCCGACGCCGACGGCAACCTGGTCGTGCCCATCAACGCGCACGCCCGGATCACCCGGCCCGACCAGAACGGCGGCGCCGCGATGCTGCGCCGCCCCTTCTCCTTCCACGACGGCATCGACGCCGACGGAGTGCCCGACGCCGGCCTGCTCTTCGTGTGCTGGCAGGCCGATCCGGTGCGCGGCTTCGTTCCTGTCCAGCGCAAACTCGACCGCGGCGACGCGCTCTCGACGTTCATCCGCCACGAGTCGAGCGGACTGTTCGCGGTTCCGGGTGGCGCGGCGGCGGGGGAGTACGTGGGACAGCGGTTGCTGGAGGGCTAGGAGACCTCCGCTAGGGGCCAGGGGCCTTCCGGCGCCGGGGCTATGCCTCGGATGCCTGAAGCGCCAGGGCGCCTGGGTGCCCTCACACGTGCGTGCCATTGATTCCGCAGGCGTGAGCCGCGTGAGGCAGGGCCCATTAGGGTGACGGTATGTCGGCGACGCGCTACACCTATCTCGGCCCCGAGGGAACGTTCACCGAGGCCGCCCTCCGCACGCTTCCCGAGGCCGCGACGCGGGAACTGGTGCCCATGGTGTCCGTCCCGGCCGCGCTCGACGCGGTGCGCGGCGGCCAGGCCGCGGGGGCGCTCGTCCCGATCGAGAACTCCGTCGAGGGCGGTGTCACCGCCACCCTCGACGAGCTCGCCAAGGGCGACCAGCTGATGATCTACCGCGAGGTCGTACTGCCGATCGCCTTCGCCCTGCTGGTCAGGCCCGGCATGGCGTTGAAGGACGTCAAGACGGTCACCGGACATCCGGTCGCCCAGCCCCAGGTGCGCAACTGGCTGGCCGCGCACCTGCCGGACGCCCTGTGGGAGTCGGCGGCGTCGAACGCGGACGGCGCCCGGCTGGTCCAGGAGGGCCGTTACGACGCGGCCTTCGCGGGTGAGTTCGCCGCGGCGACGTACGGCCTCGAACCGCTGGTGACCGAGATCCACGACGCGGCGAACGCCGAGACCCGCTTCGTGCTGGTCGGCCGCCCGGCCCGCCCGGCCGCACCGACCGGCGCCGACAAGACGTCCGTGGTCATCTGGCTCGGCGACGACCACCCCGGCGCGCTGCTGGAACTGCTGCAGGAGTTCGCCGTGCGCGGCGTCAACCTGATGCGGATCGAGTCCCGCCCGACCGGCCAGGGCATCGGCAATTACTGCTTCTCGGTGGACGCCGAGGGCCACATCACCGAGCGCCGGGTGGGCGAGGCGCTGATGGGTCTCAAGCGGATCTGCCCCCAGGTGCGCTTCCTCGGTTCCTATCCGCGGGCCGGTGTCGGCCTGGACGACGTACGGCCGCTGCGGCCCGGAACGTCGGACAACGCGTTCTCCGCCGCGTCGGACTGGCTGGCGCGCTGCGCGGACGGCCGGTTCTGAGCGGCGGTTCCACACCCGTCCGAGCATTTCCCCACGGTCCTACCTGCTGATTTTCGTCATCCACAGATGTTATCCACAGGTGCGCTTCTCGACCTGGGGACAAGTCGACAACGAAGCACTACATCATCGACAAATCGGTTACTGGACCCAAGTCCTTCCACACCCTCGTACGCCACCCTTCGTCTACCCTTTTCCATTGATCAACCCTATTGAGGGAATCATTTACACCCGAAAGTGGGTGTACGGAGGGTTTGAGCCGGGAATTCCTCAGCCGCTGAAAGGTACTCGGAATGATCAATTCCGACATCCACAGATCTTCCACACAGCCTGTGGATAACTATCCGAGGGGATGGACTCCTGTGGACAACCCGACTCGCAAGTCCCGTCCCCCGCAAGGAAATCCGGTCAACCGGTGCGGCGCGGCCTGCCCCGTTTCGGGGAGTTGGACCCTTTTCATTGACGCCGTTCGGTGATCAAGGGGTTCAGTCCGGCATTTCACTCATACCGTGACAGCCCTCACGCTCCGGAATATCGGGTCGTTGGCCGGAAGCCCGCACCGGTAGCCTTGAGGGGTGATTGACCTTCGCCTGCTCCGTGAGGACCCCGACCGTGTTCGCGCCTCCCAGCGTGCCCGTGGAGAGGACGTCGCGCTCGTCGACTCCCTCCTCTCCGCCGACGAGCGGCGCAGGTCGTCCGGCGTCCGCTTCGACGAGCTGCGCTCCGAACAGAAGGCGCTCGGCAAGCTGATCCCCAAGGCCTCCCCGGAGGAGCGCGCCGAGCTGCTGAAGAAGGCGGAGCAGCTCAAGACAGACGTCAAGGCCGCCGACGCCGAACAGAACGAGGCGGACGAGGAGACCAAGCGGCTCCTCCTCCAGCTCGGCAACCTGGTGCACCCCGACGTCCCGGTCGGCGGCGAAGAGGACTTCGTCGTCCTGGAGACGCACGGCATCATCCGCGACTTCGCCGCCGAGGGCTTCGAGCCCAAGGACCACCTGGAGCTCGGCGAGGCGCTGGGCGCCATCGACGTCGAGCGCGGCGCCAAGGTGTCCGGCTCGCGCTTCTACTACCTGACGGGCGTCGGCGCGCTCCTGGAGCTCGCTCTCGTCAACGCGGCGATCGCGCAGGCCACCGAGGCCGGCTTCACGCCCATGCTGACCCCCGCGCTGGTCCGCCCGCGCGCCATGGAGGGCACCGGCTTCCTCGGCCAGGCCGCGGAGAACGTGTACCACCTGGAGAAGGACGACTACTACCTGGTCGGCACCTCCGAGGTCCCCCTCGCGGCGTACCACATGGACGAGATCCTGGACGCCGACAAGCTGCCGATGCGCTACGCCGGTTTCTCGCCGTGCTTCCGCCGCGAGGCCGGCACCTACGGCAAGGACACCCGCGGCATCTTCCGCGTGCACCAGTTCGACAAGGTCGAGATGTTCTCGTACGTCGACCCCGCGGACGCCGAGAACGAGCACAAGCGGCTCCTCGAATGGGAGAAGCAGTGGCTGACCGGCCTCGAACTGCCCTTCCAGGTGATCGACGTGGCGAGCGGCGACCTGGGCTCCTCGGCCTCCCGCAAGTTCGACTGCGAGGCGTGGATCCCCACCCAGGGCAAGTACCGCGAGCTGACCTCGGCCTCCAACTGTGACGGCTTCCAGGCCCGCCGCCTGTCCGTCCGTATGCGCGACGGCAAGAAGGTCCAGCCGCTCTCCACACTGAACGGCACGCTGTGCGCCGTCCCGCGCACCATCGTCGCGATCCTGGAGAACCACCAGCTCGCCGACGGTTCGGTACGCGTTCCCGAGGTGCTGCGGCCCTACCTGGGCGGCCGTGAGGTTCTGGAGCCGATCTCCAAGTGACCGGCAATTCTGGGTCGACCGGATCGTCCGGCGCCACCGGGCCGGGGGCGTTCCCGTACAAGCTCGTCGCGACCGATCTCGACGGGACGCTGCTGCGTCCCGACGAGACGGTCTCGGCGCGTACGCGTGAGGCGCTCGCCGCCGTGACGGCGACGGGCGCGGCCCACATCGTCGTCACCGGGCGCGCGGTGCCCTGGACGCGGCACATCCTCGACGACCTCGGCTACCAGGGCCTCGCGGTCTGCGGTCAGGGCGCGCAGGTCTACGACGCGGGGGAGCACCGGCTGCTCACCTCGGTGACGCTGGACCGGCAGCTGGCCGGTCTCGCGCTCGCCAAGATCGAGGCGGAGGTCGGCCCACTGCTGCTGGCCGCGAGCCGTGACGGGCTCGACGGCGAGGTGCTGGTCGGCCCCGGCTACCGCAGGCTGGACGGCTCCCTGCCGGTCGTCCCGATCAAGGACGCGACGGACCTCTGGTCGGCCCCTCTGAACAAGGTGTACGTCCAGCACCCGACGCTCTCCGACGACGAGCTCGCGGCCGTGGCCCTGGAGGTCGCGGGCGGACTCGTCGGTGTGACGATGGCGGGCGCGGGGATAGTGGAACTCCTCCCCCTCGGCCTCTCCAAGGCGACGGGACTGTCCCTGGCGGCCCGGCGCCTCGGCCTCAGGGCGGCGGACACCATCGCCTTCGGCGACATGCCGAACGACCTGCCGATGTTCGCCTGGGCGGCGCACGGGGTGGCCATGGCCAACGCCCACGACGACCTCAAGGCGATCGCGGACGAGGTGACGTCCTCGAACGAGGAGGACGGCATCGCGGTGGTGCTGGAACGGCTGCTGACGCGGTCGTAGCGGTCGCCGTGGCGGCAGCGGCGACTGGTGGCCACTCCCGGACGGAGCCGGACGGAGCTGTCGGTCGGGCGCGTGCGAACGTCTTGCGGAGGATGCGCGGATCGAACGCGCGCGGGGTTTCACCCCCGACCACGGCTTAGCAAGCCGGTGCCTTTCCACTCGGCCAATCCTCCGGGTGGGCGGCCCGCGCGTGACGCGCGCTCGAAGCGGCCGCCCCGGACAGCTCCCCGTGCGAGCGGGTTCGACGGAGGGGTAACTACTCCGGAACCCGCCGCGGGCTGCCCTGTCGGGAGCTCGACGTACTGCTCCTGATGAACATCGTCGCGCTCCTCTCCCAGAACGTGGCGCCGGCTCGATGCGGCGGGGTGGACACAATTACTGTGCCCGTACGCCGACTTGGGCGCCACTGATTAAAGGCCGCCCCAGACGGTCTCAGCGGCGGCGCCACCTGCGCCGGCGCCCCTTGCTGAAGAACCACCCCGCGGGCGGCTCGTCCGAGCGCCAGGGCTGCGGATCGGGGCCTCCCTCGCGCCAACGGGCGGCGAGCATGCGCGCGCGGGCCGACGGCTCGGTCGTCTCCGCGGACCGTATGAAGTTCTCGTCCAGGACGAGGTCGTCCCACCGCTCCCCGGCCGCGTCCCTGGACCCTGACTCGTCCCCGGCCTCGTCGCGGCCGTCACCCCGTGGTTCTTCGGATGCCATCCCCGTTCCTCCTGGCCGTGCGTCCCCGTTCGGCCAGTGTGCCCGTACAAGGATGAAGCCGCTGTCAAGAAAAAAGGGGCTCTTCGCGCGCGTGCCCGGTGAACCGGTGCCGCGCGCGAAGAGCCCTCGCTCACTCCTCGCCGGCCAGCGTCAGCGACCGCAGCCGCTGCCCGGCGTACCAGGTGGTGAGGACGGTGACCAGGATCAGCAGAACCGTCGCGGTCGGCAGGCCCACGTCCGAGGTGACGAGATCGCCGCCGGTCACCTTGTGGCCCACGGCGAGCGCCCACTGCTGGACGCTGAGCGTGCGCGCGCCGGACACCAGTGACCCGAACAGGGCCTCCCAGACGAGCGCGTAGACGAGTCCGAAGACCACCGCGTGCCGGGTCACGGTCCCGAGGAGCAGGAACATCGCGGCGTAGGCGATCGAGGCGACCAGGGCGGCCACGGTGTAGGCGACGGCGATCTGCTGGCCGTTGCCGTTCAGGATCATGCCCGCGATGAAGGTCGGCACCGCCGAGAACGCCATGGTGACGGCGATCGCGACGATCAGCTTGGTGAAGATGATCGTGGGCCGCTTCAGGGGCTTGGCCAGCAGATACACCACCGAGCCGTCGTCGATCTCGGGCCCGATCGCTCCCGTGCCGGCGATGACGCCGATGATCGGCACCATGGTGGCGAGCGCGAACCCGCCGAGCAGGTCCGAGGCCACCTGATCGTCCGCTCCGGAGAAGCTCCGCACGGCCAGGGAGATCACGATGAGCAGGACGGGCAGGATGCCGAGGATGAGGGCCCGGCGGCGGCCGAGCAGGCCCCGATAAGTGAGCCGGGCGACTGTGGGGTCGTACATCTTCGGCCTCCTACGCCGCGACAAGATACGAGAAGACGGATTCCAGGGACTCGTCGGACGGTGACACCGTCAGCAGCCGGATGCCGTGCTCACGCGCGACCTTCGGCAGCAGGGCGGTGAACCGGCCGAAGTCGACGGCCTGGATGCGCAGCGCGCCCTCGGCGAGGTCGACTTCGATGCCGGACGTCGACGGGTCGGCGATCAGCGCGGCGGCCAGGGCCCGGTCGTCGCTGGAGCGGACCAGGTAGCGGTGCGGGCGGTCGGTCATCAGCCGGCGGATGCGCCGGAAGTCGCCGCTCGCCGCGTGCCGTCCGGCGACGATCACCTCGATGTGGGCGGCCAGTTGCTCCACCTCTTCGAGGATGTGGGACGAGAACAGCACGGTGCGGCCCTCGTCGCCCATGCGGCGCAGCAGATCCATGAGCTGCATGCGTTGGCGTGGGTCCATGCCGTTGAACGGCTCGTCGAGCAGCAGCAGCGAGGGGTCGTGGACCAGCGCGGACGCCATCTTCACGCGCTGCCGCATGCCCTTGGAGTACGTGGAGATCTTGCGGTCCTGCGCGTACTCCATCTCGACCGTGGCGAGGGCCCGTTGGGCGGACTTCGCGCCGAGACCATGCAACTCCGCGTTGGCGACGACGAATTCGCGCCCGGTGAGGAAGTCGTACATCGCCTCGCGCTCGGGGACGATGCCGATGTGCCGGTAGATGTCCTCGTTGCGCCAGGTCGGCCGGCCGTCGAGGGTGACGGTGCCCGTCGAGGGGGCGAGGAAGCCGCCCATCATGTTGATGAGGGTGGACTTGCCGGCGCCATTCGGGCCGAGCAGGCCGGTGACGCCGGGGCCGATCGTCATCGTGATGTCGTTGACCGCCACCACGTTGCCGAACCAGCGCGAGACGTGGTCGATGTTGAGCGTGGTCACAGCCCGACCTTTCGGTAGCGGCGCATCAGGAGGCCGTAGCAGCCCGCGATGAGACCCAGGACGACGATGAGGTAGACGACGCCCTGTCCGGACGAGGGGCCCACCTCCCCGGGGAAGGCGGAGGAGGCGCCGAGGAAGGCCGTCTGCACTCCGTCGATGAGCGTGATCGGCGAGAAGAGCCCGAGCCACGGGACGACGTCGCCGCTGGACTGCTCGAAGGCGATGGCCTGAACGGTGGAGACCGCTCCGTAGGAGATGGTCAGGGCGGCGATGACGGCCGCGATGCCGAAGCCGCGGCGCGGGGTGACCGCCGAGATGACCAGGCCGATGCCCGCGAAGAGCAGCGACAGCAGTGCCACGGAGACCAGTCCCTGCCCGAAGCCCTTCGTCTGGTCGGCGAAGTCGAGCTTGGCCAGGAGCGCTCCCACGTAGAGCACGATCAGCGGGGCGGCCGTGAGGATGAACAGCGCCGAGGTCAGCGCCGCGTACTTGGCTCGCACGTAGTCGCTGGTCTCTATGGGACGGGAGAAGTACAGCGGCACGGTCTTGAAGCGCAGGTCGCGGGAGACCGCCTGGGGGCCCTGCGAGGCGACGTACAGGCCGATGACGGCCTGCATGATCACCGCGTAGCGCGTGTAGTCGACCGGCAGGTCCTTCGCCTTGGTGGCGACCGCGACGGCCACCATGATCAGTGCGGGGACGCACATCACCACGAAGAGCAGCATCGGCAGGACCTTGGACTTGACCGAGCGGCCGAGGCCGTAGGCACCGCGCAGGGACTGGGAGTAGAGGGAGCGGCGGGCATAGCCGCGGCCGAGGCGCGGGCCGTCGTAGTTGCGGTAGCCGATGTTGTGGATACGGGACTGCTCACCGCGCTGGGTGAGGGGCTGCTCAACCGCCATGGCCGACCGCCTCCTTCCGCTGCTCGTCGCCGGTGCGCGGATCGGCGCTCGCCGCGCGCTCGTCCTTCGTGCGCTGCTCGTCGCTGTCCTTGAAGACCTCGGCGATGTGGTGCCTGCGCTGCTCCATGCGGACCAGGCCCAGACCGAGGTCGGCGACCACGTCACGGACGAGGTCGTAGGTGTCCTCGCTCTCGGTGGTCAGCAGCAGGATGTGTCCGGCGCCCGGCAGACCGCTGCCGTCGTGGGTCTCGACACCGCGCGCGTGGAGCACCTCGCGGACCGCGGCCGTGCCGTCCGGGTGCTCGTCGGTGTCGGTGACCTCGATGGCCAGGGTCGTGGTGGTCTGGGTGAAGTCCGTGGTGGAGCTGGAGCGCAGCAGTTTGCCGCCGTCGACCACGACGACGTGGTCGCAGGTGCGCTCCAGTTCGCCCAGGAGGTGCGAGGTGACCAGGACCGAGATGCCGAAGTCCGTGTGGATGCGGCGGATCAGCCCGAGCATGTCGTCGCGGCCGACCGGGTCCAGGCCGTTGGTCGGTTCGTCCAGGAAGACCAGCTGGGGGTCGTGGACGAGGGCCTGCGCGAGTTTGACGCGCTGCTTCATGCCCGTCGAGTAGCCGCCGATGGGGCGGTAGCGCTCCTCGTACAGGCCGACATGGCGCAGGGTGTCCGCGGTGCGTTCGCGGGCCGCGGCCGGCGGCAGCCCGGACATCCGCGCCATGTGGACGACGAACTCGGTGGCCGAGACGTCGGGCGGCAGGCAGTCGTGCTCGGGCATGTACCCGACCCGCTCGCGGATGGCGCCGCCCTCGGTGGCGACGTCGAGGCCGAGCACGGTCGCGCGGCCCTCGGTGGCGGGGGACAGACCCAGCAGGATCTTGATCAGTGTGGACTTGCCGGCTCCATTGGCTCCGACGAGTCCGGTCACACCGGGCCCGACGTCCACGGAGAGCCGGTCAAGCGCGGTCACCCGGGGGAACCGCTTGCTCAGGCTTTCGGTCGCGATCACAGTCACGATTCGAAGGTAGTGGCGCACACCACAGGGGTCGTCAACCCACGGAGGTGGATCCGCGTCAGCCTCGAGTCGTACGGGCCCGTAGGGGTCCCCCTCAGGTATACCGACCGGGAGCCGTCCCCGTCCGACCGGTTGTCCACAGGTTGCCCACGGACCTATTGACGCAGCCTCTAACGACTGTCACATTCGCCAGTGTCAAGTTACGGGCACGTACCGCAGTCGGCGCGGACAGGGTGAGGCGGTGGCATGACGACGGCAGTGGCAGGCGAACTCTCCTCGGAACTGCGGGGGTTCAGAGAGGTGCAGCGGCTCGCGTACGAGTGCGCGGAAGCGGTCGCGGCACAGCTGAAGCCCGGCGTCACCGAGCGCGAGGCGGCGCGCATGCAGCGCCGGTGGCTGCGTGAGCGCGGGGTGCGGGACTGGTTCCACCTGCCCTTCGCCTGGTTCGGTGACCGCACGGCCTTCGTCGGCTTCCGGATCCCGCTGCAGTTCTTCCCCACCAACCGCCGGCTGGAGCCGGGAATGCCCTTCATCCTCGACATGGCCCCCGTGTACAAGGGCTTCACCGCGGACATCGGCTATTCGGGCTCGCTCGGGCCGAACCCCGTGCAGGACAAGCTGCTCGCCGATCTGGAGGCGCACCGCGCGCTGATCCTGCGCGAGGTGCGTGAGCGGCGGTCCCTGCGCGAGATCTACGAGGACGTCGACCGGCTCATGACCCGCCAGGGCTATGCCAACCGGCACCGCGCGTATCCGTTCGGCGTGATCGCGCACAAGGTGGACCGGGTGCGGGAACGGTCCTGGTCACCCCGCCTGTTCGGGTTCGGCACCCAGTCCCTGAAGGGGCTGGCGAGCGACGCGCTGCACGGGCACCGGGACGGCTGGTCACCCCTGTGGTCGCCGTACACATTCTCCGACCACCCGCCCCGGCCGGGGTTGTGGGCGGTCGAACCGCACCTCGGATTCCGGGGTACGGGCGCGAAGTTCGAGGAGATCCTGGTCGTCACCGACTCCAAGGACCCCGAACAGAGCGCGTTCTGGCTCGACGACGATCTGCCGCACGTGCGGCGCTGGGCGGAGGACAAGTGAGTCCCGTGGGCGCGCGCGAGCGCTGGGTGCGGACGGGCGGAGTCGAGCTGTGCGTCGCCGAGTTGGGCGACGACAGGCAGCCGACCGTGGTGCTCGTGCACGGCTATCCGGACTCCAAGGAGGTGTGGTCCGAGGTCGCCGTCCGTCTCGCCGACCACTTCCATGTCGTGCTGTACGACGTCCGGGGACATGGTCGGTCGACGGCGCCGCAGCCGCTGCGCGGCGGGTTCACGCTGGAGAAGCTGACCGACGACTTCCTGGCGGTCATCGACACGGTCAGCCCCGACGAACCGGTGCACCTGGTGGGCCACGACTGGGGTTCGGTGCAGTCGTGGGAGTTCGTCACGGTCGCGCGCACCGAGGGCCGGATCGCGTCCTTCACGTCGATGTCCGGGCCGTCCCTCGACCACCTCGGCCACTGGATCAAACAGCGGGCGAAGCGACCCACCCCGCGAAGGATCGGCCAGCTCCTCGGCCAGGGCGCCAAGTCCTGGTACGTGTACCTGCTGCACACGCCGGTGCTGCCCGAGCTGGCCTGGCGCGGCCCCCTGGGCAAGCAGTGGCCGAAGATCCTCCAGCGGATCGAGAAGGTGCCCGCGGGCGCGTACCCGACCTCGTCGCTGCCCGACGACGCGGCGCACGGCGCTTGGCTGTACCGCGACAACGTACGGCCCCGGATCGCCCGCCCCCGCGAGGACGCGTACGCGCACGCGCCCGTGCAGCTCGTCACGCCGCTCGGGGACGCCTTCCTCTCCGGGCGGCTCTACGACGAGCTGGAGACGTGGGCACCGCGGCTGGTGCGCCGCACACTCCCGGCCAAGCACTGGGTTCCGCGGACCCGCCCCGACCAGCTGACCGCCTGGATATCCGAGTTCGTGACGGCCAACGAGGGCCGCGAGGCCGGGTTGCCGGCCTCCGAGCCCGCGGCCACCGGCAAGTACGCCGACCGGTTCGGCGGGCAGCTGGTGCTGGTCACCGGCGCGGGCAGCGGCATCGGGCGGGCCACCGCCTTCGCGTTCGCCGAGGCCGGCGCGCGCGTGGTGGCCGTCGACCGGGACGCCGAGGCGGCGGCCCGTACGGCGGAGATGTCCCGGCTCATCGGCTCGCCCGCGGCCTGGGCCGAGACGGTCGACGTCTCCGACGAGCAGGCCATGGAGAAGCTCGCCGACAAGGTCGCCACCGAGTACGGCGTGGTGGACGTGCTGGTGAACAACGCCGGGATCGGGCTGTCGGGCTCCTTCTTCGACACGACACCGGAGGACTGGAAGAAGGTCCTCGACGTCAATCTGTGGGGCGTGATCCACGGCTGCCGGCTCTTCGGCAAGCAGATGGCCGAGCGCGGGCAGGGCGGCCACATCGTCAACACCGCGTCGGCGGCGGCGTACCAGCCCTCGAAGGCGCTGCCTGCCTACAGCACCTCCAAGGCGGCCGTTCTGATGCTCAGCGAGTGTCTGCGGGCGGAGCTGGCCGGGCAGGGCATCGGCGTCTCGGCGATCTGCCCGGGCTTCGTCAACACCAACATCACCTCGACCGCCCGCTTCGCCGGCGTCGACGCGGTCGAGGAGAAACGGCGCCAGAAGAGGTCGGCGCGGCTGTACGGGCTGCGCAACTACCCGCCGGAGAAGGTCGCCGACGCGATCCTGCGCGCGGTCGTGCGCAACGAGGCGCTCGTGCCGGTCACCCCGGAGGCGCGCGGCGCCCACCTCATGCACCGCTTCGCCCCCAGGGCGCTGCGCGCCATCGCCCGGATGGAGCCGAAGCTGTGACCGAGCGACCGAACGACGCGACGGACGCGGCCGGTGGATCCGTGAGCGGCGGTCACCACGCGATCGTCCCGAGACGGGTGTCCTTCGACTGGGAGGACACACCGCTGCACTGGATCCCGGACGAGCCCACCGCCACCCACGTCATCAATGTGCTGCATCTGCTGCTGCCCGCCGGGGAGCGGTGGTTCGTGAGGGTCCTCAAGGAGGCCCTGCCGCTGGTCCGCGACCCCGAACTCCGCAAGGACGTGAAGGGGTTCATGGGCCAGGAGGCCACGCACAGCGTGCAGCACGCGTACGTCCTCGACCACCTCGCCGCCCAGCGGCTCGACACCTCCGGTTTCACCAAGCACGTCGACTTCCTCTTCGAGAAGCTGCTCGGTGACGAACCGCCCCTGGGAGCACCGGTTCCGGCCCGGGAGTGGCTGCGCTTCCGGCTGTCGGTGATCGCGGCGATCGAGCAGTTCACGGCGGTGCTGGGCGACTGGGTGCTGACGGCCGAGGGCCTGGACCTCGCCGACGCCGACGAGGTCATGCTGGACCTGCTGCGCTGGCACGGCGCCGAAGAGGTCGAGCATCGCGCTGTGGCCTTCGACATGTACCAGCACTGCGGCGGCGAGGGCGCGCCCCGATACGCCCGGCGGCTCGCGGGCATGGCCGTCACCGTGCCGATGATGCTGTACATGTGGGCGTGGGGCGCCGCCTATCTGATCCGTCACGACCCTCGGCTCGACGGCCGTCTGCGCTATTCGCTCAGCGCCCACAACAAGGCGGTCCGCAAGGGGCTTCTGCCCACCTGGAAGGAGCTCGGCGCGGCCGTACCGCGCTATCTGCGGCGGTCGTACCATCCGTCGAAGGAGGGCTCGCTGCTCAGGGCCGTCGAGTATCTGGCGCAGTCACCCGCGGCGCGGTCGGCGGTGGGGGCGATCGGGCGGGCGGCGGCCTCGTAGGTCCGAGGGCGGGAGGGCGAGAGAGATGGGCGACGAGCCGGGCGGGGTCGCGTACCGCATCGAGGACCTGGCGCACCGCAGCGGCGCCACGGTCCGGACGATCCGCGCCTACCAGGACCGCGGACTGCTGCCCCGCCCCGAGCGGCGCGGCCGCGCCAATGTGTACGCGGACGCCCATCTGGCACGGCTGCGGCAGATCGCCGATCTCCTCGACCGCGGCTACACGCTGGCCTCGATCAAGGAACTCCTGGAGGCCTGGGACGCGGGCCGCGGCCTCGGCGGGATACTCGGTCTGGTCGCGGAGGTCGACGGGCCGTGGACCGACGAGGAGGCCGCCCGGATCTCCCGGGCCGAGCTGGACGAGCGGTTCGGGGGTCGCCCCGACGACGCCGCGGTGGCGGACGCGGTCGAACTCGGAGTGCTGGAGCCCATTCCCGGCGAGGAAGGCTCCTTCGTCGTTCCGAGCCCTCAAGAGCTGTCCGCTGCGGTCGAGTTGTACACGGCGGGCGTTCCGCTGTCCGCGATCTCTGGCCATCTCAGGGAGTTGAGAGGTCAGGTCGAGCACATCGCTTCCCGCTTCCTGGAGTTCACCACGGAGCATGTCTTCGCGCGCTATCTCGGGGAACATCCACCGAGCGACGCGGAAGCGGCCGAAGCTGCCTCGCTCGTCCGGCGGCTGCGACCGCTCGCGCAGCAGACGGTGGACGCCGAACTCGCGCGTGCCATGCGGCTCTTCGCCACCCGCCATCTGAGCAGACACCTCGCGGCGGGGTCGCCTCCGGTGGACCAGGAAAGCGTACGTACCGTGGAGGTCTCCGCAGGGACAATGCGCGCTGTGGAGCGGCTGGTTGGTGCGGAGCACGCCGCGGAGTTCGTCACCGCTGCCGCCGAACGGGAGCTGCAGGCACGCACGTTGGACCGGCTGGCCGCAAACAGCTCCCATCACAGCATTGTTGACGAAATACCTTAAAACGCCTGCGCGTTGTCCACAGATTCGTCAATTCCCCTGTGGATAACAGGACTTGGTTGTGGACCAAACCTCCGGATCAAAATCAAATGCGTGATCCGTCTCTCGCCAGGCACGCTGGGGAGATGAAGGAACAGACAGATGGACGGACGCAGGGACGGACGCCGGGACAGCCGGAGGGGCGGACGGATGAGCAGGCGGATGAGCGGATGAACGGACGGGCGGATGATCGGATGGACGAAAGACGCACCGTGAAGGTGTCGAAGTACCTCTCGAAGCATCTGCGGCATCAGCCCGAGCGGATCGGCCTCACGCTCGGCGAGGGCGGCTGGGTCGAGATCGACACACTGATCGCCGCGGCGGCCGCGCACGGCTTCCCTTTCACCCGCGACGAGCTCGATCACGTGGTGGCCCACAACGACAAGCGCCGCTTCGCCGTCGAGGGGACGCGGATCCGGGCCAGCCAGGGCCATTCCGTCGAGGTCGACCTCGGGCTGTCCCCGGCGACCCCGCCGGCGTACCTCTACCACGGGACCGTGGCCCCCCACCTGGACGCGATCCGCGCCGAGGGCCTGAAGCCGATGAACCGGCACGACGTACACCTGTCGCCGGACCGGGAGACCGCCACCCGGGTCGGCGCCCGCCGCGGCCGCCCGGTCGTGCTCTCCGTCGACGCGGCGGCCATGCACCGCGACGGCCATGTCTTCCGGGTCAGCGCCAACGGTGTCTGGCTGACGGAGGGCGTACCCCCGCGGTACCTGCGGTTTCCCGGGCCGCGCTGATCCCGCGGTACCGGGGCCGCCGGGCGGGGGACGACACCGAGGCGGCCACGACCACGCTCCGGCTCCGCTTACGCTCGATACATGAGTCTGCGCCTGAGCACCGTGATCCTGCCGTACGTCCGCTGGCACGAGGGCGGGCGTTCCGCGTGGCAGCGTGCGGAGCAACTCGGCTTCCACACCGCGTTCACCTACGACCATCTGTCCTGGCGGACCTTCCGCGACGGCCCGTGGTTCGGGGCGGTGCCGACCCTGACCGCGGCGGCCGCCGTCACCGACCGGCTGCGCCTCGGCACCCTCGTGACCTCACCGAACTTCCGGCACCCGGTGACCCTCGCCAAGGAACTGATCTCCCTCGACGACATCTCGAACGGCCGGATCACCCTCGGCATCGGCGCCGGCGGCACCGGTTTCGACGCCACCGCGCTCGGTCAGGACCCGTGGACCCCGCGTGAGCGCGCCGACCGCTTCGGCGAGTTCGTCCCGCTGCTCGACCGGCTCCTCACCGAGGACTCCGTCTCGTACGGCGGCAACTTCTACTCGGCGCACGAGGCCCGCAACATCCCGGGTTGTGTCCAGCGCCCCCGGCTGCCGTTCGCGGTGGCCGCCACCGGCCCGCGCGGGCTGAGGCTCGCCGCCCGTCATGGTCAGGCGTGGGTGACGACCGGCGACCCGAAGCTGTACGAGACGGGCACGCCCGAGCAGTCGGTTCAAGCCATTCGCGGGCAGGTCACCAAGCTGGCCGACGCCTGTGCCGAGATCGGCCGGGACGTGGCGGAGCTCGACAAGGTCCTGCTGACCGGCTTCACCCCCGACCGGAGCCATCCCCTGGAGTCCCTCGACGCGTTCGTCGACTTCGCGGGCCGGCACAAGGAGCTGGGCTTCACCGACATCGTGATCCACTGGCCGATCCCCGACTCGGACTTCGCCGCCGACGAGAAGGTCTTCGAGCGGATCGCCCTGGAGGCGGTCTCTCAGCTGACCTGAGACCGGCGCCGCGAGCCCGGGTTCGACAGGGTGTCACGGCACTGGTGAGGACGGTAACCACTCAAGTGTGCGGACCGCCGCACGGCCGTGCGCGCATATGCGGGAGAATGAGCACGTGACCTCAGCGACTCGCCGGCCCGAGACCCCGGCCTCCACCGTCCCGCCCCGGCTGATCGCCACGGACCTCGACGGCACCTTGTTGCGCGACGACAAATCGGTGTCCGACCGCACGATCGCCGCCCTCGCCGCCGCCGAACAAGCCGGCATCGAGGTCTTCTTCGTCACCGGCCGCCCTGCCCGCTGGATGGACGTCGTCAGCGACCACGTCCACGGGCACGGCCTGGCGATCTGCGGCAACGGCGCCGCCGTGGTCGACCTGCACGGCGGCCCCGGCGCCCACCGTTTCGTCAAGATCCGCGAACTGGCGCCCGACATCGCCCTCGACGTCATCCAGCTCCTGCGTTCCGCCGCGCCCGGCACCGTGTGTGCCGTCGAGCGGACGTACGGCCTCCATCTCGAACCGGGCTATCCCCTGATGCACATGGAGCCCCCCGAGATCGTCGCGCCCGCCGAGAAGCTCCTCGCCGAGGACGCTCTGGACGCCGACCAGCCGGTACTGAAGGTGCTCGCGTTCCACCCGGACATGGACCCGGACGACTTCCTCACCGTCGCCCGCCCGGCCATCGGCGAACGCGCCAACGTGACCCGGTCGAGCCCCAGCGCCCTCCTGGAGATCAGCGGCCCCGGCGTCTCCAAGGCCAGCACCCTCGCCCTGTGCTGCGCCGAGCGCGGCATCTCCCCCGAGGAGGTCGTCGCCTTCGGTGACATGCCGAACGACGTCGAGATGCTCAGCTGGGCCGGCCGGTCGTACGCGATGGGCAACGCCCACCCCGCGGTGATCGCCGCCGCCTCCGGTCGCACGGTCGCGAACAACGAGGACGGGGTGGCGGTCGTGATCGAGCAGATCGTGGCGGACCGGGACTAGTCACCCGACCACCCGACCCCGGGGCCTGCGACAGAACCGCCGCAGGCCCCGGGGCGGTCGCTTCGCGGGCCCGCGGTGCCTTCCGCGGGCCTATACGTCGACCCCGTGCTCCGCGAGCCACGGCACCGGGTCGATCGCCGATCCCAGCTCCGGCGTCACCCGCACCTCGAAGTGCAGATGCGGCCCCGTCGAGTTGCCGGACGTGCCCGACTGACCGATCCACTGCCCCGTCGACACCCGCTGCCCCTGGTCGACGGCGACGGCCGCGAGATGCGCGTACTGCGTGTAGTAGCCGCCGGGATGCTCGACCACGACCTCGATACCGAAGGCGCCGCCACAGGACACCTTCACCACCCGGCCCGCCCCGACCGCCCGGACCGGTGTGCCGATGGGCACCGCGAAGTCCTGCCCGGTGTGCCGGTGCGCCCAGCGCTCGCCCCCGCTGCCGAAGCCCGCGGAGAGTTCGTACGTCTCCACCGGCGCGACCCACGCACGCGTGGAGTCCAGCGGCGGCTGGTCGAGACGGACCGCACCGCGGCAGGCGCCCGCCGCCACCGAGGCGTCCGCCCGGCTCTGCAACGCCGACCGCGCCTCGTCGAGCTTCGCGTCGATGGTCCGCTTGATCTCGGCGAGTTCACCGTTGCGCTTCTCCAGCGCCTGCCACTCGGCCTGGGCCTGCGCCTCGTCCGCGGCGAGCCGGTCCTCGGCGCGCCGGCTCTTCGCGACCGCGTTGGCGACGGCCAGATCGGCTCTCCACACGGCACGCTGACCGCGCATCAGATCATCGGGGTCCTGTGCGAACAGAATCTGAGCCGTGTACGGCAGCCCGCCGCCCTGCCGGTACTGAGCGCGCGCGATACGGCCCAGGTCCTGGTGCAGTACCGCGATCTCCTGCCGCTCCCGCGTGAGGAGCTGCTCCGTCCGCTCGGCCCGGCCGCGCTGCGCCTCGGCGTCCTGCCGTCCCGCCTCGTACTGCCGCGTCGCCACGGAGGCGTCCTCGTACAGCCGCGCCACCTGGGTACTGAGGCCGGGGTCCGCGCCGTCGCCCTCGGCCACCGCCGGCTGGGCCGCGAGGACCGCCAGCGCGCACAACAGCGCCGGTACGAACAGGGGATGGCGACGAGATGAGCGCATGACAGCGATCGTGACCCGCCCCTTCGGACCCGGCCTGTTGAAGGGGTGCACCTGGGGGACGGGACGTCACGAATGGCCCAGGGCGGACCGGACGGCCCCGTCACGGCGGCGCCGTGTCTGCGGCCTCGTCACAGCGGTCCCCGTAACAGCGGGGCGGACCGAACAGGGCCCGCCGCACGGACCGCAGAAGACGCCGGCCGACGCTTGCGCGAGAAGCGCCGAACAGACCCCCCGCGCAAGAGGATTCAGTGCGGCACCTGCCACACCACCGTCGTCCCGCCGCCGTCCTCGCCGATGCCCGGCCCGTACCAACTGGCGCCGCCCAGCGACTCGGCACGCCGCTCGAGGTTCTTCAGCCCGCTGCGCCGACCGCCTTCGGGGATGCCGACGCCGTCGTCCGCGACGGCGAGGCGCACTCCCGGACGCCCGTCCGGCAGGAGGACGTCCGCGTCGACGGAGACCTCGATACGGGAGGAACCCGCGTGCCGGAAGGCGTTGGAGAGGGCTTCTCGGAGCGCGGCGATGAGGTTCTTGCCGGTGAGTTCGCCGACCAGCGTGTCGACGGGCCCGGTGAAGCGGTGCCCGGGCTTGAAGCCGAGAGGGACGGCGGCCATCTTGATCTCCCGCAGGACGCGGGTGCGCAGCCCGGACGGCACCTCGGCGGGGCCCTGCTGGAGCGCGAAGATCGCGGTGCGGATCTCCTGGATGGTGACGTCGAGCTCGTCGACCGCCTTGCCCACGCCCCGCCGCACCTCGGGCACGTTCGACCGGCGCTGTGCGCTCTCCAGCATCATCCCGGTGGCGAACAGCCGCTGGATGACCAGGTCGTGCAGGTCGCGGGCGATCCGGTCGCGGTCCTCGTACACCGCGAGCCGTTCCCGGTCGCGCTGTGTCTCGGCCATCATCAGCGCCAGCGCGGCCTGCGAGGCGAACTGCGCGGCGAGGGTCCGTTCGGTCTCCGTGAACGGACGTCCTTCGCGGGTGCGCGGGGTGACGAGGGCCCCGAGGACCCGGCCGTCGCTCTGCAGGGGGAGCATCATGACGGGCCCGTACGCGCGGGCGAGGTCCAGGGGCATGCGCGGGTCGACGGCCGCGTCCTCCACGAACACCGGCTTCCCGTCGCAGACTTCGGCGACCAGCTCGCTCTCCGGCGGGACGACCACGCCGAGCACCCTGGAAGGATGTTCCGAGGCGACCGCGACGATCTCCAGGCCGCCCTCCTCGGCGGGCAGCAGCACGATCCCGGCTGCGGAAGCGGAGAGCCGGCGTGCCTGTTCGGCGACGACCTGCAACGCCTCCTCGATGTCGCCGCCCGCCAGAAGCGCGGTGGTGACGGCCACCGAGCCGTCGATCCAGCGCTCACGCTGCTGCGCCGCCTCGTACAGACGGGCGTTGCCTATGGCGATGCCCGCCTCCGCGGCCAGCACCCTGAGCATGTCGAGGTCGTAGTCGCCGAAGGTCCCGCCGTCACGCTTCTCGGCGAGGTACAGATTGCCGAAGATCTCTCCCCGCACCCGGATCGGCACTCCGAGGAAGCTGTGCATCGGTGGGTGTCCGGCCGGGAACCCGCAGGAGCGCGGATCGTCGGTCAGATTCGCGAGCCGCACCGGATCCGAGGCCTGGATGAGCTCCCCCAGCAGCCCCTTGTGGCCGTCGGGCATCCGTCCGATCCGCCGGACGGTTCCCTCGTCGACGCCGTGATGGACGAAGTCCGCGAGTCCCTCCCCGCTCTCGGCCACGACCCCGATGGCCGCGTATCGCGCGTCCGTGAGTTCGGCCGCGGTCTCGCAGATCCGGTTCAGCGTGGAGTGCAGCTCCAGTCCTGATCCGACCGATCGCATCGCCTCCAGCAACCGCGGCACCCGTGCGGTCAGCTCGGCGGGCAGCCCTCTCAGGCCACGGACCGCCTGGTCCGCCGCGCCCGTGCCGCCGCCCGGAGCGGGGGAGTCTGGGGCTGCTGACATGCCTTGAGCCTAGTTAGTCCTCTTTATAACGGAAAGTCGGACCTTGTGAGAGGGCAGAGTCCGTGAGGGCAGAGTCCGTGAGGGCAGAGTCGGCGCCGCGCCCCCTGCCCACCATCCATCTCCCACCGCGCACGGCGCATGACGCATCGCCCACCAAGCTCATCACCCACGACCGCCCGTACCGCGCTCAGCGAGCCACCGCGCCGACCAGCAGATCTCCCGCGGTCTCCCGTTCCACCATCTCGCGCAGGGGTCCCTCGACGGCCGACAGCTCCGCGAACGCCCCACGCTGGACGACGCGCCCCTCCGCGAGCACGATCACCTCGTCCACCGCGTCGAGCCCGGCCAGCCGGTGAGTGATCAGCAGAGTCGTACGGCCCTCGGTAGCGGCCAGCAGATCCGCGGTGAGCGCATCGGCCGTCGGCAGGTCGAGATGTTCCGCCGGCTCGTCGAGAACGAGGACGGGGAAATCGGCGAGCAGGACGCGGGCCAGCGCGAGTCGCTGGCGCTGGCCGCCGGACAGCCGTGCCCCGTGCTCACCGATCAGGGTGTCGAGCCCGTCGGGGAGCCCGTCCACCCAGTCGAGGAGCCGGGCCCGCCCGAGCGTGTCGTGCAGTTCGGCCTCGGTCGCGTCCTTGCGGGCGAGCAGCAGGTTCTCCCGCACGGTGCTGTCGAAGAGGTGCGCGTCCTGGGCGCAGAGCCCGACCAGCCGGCGCACGGCGTCCCCGTCCATCCCGTACGCGTCCGCGCCGCCCAGCGTGTAGGCCCCCGCCTCCGTGTCCAGGAACCGCAGCAGCACCTGCGCGAGCGTCGTCTTGCCGGCCCCGGACGTACCGACGACGGCGATCCTGCGGCCCTCTTCGAGGGTCAGGTCGAAACCGGCCAAGGCATCCCGGTCCTGTCCCGCGTGACGGGCCCGGAGCCCCTCCACACGGAGCGGGAACGGCGACGCGGGCGCCGGTCGCGGCTGTTCGGGTTCGCGTACGGGATCGGCGGCGTCCAGTACCTCGTACACGCGCTCCGCGCTCTTGCGCACCCGCTGCCGGTACTGGCCGGCGAGCGGCAGCCCCATCACGGCCTCGAAGGCGGCGAGCGGAGTGAGGACGACGACGGCCATCACCACACCGTTCAGACGCCCGGCGGCGACCGCTTGGGCGCCCACGAGAGCGGTAGCCGTGACGGTGAGCCCGGACACGAGCGCCGTGAGTCCGTCGCCGAGGGCGGTCGCGGTGGCGGCCCGCGAGGCGATGCGGGTGAGGAGGTTGTCGGCCCGCCGTGTCTCCGCGGTACGGGCGGGCAGTGCGCCCGCGACGGTCAACTCGGCTGTTCCGGTGAGCAGATCGGCTACCTGGGTCGCCAGCGCGCCGCGTGCGGGAGCCAGCCGTCGCTCGGCACGGCGCGCCACGGCGCCGGTCACCGACGGAACGCCGACAGCGGCCGCCAGCAGACCGACGGCGAGCACGGCACCGGCCTCGGGCAGCAACCAGGCGGTGAATCCGACGGAGGCGGCGGACACCAGGACCGCCGCTCCGGCCGGCAGCAGCCACCGCAGCCAGTAGTCCTGCAGGGCGTCCACGTCGGCGACGAGTCGCGACAGCAGATCACCGCGCCGGGTGGCCCGCAGCCCGGCGGGCGCGAGCCGTTCCAGACGCCGGTAGACGGCGACCCGCGTATCGGCCAGCATCCGCAGCACGGCGTCGTGCGACACGAGCCGCTCCGCGTACCGGAACACCGCCCGGCCGATGCCGAACGCCCGGGTGGCCGTCACGGCCACCATCAGATAGAACACCGGCGGCTGCTGCGAGGCCCGCGAGATGAGCCATCCGGAGGTGGCCATCAGACCGACGGCGCTCCCGAGCGCGAGGCTGCCGAGGATCACGGCGAGCGCGAGCGGCCTGCGCCGGGGAACCGCCATGGCCCGGACGCGGGCGAGCACGCCGGCCCGGCTCCGGGACGCCGGAGCCGGCTCTTCGATGTCGTCCGAAGGCGCGCCTTGCGGCTCGACTCCCCGCGGCGGCTGTGTGCGACCCGGTTCCGCGGAGCCGTGGACCTGGACCGGGAGCGCGGGCTCCAGCCGCGATACGCCGGACGCAGGGGCTTCCAGGCGCACCACCCGGTCCGCCAGCCCCAGCAACGCCGGCCGGTGTACGACCAGCAGGACGGTTCGCCCCACGGCGAGCCGCCGGACCGCCGCGACGACCTCGGCCTCGGTCGCCCCGTCGAGTGAGGCGGTCGGCTCGTCGAGAAGCAGCACGGGCCGGTCCGCGAGGAACGCCCGGGCGAGTGACAGGCGTTGACGCTGACCGGCCGACAAGCCGGTGCCGTCCTCGCCGAGGACCGTGTCGGCCCCGTCGGGCAACGCGTCGACGAATCCGGCCGCGCCCGCGTTGACGAGGGCCTCGCGCAGCGCCGCGTCGTCCGCGTCGGGCCGCGCCAGCCGTACGTTCTCGGCGATGGTTCCGGCGTAAAGGTGCGGTCGCTGCGGCACCCAGGCGATCCGCGAGCGCCACTCCGCGAGATCGGCCTCGGCAAGATCGACTCCCCCGGCCCGGGCCCGGCCCGCGGTGGGCTCGACGAACCCGAGCAGGACGTTCAGCAGCGTCGACTTGCCCACCCCGCTGGGCCCGACCAGAGCGACCGTCTCACCGGGTGCGACCGTGAAGGAGACGTCCGAGACCGCGTCCGCGGAGCGCCCCGGGTACCGCACGGTCACCCCCTCGAAGGCGATCTCCCCCATGGGCACGTGCAGCGAACCGGACCTCGGCGCCGGGGTCTCCAGCACCGAGAAGATCTCTTCGGCCGCCGCGAGCCCCTCGGCGGCGGCATGGTACTGGGCTCCCACCTGTCGCAGCGGCAGATAAGCCTCGGGTGCCAGGACGAGGATGACGAGCCCCACGTACAGGTCCATCTCGCCATGGACGAGCCGCATTCCGATGGTCACCGCGACCAGTGCGACCGAGATGGTGGCGAGCAGTTCCAGGGCGAAGGACGACAGAAAGGCGATCCGCAGCGTCCGCATGGTCGCCTGCCGGTACTCGCCGGTGATCTTCCGGATCGACTCGGCCTGCGCCTTGGCCCGGCCGAACACCTTGAGGGTGGGCAGTCCCGCGACGACGTCCAGGAAGTGCCCGGACAGGCGGGACAGCATCCGCCACTGGCGGTCCATCTGGGTACGGGTGGCCCAGCCGATCAGCACCATGAACAAGGGGATCAGCGGCAAGGTGCCGACGATGATCGCCGCCGACACCCAGTCCTCGGTGACGATCCGCGCCAGTACGGCCACCGGAACCACCACCGCGCGTCCCAGCTGCGGTAGATAGCGCGAGAAGTAGTCGTCGAGCGCGTCGACTCCCCGCGTCGCGAGGGCGACCAGCGAGCCCGTCCGCTGGCCGCTGAGCCACCCGGGCCCGAGGGAAGCGGCCCGCTCCAACAGGCGCCCCCTCAACTCCGACTTGACCGCGGCGCTCGCCCGGTGCGCGGCGAGCTCCGTGAGCCAGGCCACCACCGCCCGCCCGATCGCCACGACCGCCAACAGCATCAGAGGGGTGCGGAGTTCGGTGACGGAGAGACCGTGCCGGAAGGCGCCGACCACCACTTCCGCGATGAGCATCGCTTGGGCGATGATCAGCGCCGCTCCGACGACGCCCAGCCCCACGACCGCCCCAAGAAAGAGGCGGGTGGCTCGGGCGTACCGAAGCAGACGCGGATCGATTGGTTTCACGTGAAACACACCCCTGGCTCATCAAGCATGTTTCACGTGAAACATGCCACTACGTCGGAATCAGTGCGACACATCCACGGCGATGTGCTGCGTACCGATGCGCTTGCGGAACACCCAGTAGGTCCAGCTCTGGTAGAGCAGGACGATCGGCGTGGCGATCGCGGCACACCAGGTCATGATCTTCAGGGTGTACGGGCTCGACGAGGCGTTGGTGACCGTGAGGCTCCAGTCCTCGTTGAGCGAGGACGGCATGACATCCGGGAAGAGCGACAGGAAGAGCATCGCGACGGCGGCCACGATGGTGACCCCCGAGAGCATGAAGGCCCATCCCTCACGCCCGCCGTTGACCGCCACCAGCGCCCCGACGAGGGCGGCCACGGCCACGACCAGCGCGACCAGTGACGCGCCGTCACCGTTCTCGACCTGGGTCCAGAGCAGGAAGATCAGCGCCAGCACGGCCGACGCGAGGCCGACTTGCAGCGCCTGCCTCCGCGCCCGCTCCCGGATCTCGCCGACCGTCTTGAGGCCGACGAATACGGCCCCGTGGAAGGTGAACAGCGTCAGCGTGACCAGACCGCCGAGAAGCGCGTACGGGTTGAGCAGGTCCCAGACGTTGCCCACGTACTCGAAGTTCCGGTCGATCTTCACTCCACGCACGATGTTGCCGAAGGCCACACCCCACAGGAACGCCGGGATCAGGGAGGTCCAGAAGATCGCCGTCTCCCAGTTGCGCTGCCAGTGCTCCTCCGAGCGCTTCGCCCGGTATTCGAAGGCGACACCGCGCACGATCAGGCAGACCAGGATGACCAGCAAGGGCAGATAGAAGCCCGAGAAGAGCGTGGCGTACCACTCGGGGAAGGCCGCGAAGGTCGCACCGCCCGCAGTGAGCAGCCACACCTCGTTGCCGTCCCACACGGGACCGATCGTGTTGATCAGCACCCGCTTCTCGGTGCGGTCACGGGCCAGCAGCTTGGTGAGGATGCCGACCCCGAAATCAAAGCCCTCCAGGAAGAAGTAGCCGATCCAGAGGACCGCGATGAGTACGAACCAGACGTCGTGAAGTTCCATGACTCAGCAGCTCCCTGAGCCTAGTAGGAGAAGGCCATCGGCTTGTCGGCGTCACTGGAGTCGCCGCCGATCTTGGTGGGCGGATTGAGGTCGGACTCGGTTAGCTCGGGGGGCCCTGCCTTGACGTACTTCACGAGCAGCTTGACCTCGATGACGGCGAGGATCGCGTAGAGCAACGTGAAGACGGTCATCGAAGTGATGACCTCGCCCTGCGAGACCGTGGGGGAGACCGCGAACCGGGTCTGCAGAACGCCGTACACGACCCACGGCTGGCGGCCCATCTCGGTGAAGATCCAGCCCCAGGAGTTGGCGATCAGCGGGAAGCCCAGGGTCCAGATGGCGATGCGCCAGCCCCACTTGGTGAGCGTCGGACCGAGTGCCTTGCTCTTGAACAGAACCAGATGCGGCACCTCGTCCTCGCCGACCCTCAGGTGCTGCGGCAGCATGAACTTCTTGCGGGTCAGCCAGAGTCCGACCACGCCGATCAGGAAGGACGCCATCCCGAAGCCGATCATCCAGCGGAACGCCCAGAAGGTGACCGGGATGATGGGGCGGTAGTCGCCGGGGCCGTACTTCTCCTGCTCGGCCTTGTTGGTGTCGTTGATGCCGGGGACATACGAGTTGAAGTTGTCGTCGGCGAGGAACGACAGTATCCCCGGGATGGACAGCTCGACGGTGTTGTGGCCCTTGCTGACGTCTCCGTACGCGAAGATCGAGAACGGGGCGGAGTCCTGACCGTCCCACAGCGCCTCGGCGGCGGCCATCTTCATCGGCTGCTGCTTGAACATGATCTTGCCGAGAGTGTCGCCGCTGATCGCCGTGAGCAGACCGGCGATGACGACGGTGATGAGGCCGAGCCGCAGCGAGGTCTTCATGACGGCGACATGCCGTTTGCGGGCCAGGTGGATCGCGGCGATGCCCACCATGAAGGCGCCGCCCGTCAGGAAGGCCGCCGTGAGGGTGTGGAACGCCTGGGCGAGCGCGGTGTTCTGGGTCAGCACGTGCCAGAAGTCGGTGAGTTCGGCGCGCCCCTTCGCCTTGTTGATCCGGTAGCCGACGGGGTGCTGCATCCACGAGTTGGCCGCGAGGATGAAGTACGCCGACAGGATCGTGCCGATGGAGACCATCCAGATACAGGCGAGGTGAAGCTTCTTCGGGAGCCTGTCCCAGCCGAAGATCCACAGCCCGATGAAGGTGGACTCGAAGAAGAAGGCGATCAGGGCCTCGAAGGCGAGCGGGGCACCGAAGATGTCGCCGACGAACCGCGAGTAGGCGGACCAGTTCATGCCGAACTGGAACTCCTGCACGATGCCGGTGACGACACCCATCGCAATGTTGATCAGGAAGAGCTTGCCCCAGAACTTGGTGGCCTTGAGGTACTTCTGGTTCTCCGTACGCACCCAGGCTGTCTGCAGGCCGGCGACGAGCGCGGCGAGCGAGATCGTCAGGGGGACGAAGAGGAAGTGGTAGACGGTGATAATGCCGAACTGCCATCGCGCCAGAGTCTCCGGCGCCAAAGCCAATTCCACGTCGTCAGTCTCCTTACGTCGCCATGGTCACAGCGGCAGTTTGCCCGCTTTGTTGCAGACATCACGGGAGGAACAGGACACGCTTGTGAACGCGTTCACATTCACAAGCAATTATGACGCATACCCGTTCGAGGGGTGAGGGGTGGGGGGTCCCTAAGCGGGACCGATGGGCCCCGACCGGTAGGGACCGGTCGCCCCCTGGCGCGCGCGAGGCTTCCCGACTCTTCCCTGCCCGTGATCTCCCGGATCCGCGGGCGGAGTGCGACCCGCAGGCCGGACTCGCAGGTTCTGCCTGATGCGCGCGCCCACCGACCACCGGCCCGCGGGGCACCTCACCGCGGCCCTCGCGCCCCGACCGCCCTCGCTCTCCCCCGGACGCCACCCGGATCGCACACACGCCGAAGGGCCCCGTACGCGGGGAACGCGTACGGGGCCCTTCCCGGCTCGCGGGCGGACGCCCCGGAAGCCCTGGGCAGGCGCGCTCCGCCGGACGACTACAGGTCCTTGCGGAAGCCCTCGGTCGCCTTCAGGAAGATGTCGTTCGCCTCGGTCTCGCCGATGGTGACGCGGACGCCCTCGCCGACGAACGGACGCACGACGACACCGGCCTGCTCGCAGTGGGCGGCGAAGTCGAGGGTGCGCTCCCCCAGACGCAGCCACACGAAGTTGGCCTGCGTCTCGGGCACGGTCCAGCCCTGACCGCGCAGCGTGTCGACGACCCGGGTGCGCTCGCAGACCAGCGAGCCGACCCGGCCGAGCAGTTCGTCCTCGGCGCGCAGGCTCGCCACGGCGGCGTCCTGGGCCAGCTGGCTCACTCCGAAGGGCACGGCCGTCTTGCGCAGCGCCGCCGCCACCGGCTCGTGAGCGATCGCGAAGCCGACCCGGAGGCCGGCCAGCCCGTACGCCTTGGAGAAGGTGCGCAGCACACAGACGTTGGGCCGGTCGCGGTAGATCGCCACGCCGTCCGGCACCTCGACGTCACGGATGAACTCGCGGTACGCCTCGTCCAGGACGACCAGCACATCGCTCGGCACCCGGTCCAGGAACCGCTCCAGCTCGGCCCGGCGCACCACGGTGCCGGTCGGGTTGTTCGGGTTGCAGAGGAAAATCAGCCGGGTCCGGTCGGTGATGGCGTCGGCCATCGCGTCCAGGTCGTGCACATCGCCCGGGGTCAGCGGCACCTGCACCGAGGTCGCCCCGCTGATCTGCGTGATGATCGGGTACGCCTCGAAGGACCGCCAGGCGTAGATGACCTCGTCACCGGGACCGCTCGTGGCCTGCAGCAGCGACTGCGCGACACCGACCGAGCCGGTGCCGGTCGCCAGGTGCGAGACCGGGACGCCGAACCGGTCCGCCAGCTCGTTCATCAACCCGGTGCACGCCATGTCCGGGTAGCGGTTGAACGACCCGATCGCCGCCGTGACGCTCTCGATCACCCCGGGCAGCGGCGGATACGGGTTCTCGTTGGAGGACAGCTTGTACGCCACGGCGCCGGCCGCGGCAGGCTTGCCGGGCTTGTAGGTGGGGATACCCGCCAGCTCCGCACGCAGCTTGGGGCTCGTCTCGCTCACCGCAGTCCTCCTCGTGACCACCAGCGGCTCATGACCACCACCGGCTACCAATGCTTCTCACCTTATGAGGATTCGGCGCCGCTGCGAATGGCCTGTGGACAACCGGACACCACCTTGTGTCCGACGAGGTGATCATTCACCTGCGCGGGCCCCCGCCGTCGGCGTCGCACGACCGGCGATCATCCGCGTACTAAGTCGTACGAAAAGGGGGCGCGCCGACGGCCGCCACATGCGCCGGTGGCTCGCGCCGTGGCGCGCATCCCTCGTACAGGTGAGTTGAGACCTCTTCGAAACATGGCCCACTTGGCAGGCCTATGCGCGCCGACAAGTCACGTCCTGGCATGGGATCGTTCAACTACCTTCACTTCAAAGGGAGTTAGGCCATCTCGATCATGCAGAAACGTGCCTGTCAACGCGTGCATATGCGTCCGCACTACCCCACCGCATGACCCCTACTATCGGCTCGCCATGACAGCAGCAGGGAAGCACCAGGTGAGCCGGGCGGAGACCTCCCGCCGAGGCGGTCGGCCGGGCCGGGCGGGCATCAGAGACGTGGCCGCGGCAGCAGGGGTCTCCATCACGACTGTGTCCGATGCCCTCAACGGCAAGGGCCGGCTCCCGGACGCCACCCGACGCCATGTCCGCGAAGTCGCCGACCGGCTGGGCTATCGCCCGTCGGCAGCGGCCCGAACCCTCCGTACCGGCAGGTCGGGCCTGATCGGCCTGACCGTGACCACGTACGGGGATGAACCTTTCACCTTCACCGAGTTCGCGTACTTCGCCGAGATGGCCAGAGCCGCCACCTCGGCCGCGCTCGCCCGGGGATACGCCCTGGTCATCCTTCCCGCGACCTCCCGCCACGACGTGTGGTCGAACGTCGCCCTGGACGGAACCGTGGTCATCGACCCGTCCGACCACGATCCGGTCGTGAGCGAACTGGTCCGCCAGGGTCTGCCGGTCGTCTCCGACGGCCGCCCCGCGGGATCGCTCCCGGTCACCGCCTGGGTGGACAACGACCACGAGGCCGCGGTCCTCGGCATCCTCGACCACCTGGCCGCCGCGGGAGCGCGCCGCATCGGCCTCCTCACCGGCACCACGACGGACACTTACACCCACCTGTCCACCACCGCATACCTGCGCTGGTGCGAGCGCGTGGGCCAGGATCCGGTGTACGAGGCCTACCCCGCGCACGATCCGTGCGCGGGAGCCGTGGCCGCCGACCGGCTCCTCGCCCGGCCCGACCGCCCCGACGCCGTCTACGGCCTCTTCGACCCGAACGGCACCGATCTGCTGGCCGCGGCCCGCCGCTACGGTCTGCGCGTGCCCGAGGACCTGCTGCTGGTCTGCTGCAGCGAGTCCACGGTCTACGCCAACACCGAACCGCCCGTCACGACTCTCTCCCTCAAACCGCGCCGAATCGGCACAGCCGTCGTCCAGCTGCTGATCGACGCCATCGAAGGGGTCGAATCGGACCAACCGGTCGAGCAGGTGATACCGACAGAGCTGATCGTGCGGACCTCGTCGGAACGCCGTCCGTCCCGCACGACGGTCAGTCCGCCCCGATCACCCGAGGCGGGTTGACGCCCGAGACCGTGAGGGCGGGACAAGCCCCGCCCAATTCGGACGAAATCCTCGGTGAACTGGACTCCTGTTCCGATTCACCACCCCTGGGTCATCACATGGCGCGATCCGCATTCCTATGATGGGCGGACGACACCGCGGGCCGCTGCGACCAGGCAGTCCGAACGGGTGCAGATGCGGCGCGATGGTGGTGGAGGGGTCGATGACTCAGGGGGCCGGTCAGGGACCCGAGGTGGTGCGGACGGCGACGTTGCGCGACTTCCGGGTACCCGCGTACGTCCACGAGACCGGTCCGTATGCGCAGAACACGCCTCACGGCGAGAGCGCGGGACCCGTGGGGGAGGCTGCGCGGTACGCGTCGGGGGAGTCCTCGCCGTACGCCTCCGTGGACTCCCCCGAACAGTTCCCGGGGGAGTTCTCCGAGGGGTACACCCCCACACAGCGCGATCTGCCGGTCATCCATCGGGGTGACACTCTTCAGGTCGCCGTCGACACCGTCGCCGTACCCGCCCCGGCTCCCGGCGCGGGCCCCGGGCCGCTGTACGTCGTCGGCGATGTGCACGGCTACCTCGACCAGCTCGTCGCCGCGCTCCAGGAGAAGGGCCTCGTCGACGCCGCGGGCAAATGGTCGGCCGGCACCTCGCGTCTGTGGTTCCTCGGGGACTTCACCGACCGCGGCCCGGACGGCATCGGCGTGATCGACCTCGTGATGCGGCTGTCCGCCGAGGCGGCGGCGGCCGGCGGCTACTGCAAGGCGCTCATGGGCAACCACGAGCTGCTGCTGCTCGGCGCCAAGCGGTTCGGCGACACCCCCGTCAACTCCGGCGCGGGTACCGCCACCTTCCAGGCCGCCTGGCTGCTCAACGGCGGCCAGAAGACGGACATGGACCGCCTCCAGGACCACCACCTGCAGTGGATGGCCCGCCTCGACGCCATGGAACAGGTCGACGGACACCTCCTGGTGCACTCCGACACCACCGCCTACCTGGACTACGGCGACTCCATCGAAGCGGTCAACGACACCGTCCGCGAAACCCTCACCCGCAACGACGCCGACGAGTGCTGGGACCTCTTCCGCAAGTTCACCAAGCGCTTCGCCTTCCGCGACGACGGTGGCGCCGAGGCCGTCCGCGAACTGCTCGGCGCCTACGGCGGTTCGCGCATCGTCCACGGCCACAGCCCCATTCCGTATCTGCTGGGCGAGGTCGGCCCGGAGGAAGGCGAGAACAGCGCGGGCCCCGTGGTCGAAGGACCGCACCTCTACGCCGACGGGCTGGCCATCGCCATGGACGGCGGAGTGACCATGGCCGGAAAACTGCTGGTCCAGCAACTTCCGCTGGATACCTGAGCGTTCGCCGGGCAGGCGTCCCCCCGGGCGGACCACGTCGGCCGAGGGGCCAATTTCTGGAAACCCCCTGTCACGGCGTGCCGTCGCCGCTCTACCATCGGCTTATCCGTAGCAGGCTCCCCTCCGTTTCTGCCCGACGGCTCGTCAGCGTGCGAGCCACCAGCCCTACGGAGCATCGGGGGATGCAGATGAACAGCGTTCCGCAGCACCTGCTGAGCGAGGACCGCCAGGACTACGAGCGGATCCTCGATGAGGCGCTGCGCTCCGCACCACACCGCCCGGAACTCGCCGCTGTCGGCCAGCGGCTCAACCTCGAACAACTGCGCACCATGGCGCTCAACGCCACGGCCCTCATCACGACGGCCGCGGCGGACGAGTACGCGCACTATGTGAAGGCCCGCGAGGAACTGCGCCGCCCGGCGCGGCCCACCACGGTCGTGAGCGAGGAAGTCGGCTCCGCGGAGCCGGGTACGACCGCGATGGGGCTCGCCGCCACCGTGGGGGAGGTCACCGAGACCGCCGGTGCCGGCGCGGTCGCCGTCGTCGCGGTGCTCGCTCCCGTCCTCGCCGGGACAGCCGCGGTGATATTCCTGCTCGTGGGCTACGTCCTGAAGATGCTCGCCCCCGAGCCGGCCATCGCCACGACTCTCCTGACCACCGGATGGGTCTTCGGCGCGGTCACGGCGGCCGCGATTCTAGTCGCCGCGGCCGGACTGCTGTTGACCGCACTGCGCAACAGCTCGTCCTCGCTCCGGGCCGGAGCGGGGGGCGAGCTGTCCGAACAGGTCACCCGGGCCCAGCGGGCCTGGCACGACGCCCTGCTGGAGCGCGGCATCCTGCCGTTCCTCCGGGAGGCTCTCGCGGACCCGGGGTCGGCGGCACTGGGCCGGGCCGCACCGGCCCCCAGCCGCATCCCCCACCTCGGCTACGACCGACCGGGGTTCAGCAGCCCCGACGGCGGACCCGCGGCCGGCCCGCGTCCGAGCTTCTCCAGCCCGGACTTCTCCAGCCCGGACTTCGGGGGACCGGAACACCAGCCCGAGTGACCCGGCCGGGCCGACGGCCGGGCTCACGAGAGGGAACGGGCCCGCGCGGGTGCGCGGGCCCGTACGGCTGCGGGAGCGGGCCCCTACGACAGCCGCGTCCATACGGTGGGCCGTCCTCGGCGCCCGCCGCGGCGGCGGTTCCGGGGGCCCGCCATGGCTCCGGGTCCGTACGGCCGCCGCGTTGCGGGTCCGAAGGCGTCGTCCGATGCCCTCGGCCGGTTCAGAAGATGCCCAGCCGCCGTGCCTCGCTCATCCACGACGGGAACTCGGACAGCAGCCGGTCGTAGAGCTCCGGATCCGGTACGTCGCTGATGTCGTCGACCGCGAAGAAGCCCACGTTGTCGACGCGCCGGCCCGGCAGCGTGTCGAACCGCTCCAGTACGCCGTAGTTGGAGCGCCCCAGTCCGACGAACTGCCAGAAGATCGGCTCGTCCACCGCCTCCCGCAGCTCCTTCTCGATCTCCTTGTTGCGGTAGACACCCCCGTCGGAGAAGAAGAGCACCAGCGTGGGATCGGCGGCCGGGTGCTCGCGGACGTACGTCCGGACCTCGGCGATCACCTTCTGCTCCTCGTTCTGGATGCCGACCGCCCGCATGTCCACCTGCCCGGGCAGCATTCCCTTCCGAGGCTTCTTGCTCCGCCGGAACAGGGTCAGTTCACCGACTCGGACATGGTGCTCCAGCCACTCCGGCAGGTCCCCCACGGCGAGGTCCGGCAGCCGGGCCGGGTTCGACGCGAAGGTCCACGCCTGCATCTCTCCGTCGTCGTCCAACTGGGCGGCCACCGCGGCCATCCGCTCCACCACATCGGCGACGACGCCCTTCGAGTACAGGAACGACATCGACCCGGAGGCGTCCAGAACCAGGATGACGCGGGCTCTCACACCCACCGCCCCGTGCTTGCGCAGGCTGACCGCCACCTGCTCCTTGCGCAGGGAGAGCCGCTTGCGCATGTCCACGGGCAACTGATCCTCGCCCTTGATCAGGCGAGGGGCGGAACCGCGCGCCGGAGTCGGAGCCGGAACCGGGGGAGCCGAGGGAACCGGCGGAACGGTCGCGGTCGGAGGGGTGGGGGCCGGAGGGGGCATCGGGGCGGACGGGGGCGACATCGTGGGCCGAGACGGAACGGCGGGCATGGCCGCGGAGGCTGCCGCCGCACCGGGCGCACCTCCGGAGCCCGTGACTCCGGACGCCGCGCCCCTGGAACCCGTGCTCCCGGACGCACCCGGCTCCTCGTCCACGCTGATCCCGAAGTCGGTGGCCATGCCGGCGAGTCCGGAGGCGTACCCCTGGCCCACCGCGCGGAACTTCCACTGACCGCCCCGCAGATACAGCTCACCCCCGATGAACGCCGTCTCCGTCGTCGCCTCCATCTCGAACAGCGCCAGCTCCTGCCCGGTCGCGGCGTCGAGCAGTGTCAGCCTCAGACCTGTCAGCCCGCCGAAGGTGCCCCCGTCGGCGGAGGCGCCCAGGACGACCCGCTGGATCTCCGGCTCCAGGGCACGCAGATCCACCCCGACGGTGTCCGTCGTCCCTCCGCCTTCCCTCCGCTTCCCCAGGTGACGCACGGCGCCGGAGGCATGCCTCGGCTGGTTGTAGAAGACGAAGTCACCGTCGTCCCGCACCCGTCCGTCCGCACGGAGCAGCAGAGCCGAGGCATCGGCGTCCGGCGCACCGGGGCCCCCGGACCAGCCGAGCACGACCCGCACCTCCTGCGCCGCGACGGGAAGGTTGGCGCCCTTGCTCATCGATGTCGCTGTCATGCGCCCAGTCTGCCTAGAGAACCCGGCACCGGAACCGTCCGATACGCATCCGCGCCCATCGGGCGGGTCGCAAGTCTCATGCCCCCGCCCTCGTCCCGATCCCGATCCCGATCCGAAGCCGGAGACCCGGCAAACGGCTTCGGGCTCCTGACAGCTCCCGGCTCCTGGCACCCGGTTCTCGGCACCAGGCACCAGGCACCCGGCTCCTGGCTCTGGTCTCGGGTCTCGGCTCCGCTTCAGGGGGAGCCGGTCGCGTCCGTCGCGGCCCGTACGAACTCGCGCACCCGCTCATTGGTGTTGCCCTCCCTCCACACCAGTCCTCGTTCGATCGGCTGCGCGTCGTGAAGAGGCACGTACGCGACGTCGGGTCGGGGGTAGTACTGGCGGGAGTGCTCCCCGACCGGCAGGACACCGCGGCCCATCGCGACCAGCGTCAGCATCTCGGAGAACGACCCGCCGACCGGGCCCTTCGGAACGGGCCTGCCCGAAGGAGTGCGATCCGGTGTGCGCTCCCGTTTGAACCCCGCCGAGGTCACCTCCGGGTACTGCACCACGGGGTGCTCCGCGAGAACTTCGACAGAGACCCGCTCCTCGCCGGCGAGCGGATGACCGGCCGCCACGGCCAGTACCCGTCTCTCCCGCAGCAGCGCCGGCCCGCAGGCCATCCCGTCGAAGGGAAACGAGGCGAGGAGGAGATCGATCGAGCCGTCCACCAGACTCGCCCGGGAGTTGGACAGCTGAACCTCCCGCACGTCGACCCGGCAGTCGGGGTGCCGCTCACCGAACAGGCCGACCGCCCTGAGCAGTGCTGGTGCCGTCCACTCACCGAGGAAGGCGACCCGGAGCTCTCCAGTGACCCCACGACTGGCATCGGCAGCCCTTCGCAACGCCGTCTCCATCGCGGCGACCAGCGGCACCAGGTCGTCCGCCAGTTGCCGGCCGATCGGAGTGAGCCGGACGGAACGGCTGTTGCGTTCGAACAGCGGCCCGCCGACCCTGCGTTCAAGCTTCTTGATCACCTGGCTGACCCGCCCGGTCGTGATGAGCAACCGCTCTGCGGTCCGGCCGAAGTGCATTTCCTCGGCCAGCGTCAGGAAGGACTCGATCTCCAGCCGCTCCAGCATGAAACCCCCGGCGTTAAATCTGGCTCAACGGTCGTACGTCGATCCTGCCTTGATGGCTTGTGTCCCGCGGCGGATCGTAGAAGGCGTCCAACCGGCCCCTCGGAGGGACCGGAACGAACCCCTCGGACAACCGAGCGCCCCAAGACGCACGGTGCACAGGCACACAGGCACGTTGGTGCTCGGTGCCACCCACCACCCCCCTCCTGAACGGGACCCACATGAACGCCTCGGACATCACCTCCTACCTGAACGGGCTCGACGGCCCCCTCCGCGACATCGGCGAGAAGATCCGCCCCGTCATCGACTCCGCCCTCCCCGACGGCTCCGGTGCGATATGGCACGGCCATCCCACCTGGAGCCTCGGGGACAAGCCCGGTCAGACCCCGATCTGCCTGCTCAAGGGCTACACGTCCCACGTCACCTTCGGCTTCTGGCGCGGCCAGGAGGTGGCCGATCCATCGGGCCGACTGGTCGCCGGAGCCCGCCGGATGGCCTCGGTGAAGCTCAGTCGTACCGACGACGTCGACCCCGTCCTGTTCGGTGAGTGGCTTCGCCTCGCCGTCGCCCTGGAGACGAAGTGACCTCGATGCGCGTGAAGGCCTTCGACCACCTGGTCCTCAACGTCGAGGACGTCGAACGGTCCCTGGGCTTCTACACCGGGCTTCTCGGACTGGCACCCGTACGCCTTGCCGAGTGGCGAGCCGGCCAGGTCCCGTTCCCGTCGGTGCGGATCACCGCGGAAACCATCATCGACCTGGTGGACGGCCCCCGAGGGGAGTCCAACGTCGACCACATCTGTCTCACCGTGGAACCGCTGGACTGGGACGAGGTCATCGCGTCGGGATCCTTCACTGTGCTTCAGGGGCCGGTCGCGCGCTTCGGGGCGCGGGGCACCGCCAGCTCGGTGTACGTCCAGGACCCGGACGGCAACACGGTGGAACTGCGCTGGTACCCACAGGACACCGCGGCGTGACCGGGCGGGCCGAGGGCGACGGTCCGGGCGTTCCGTGCCCCGGACCGCGCCCCCGTGGAGCAGCTCAGTCGGCCAACGGCAGGTACACGCGGTTGCCCGCCTCCGCGAACTCCCGGGACTTCTGAAGCATGCCTTCGGAGATCTCCGCCGCGGAAGCGCCTTCGGCCGCGTCACCGCCGAACCGCTCGTTGATGCTCTGGCTGATCTTCATCGAGCAGAACTTCGGCCCGCACATGGAGCAGAAGTGGGCCGTCTTGGCGGGCTCGGCCGGCAGTGTCTCGTCATGGAACTCCCGTGCCGTGTCCGGATCGAGAGCCAGGTTGAACTGGTCCTCCCACCGGAACTCGAAGCGGGCGTCGGAGAGCGCGTCGTCCCAGTCCTGTGCACCTGGGTGCCCCTTGGCGAGGTCGGCCGCATGGGCAGCGATCTTGTAGGTGATGACACCGGTCTTGACGTCGTCACGGTTGGGCAGGCCCAGGTGCTCCTTCGGCGTGACGTAGCAGAGCATGGCCGTGCCCCACCAGGCGATCATCGCGGCACCGATGCCGGAAGTGATGTGGTCGTACGCAGGCGCGACGTCCGTCGTCAGCGGGCCGAGCGTATAGAACGGAGCTTCATCACAGATCTCCTGCTGAAGGTCGATGTTCTCCTTGATCTTGTGCATCGGGACATGTCCCGGGCCTTCGATCATCGTCTGCACTTGAAAACGCTTCGCGATGGTGTTGAGTTCCCCGAGCGTCCTCAACTCCGCGAACTGTGCGGCGTCGTTGGCGTCCGCGATGGAGCCGGGCCGCAGTCCGTCGCCGAGCGAGTAGGTGACGTCGTAGGCGGCGAGGATCTCGCAGAGTTCCTCGAAGTTCTCGTACAGGAACGACTCCTGGTGGTGCGCGAGGCACCAGGCCGCCATGATCGAGCCGCCGCGCGAGACGATGCCGGTCTTGCGGTTCGCGGTGAGCGGCACGTACGCCAGGCGCACGCCCGCGTGCACCGTCATGTAGTCCACGCCCTGTTCGGCCTGCTCGATGACCGTGTCCTTGTAGATCTCCCAGGTCAGCTCCTCGGCACGACCGTCGACCTTCTCCAGCGCCTGGTAGAGCGGCACCGTGCCGATGGGGACGGGGGAGTTGCGCAGCACCCACTCGCGCGTGGTGTGGATGTTGCGACCGGTCGACAGGTCCATGACCGTGTCGGCGCCCCAGCGGGTCGCCCAGGTCATCTTCTCGACCTCCTCCTCGATGGAGGACGTGACCGCGGAGTTGCCGATGTTGGCGTTGACCTTCACCAGGAACCGCTTGCCGATGATCATCGGCTCGATCTCCGGATGGTTGACGTTGGCGGGCAGCACCGCGCGGCCGGCGGCGATCTCCTCGCGTACGACTTCGGGGTCGACGTTCTCCCGGACCGCCACGAACTCCATCTCGGGCGTGATCTCGCCACGCCGCGCGTAGGCGAGCTGGGTGACCGCCTGCCCGAGGCGCCCCCGCCTCGGCTGACGCGGCCGCCCCGGGAAGACCGCGTCCAGGTTGCGCAGTCCCCCGCGCGGGGACGTGTGCTTGATCCCGTCGTCCTCTGGGCGGGCGGGACGGCCCGCGTACTCCTCGGTGTCTCCGCGGGCGATGATCCAGTTCTCGCGCAGCGGCGCGAGCCCCCTGCGTACATCGGTGTCGATGGTCGGATCGGTGTACGGGCCGGAGGTGTCGTACAGCGTTACGGACTGCCCGTTGGTCAGGTGCACCTGACGAACCGGCACCCGCAGATCGGGACGCGTACCCCCGACGTACGCCTTGTGCCAGCCGATGGACTTCCCGGCCTCGCCGTTCAGCGACGGTGAAGAAGCCCCGTCCGTCTGGCTGAAGGCAGGCGTGCGTACATCCTTGTTGGTCATGAGACCTACTCCCTACGCCGGCATTACCCGGTAACAGGTTCAGCGGTCGACGCAGCGGATTCCGTTCGTCGATGTTTCATGTGAAACATCGCGAAGACGGAGGTCAGCGCCCTCTCAGCCCGGTGCTCCGAGCTCCCGCGTGTGCAAAGGTGCCTCCACGCTAGCGTCATATTTGGCGCGGTGAACAGAGGGCCCTTGTCGTTCTTGCGATGATCGGTCGGTGACAACACCCCAGCGATCCCCGTTCCCACCGTCCGAGCCTCCGCGCCGTCCGGGCTCCGACGACGGCTACGGACACGGACATGGACACGGTTCCGGCAACGGCCATGGACATGAGCACGGGCCGGGTGGTGGGCACGGTTCCGGACCGGACGGCGGTCACGACGGTCGTGGCGGCGAACACGGGCCGGGCCCGGGCGGCGGGCACGGTGGGGGTTCGGGCGGCGGGCACGGGCACTCGCACAGTCACGGTCCCGCCGCGCCGGTCTCCAAGCACCTGCGCAAGGTCATCGCCGCGGTACTGATCCCGTTCGCGGCCGCGGTCGCGGTGGGTCTCGTGGTGCTGTGGCCCGGCGGCGCCCCCGCCCACGAGCGAACCGGTGTCGGCTTCGACCGGCAGAGCCAGCAGGCGACGGTCACCAAGATCGACCAGGTGGGCTGCAAGTCCGTGAACGCCTCGGGGGAGACCCCGACGGGCGACACCTCCACCGCCGAGGGCTCCTCCGCCCAGCAGCAGGCGACGGGTGAATGCAAGAAGGCCACGATCCGGATCGACACCGGCAAGGACAAGGGCCGCACGTTCACGGAGATCGTTCAGCCGGACCAGTCACGGCAGTTGCACCAGGGCGAGAAGGTCGTCGTCGCGTATGAACCCTCCGCCCCCAAGGATCTCCAGTACTCGGTCACAGACGCGAACCGGAAGCTCCCCCTGACGCTGCTCGCCGGGATCTTCGCCGTGGTCGTCGTGGTGATCGGCCGGATGCGCGGCGTCATGGCACTGATCGCCCTGGCCATCAGCTTCATGATCCTGAACTTCTTCATCCTGCCCGCGATCCTGCAGGGCTCGAACCCGTTGGTCGTGGCCGTCGTCGGGTCCAGCGCCATCATGCTGATCGCTCTCTACATGTGCCATGGTCTGTCCGCCCGGACATCCGTGGCGGTGGTGGGCACTCTGCTCTCACTCGTGCTGATCGGCATTCTCGGCTCGGTCTTCATCGACTGGGCCGTGCTGACCGGCAACACGGACGACAACACCGGTCTGATCCACGGCCTGTACCCGTCCATCGACATGAGCGGTCTGCTGCTGGCCGGAGTCCTCATCGGTTCGCTCGGTGTTCTCGACGATGTGACGGTGACGCAGACGTCCGCGGTGTGGGAACTGCACGAGGCCAACCCCACGATGGGCTGGCGTGGCCTCTACCGCGCGGGCATCCGGATCGGCCGCGACCACATCGCGTCGGTCGTCAACACGCTCGTCCTCGCCTACGCGGGTGCCGCGCTGCCGCTGCTGCTGCTCTTCTCGATCGCGCAGAGCAGCGTGGGCACCGTGGCCAACAGCGAACTGGTCGCCGAGGAGATCGTGCGCACCCTGGTCGGCTCGATCGGCCTGGTCGCCGCGGTACCGGTGACGACCGCGCTGGCCGCCCTCGTGGTCGCCGCCGACCGTGAAGGGGCCGCGACGGGCCCTGTCGAGCCCGCGGGTGCCAGAACGCCGGCACGGAGCGGGAAGGGCCGCCGCCGCAAGCACTGAACCGTCGTCGGAAGTGCCGAAACCATCCGGCACAGACGCCCCTGTTGAGGAAGCGTTACTCCGCTCGGAGGTGACGGGGTTTCAGCCCGCGCTCTGCTCCTCCGCCAGGATGCGGTCGAGCGCTTCGTCGAGAGATGTGTCGAAACCGGCGAGGGAGCGCTCCTGCCCGAGCGGCACCAGTTTGTCCGTGCGGTCGAGGAACGCGACGAGCGGCGCGGCTCCGGACCGGAACAGGGCGTGATCTCCCCCGACCTGAAGCCGGATCAGCACCTCGCCGAACGCCTCCGGGTCGGCCGGAGCGATGTGCACATCACCGTCACCACACGGCCTGCCCACCCCGTCGATCAGCAGCTCCCGCCCGAACGCCCAGGTCACGGGCGCGTCTCCGGGCAAGTGGAAGGTCAACCGCACCGCGTACGGATCACAGGTCTCGTATCGCAGCTCCACCGGGATGCGGAAGGACAGCTCCTCGGACACGAGGAAGCTCATCATGACCTCTGCCTGCACCGACTCGCGCATCGCCTACCCCGTCGTTTGCCATCGACCGGCCAGGAATCGTCCCCTGACACTGCTGGAAATCTTGCTCAACGTGCACGACAGATCACAAGGAGTGAGTTTTCAGATACTGATAGAGATGGCGAGTGTCCCTAGCAGCCTGCCGATTTCGCTCTGCAACTTGTGTGCCGCGGGCAGCAGTCGATCGACCTGATGGGACGGAAAGGAAATGGCCATGGCCGCGGCGGTACTGCCCGCGGTGATCGGGATCGCGGCACAGACCGCGCCCAGCGCGTACTCCTGCCGCTCGATCACCGGTTCCATCCGCCCGGTCCGTTCCAGGCGCCGCAGCAGACGGTCCTTGTCACGCACCGTGTACGGGGTGATCGACTGCACCGGGTAGCGATCGAGGTGGTCCCGCCGGGACTTGTCGTCCAGCTGGGACAGCAGACACTGGCCGATCGCGTGGGCGTGTCCGGTCTCCCGGAAGTCGGCCCACTCCTCGACCGCGGGATTCGCCGGGGTGTCGGCGACGCACATGACCTCGATCTCGCCCTCGCGGTAGACCGCGTAGTACACGGGCGCCCCGATCGCATCGCGCCAGTGCGCGAGCGTGTCACTCACCGTGCTGCGACGTTTCTGCTGGGCTCCGCTGCTACTCAGCCGCTCGGCGGCCTCACCGAGGTAGAACAGCCCTCTGTCCCTGCGCAGATAGCCCTCGTGAACGAGGGTGCGCAGCAGGTGGTACGCCGTCGGCAGCGCGAGACCCGCCTCCCGGGCCAGCTGTTTGGCGGGTGCCCCCTGCTCCCGCGAGGCGACGGCCTCCAGCAGGCGCATCGCCCGCTGCACCGAGCCGATCAACGTGGTGGAGTGGGAATCCAGCGGGGTGGCTTCGGGCTCCGCCGGAGAGGTGCGGGCGAGCCGTGCCGCCCCAGGGGCCGGAGAGCGCGGACCGCGGGTCACCGACGGCTGTGTGCGCCCGGTGAGCCCGTCCGCCGGCAGGGCGCGCCGCGCGGGTGTCTCCGCCGTCGGAGTACGCGGTTTCGCCGGCTCGCCCGGCGAGGGGCGTGAAAGAGGCGGCTCTCCCGGCGAGGTGCGCGGCTGGACCGGTGGAACGCGTGCCGCCGCGGGCATGCCCGATCGCCGGAAGGGCGGAGCGATTGATGGTGCGGGTGCGGTGTCAACCGTGGCCAAGGGGCACTCCCGAAGCGCGAGGAGGACCGCCCGTGCGGGGAAACACGGGAGGGGGCTGTGCGCTGCCCGCGGGGTCGACCCCCGCGTCGAATTCCGGACTTTAACCGCCAGTCACCGCTGGCATACGGCCTCGCCGGAAAACTTCCCTCGCCCGAGGGAACCTTGGGTTCCCTTTCCCCCTTCGCCGTTACCTTCCGCTCACCCTCTCGCGCCTCACCAGTCGCTGCGCGAGGACGAACTCGACATGAACTTCCGCACGATGTAGATCAGCCCGCCGACCAGCGCGACGAAGACGAGCAGCTTGAAGAGCAGGGCGATGACGAAGCCGACGACGCTCGCTATCAGGCCGCCGAACACCACCAGGGCGATGACCGGCACCGCGACCCACTTCACCCACCACGGCATCCCGTTGAAGATCTCTCGCATCGCCCTGTCCTTACCTCTCCTCGCCCGTGGCCCCAACACCGGGACACTGCTTCCGGGTTCTCTTATGTCGTGCATCCGATGCTAGGTCGAAGAGGGGCCGTACGGTGGCCGCGCACCCCTTGTCCTCCCCTGACCGTCCCCCTAGGGAACCCTGAGACGCAGGTCAGCTCTCGGGCGGAGAGAACACCACCAGGACACGCAGATCCTCCGTGATGTGGTGGAACTTGTGGGCGACCCCGGCGGGTACGTACACGACGCTGCCCCGCGCCACCTGGGTGGTCTCCAGGCCGACCGTGATCGACGCACGTCCGCTCACCACGAAGTACACCTCGTCCTGTGCGTGCGGCTTCTGCGGGTCGAACCCGCCCGCGTCGAGCGCGTACAGCCCGACCGACATGTTCCGCTCCCGCAGAAACTGCAGGTAGGCGCCGTCGTTGGCGGCGCGCTCCGCCTCCAGTTCATCCAGCCGGAATGCCTTCATCGCCCTCGTCCGCTCTCGTGCACCACAGGCTGTGTCCACAGCCCCTTCTTGCCAGTCGATCTCTCTGTCACGATCAGACACATGAAGAATTTCGTAGTCAAGACGCTCGCCAACGCGGGGGCCCTGGCCGTCGCCGTCTGGCTGCTCGACAAGATCACCCTCACGGGCGACAGCACGGGCAAGAAGATAGGCACGCTCGTTCTCGTCGCACTGGTCTTCGGACTGGTGAACTTCCTGGTCAAGCCGATCGTGAAGGTACTGACCTTCCCGCTCTTCATCCTCACGCTCGGCCTGATCACCCTTGTGGTGAACGCCTTGATGCTGCTGCTCACCTCCTGGCTCGCCGACAAACTCGACTTGAGCTTCCATGTGGAGGGCTTCTGGACCGCCGTCCTGGGCGGCCTGATCATCTCCGTCGTCTCCTGGGCGCTCAATGTCGTCCTTCCCGACGGCGACAACGACTGAGAGAGCTCATGCCCTATCGCGTCTGCTTCGTCTGCACCGGCAACATCTGCCGCTCGCCGATGGCCGAGTCCGTCTTCCGCGCCCAAGTGACGGAAGCAGGACTCGACGAGTTGGTCGAGGTCGACAGCGCGGGGACGGGCGGCTGGCACGAGGGCGACGGAGCGGACGAGCGCGCCGTCGCCGTGCTGGAGGCGGGCGGCTACGAGAGCGATCACGCGGCCCGGCAGTTCCAGGCCTCGTGGTTCTCCCGTCTCGATCTCGTCATCGCCCTGGACACCGGCCATCTCAAGGCCCTGCGCCGCCTCGCGACCACGGCCGAGGACGCGGCGAAGGTCCGGCTGCTGCGCTCGTACGACCCAACCGCGAACGACGATCTGGAAGTCCCCGATCCGTATTACGGACATATGGACGGCTTCGAGGAATGTCTTGAGATGGTGGAGGCGGCGAGCCCCGGATTGCTCGCCGCGGTACGAGAGCAAGTGGAAGGACGAACGGCATGACGTCAGGGGCTTTCGACACGGCGAGCGGTGAGGGAGCGGGCCCGGCAGGTCGGAGCGAGGACACGCGCGGGACGGTGCGGGGAGACGGCACCCGCGCGGTGCGCGCCGGGCTGCCCGAGCCCGTCAAGTACGAGCCGACCCTTCCCGGCCCGGTCTTCGCCGCGCACTTCCATCTCCCCGGTGAACCCACCGGCCCGTACACCTACGGCCGTGACGAGAACCCGACCTGGACACTCCTGGAACGCGCCATCGGCGAGCTGGAAGCGCCCGGACAGGACTCCGTGGAAACGCTCTCCTTCCCCTCGGGCATGGCCGCCATCTCCGCGGTGCTCTTCTCCCAACTGCGCTCCGGCGACATCGTCGTCCTGCCCGACGACGGCTACCAGGTGCTGCCGCTGGTGCGCGAGCAGCTGACCGCGTACGGCATCGAGGTCCGCACCGCGCCCACCGCCGGCGATGCCCAGCTGGAGGTACTCGACGGCGCGAAGCTGCTGTGGATCGAGACACCGTCCAACCCGGGTCTCGACGTCTGCGACCTGCGACGCCTCGTCGCTGCCGCACACGCGCAGGGCACGCTCGTCGCCGTCGACAACACGCTGGCGACCCCGCTCGGACAGCGCCCGCTGGAGCTGGGTGCCGACTTCTCCGTGGCCAGCGGCACCAAGATGCTCACCGGGCACGGCGACATCCTCCTTGGGTACGTCACCGGGCGGGACGCCGCGCTGATGGCTCCCGTACGACGCTGGCGGAAGGTCGTCGGTGCCATCCCCGGCCCGATGGAGGCCTGGCTGGCTCACCGTTCGCTCGCCACTCTCCAGCTGCGGGCCGACCGGCAGACCGCCAACGCCAGGACGATCGCCGAGGCCCTGCGGGAACGGCCCGAGGTGACGGGGCTGCGCTACCCCGGGCTGCCCGACGACCCGTCGCACAAGATCGCATCGCAGCAGATGCGTCGCTTCGGATGCGTGGTGTCCTTCACTCTGCCCACGCGCGCGCGTGCCGAGCGCTTCCTCGGCGCGCTGCGCCTGGTGGACGACGCCACCAGCTTCGGCGGGGTGCGGTCCACGGCCGAGCGGCGCGGCCGTTGGGGCGGGGATGCGGTCCCGGAAGGCTTCATCCGCTTCTCCGCCGGCGCCGAAGATCCCGAGGACCTGGTGGCAGACGTGCTGCGGGCCCTCGACGCCTCCGCGGAGTAGGGCGGCATGGCAGCGGGATGAGTACCCCGCTACGTACAACGGACGGTCCGAGCCTCCCCCCTCGTGGCTCGGACCGTCCCGGTTCCGCGCGCGAAGAACCGCGCAGACAAGGCTAGTTGACTCTGTGTCAGTGTCCAATCACCGTAGCGACAGAGACCTATCGACTTATTTATAGTTGGGGCTCGCGCGGGGGTGCTGAAAGGGGAGGGGCACCATGGACTTGGCCTTGCTGCGCACTTTTGTGACTGTGCACCGGGCCGGTTCCTTCACTCGTGCTGCCGCGCTGCTCGGACTCTCACAGCCGGCCGTCACCTCGCAGATCCGCACATTGGAGAGGCAACTGGGACGGCCCCTGTTTCTGCGCCAGGCGCGCGGGGTGACCCCTACTACCATCGGCGACGAGCTGGCCCACAAGGCGGCGCCGCACCTCGACGCCCTCGTGGAGATAGCCGAGACCGGTCTCGACGAGGACTCTTCTCTTCGCACCCTGCATCTCGCGGGGCCGCCGGAGTTCACCGCGGAGCGCGCACTGCCCGCTCTCACGGAGCTGACCGGCGACGACGGCCAGGGCTTCGCGCTGCGCGCCTCCTTCGGCAATGCGGAGGAGACGCTGGAGGGACTCGCCGCCGGGCATCATGATCTGGCCATGACGACGGCCCGCCCACGCGGTGCGCTCCTCACCGCGACTCCGCTCTGCGACGAAGAGCACGTCCTGGTCGCCTCTCCGCGCTGGGCCGCCGAAGTCGGCCCCGGCAAACTCCGCCGGAAGGGCGCCCACGCGCTCGAGGACGTCCCCATCGTCGAGGTCCACGAGTCGCTGCCGCTCGTCGCCCGCTACTGGGCCTCGGTCTTCGACTGCCGCCCGGCCGCCTCCGGCACGGTCGTCGTCCCGGATCTGCGGGCGGTCCTCGCCTGTGCCTCCGCGGGCGCCGGGCTCGCTGTCCTACCCAAATACCTCTGTTCCGATGCCATCGAACGCGGAGACGTCGTGGCGCTCCTCGACCCCGCGGTGCCCCCGTTGCGTACGTACTTCCTTGTCGTCCGGACCGGAACGCTCGCGATGCCGCACATCGCCAGGGCGCACGAATGGCTGCTGCGAGCGGCCGCCGACTGGAGCTGAGATCGGCGCCGGCCGGAACCGAGACCAAGGAGCAGTGCCTACCGCTGCGGTCGAAGGCCGACGGTTCGGGCGATGGCCGTCCCCCGACTTCTCGGAGCCTTCAGGACGGGCTCCAGGGCGTTTCACACGGAATCCCGGCCGGGTGATGTTTCACGTGGAACCAGCCGGGCCACATTTCTCCCATGACCGTCCGACCCGTGGTCAAGCGCACCGCCCGCGCCGTTCTGCTCGATGGTGACGACCTGATCTTGATCAAGCGCACCAAGCCCGGCGTCGATCCCTACTGGCTCACACCGGGTGGCGGGGTCGAACCGGAGGACACGACTGTCGTCGAAGCACTCCATCGTGAGGTGCACGAGGAGCTCGGAGCCAAGGTCATCGATGTGGTGCCCTGCTTCGTCGACACCGTCGAGCACATCGGCGACGACGGCGGCGCGACCGGTGTGAAGGTCCAGCACTTCTTCGTCTGCCGGCTGGAGTCCATGGACCCTGCCCTGCGGCACGGCCCCGAGGTGGACGAGCCGTGTGGTGAGTACGAGATCGTCCGCGTCCCGTTCACCCGGGTCGGGATCGCCTCCGTCCACCTCGTACCGCTCTCGCTGAGGCACTATCTCGACGGCAACATCGAGGGCGTACGGGCCATGCACGCACCTGACCTGGGCTGACGCCGGGAGAAGCCGCCGCGGGTCAGCTGCCGGCCGCGACGAGTTCTTCCACCGAGTCGTGGCGGATCCGGTCCGACGGGATGCCTATGTCCCTGAGGGTGTCGACACCGCTGCGGATCATGCCGGGCGGCCCCGAGAGATACGCATCGAACTCGTTCCACGGCCCGTACTCGCGTACGACGTCCGGCAGCTGGAGATGGGCCTGCTGATCGACGACGGGGCGTACCGCGAGCCAGGGGTGGCTCTGCTGGAGCCGCAGCATGGTGTCGATGTCGTAGAGGTCGTGATCGGTGCGAGCCCCGTAGAAGACCTCGACGGGTCGGCGCTCCCCGTGTTCGGCGACGTCCTCGACCAGGGCCTTGATGGGTGCAATGCCGGTGCCGCCGCCCAGACAGAGCAGGCCGCTGTCGGTGGTGTGGTCGACGGTCATGGAGCCGGACGGCGGTCCGAGCCGGATGACATCGCCGGGCCGGGCGCGGTGCACCAGCGCGTTGGAGACCCAGCCCGCCGGAACCGCCTTGACATGGAACGTCAACAGCCCGTCCGAGCGGGGCGCCGAGGCAAAGGAGTAGTGCCGCCAGATCCGTGGCCACCACGGTGTTTCAAGGCTTGTGTACTGCCCGGCCAGGAACGGGTACGGCTGGTCGGGCCGGACCGTGACGACAGCGACGTCCGGCGTCCTCAGGTCGTGGGACACCACTTCGGCGTACCACCAGGCCGGAGCACGCAGCTCGTCGGCGGCAGCCGCGTCGATCATGACCTGGGAGATGGTCGTGTACGTGCGCACCCAGGCCGCCTCCGTCTCGGCGTCCCAGATCGCCGAGGCGTACCGGCTGAGCGAGCCGATGAGGCACTCACCGACGGCCGGGTAGTGCTCCGGCCGGGTGCCGTACTTGCGGTGTCCCCGGCCGAGGTTCTGCAGATACGCGACAAGGACCTCGGTGTTGTCGATGTGTTCCGCGGCGGTCAGCAGCGCCTTGAGCAACCGGTCCCGCTGGGTGTCCATCGCGGCGGGAAACAGAGAGCGCAGCTCCGGGTGGCGCACGAAGAGCAGCGCGTAGAAGTAGGAGGTGACCTTGTCGGCGATGTCACCGACCTCGGCCATTGTCCGGCGGATCAGCACGGCGTCGGGAGAGGCCTTGGGGCCGGAGTCCGGCGGCCGGCCCGTCACAAGCGGCTCAGGGCGGGCCTCGGGCCCCGGAGAGCCGTGGTGGGGCGGCGGGGGCCTGTACTGGGGCGCGGAGGCCTGTGAGGGCCGCGGAGAGCCGAACTCCGCCGGCCCGGGGCCCGACTGCGGTCGCACGGCTTCGTGGGCGGGCTCCGGCTCGAAGTGCCGAGAGGCCTTGGGCGCTTCGGCGACCGGGGATATTCGTTCCTGCTGGGGTGTTCCCTGCCCGGGGGCCGCTTGCTCGGGGACGGTTTGCCCGGGTTCCCCCTGCGTTGCTGCGGACCGGCCCACCGGGCGCAACGCGGCCAGTCGACGGCCGTCCGATGGTCCCTGGTCACCGCTGGGAGTCGGCGGCTCCTTGTGCGGCGTGAACCAGCCGCCCCCGCCGTTTCCGCCTGAAGTGCCGTTGTCGGCCGACGTGGTGGTCGGAGCGTCCATGGTCTGCCTCGCCTCGAGCATCTTTCGGTCGGTCTGCGCACCTCCGTGGTCGGAGGATGCCTGCGTTCCCCCGCAGACGGCTTGCTCTCTTTCCCGGTTCAGTCCCGTCGGCCCAATGCGGCCGCATTGAAGCCGGATTCCCGCCCCGTACGGACAAGTAAGGCGAGAATGTGACATTGGCCGCAGCGCTCTCGCCGAGCATCCCACTCCGGGTCAACGCCCGGCCTCATAACGGAAAACGTGGGTCTTCGATCTCTCCGTCCCGTTACGCTGCTTTGGCCTGCGTTGCCGGTAGCCCGCGTCGGCGGGACGAGTACACATCTCGGCGGGCGGGAACCGGAGTCGACCATACCGGCAGTAGCTCTCGGCACAAGTACCCTCTTCTCTCAGGGCGAATGAGGGCGGCACTGACCTGCCGATTTCCTCAATTACCTTGCTGTGCACACCAATTCATAGGCAGCCCACAGGTCCCGTCCCACGTAGGAGTGTGTGGCCAGGCCGCACAGATGCCGGTCCGCATTGACCGCGACGGACACCGGCACAGCACCGAAAAGGTCCTTGTCCGAGAGGGAGTCGCCATAAGCGACACAGTCGGCCCGACCCACCCCGAACTCTTCACAGAGCCGGTCCGCGATCTGCACCTTTGCCGCGGCACTGAGTACGCCCGCCGGGTCCATCGGCTCCGCGAACGGCACGGTGGGAAAGCGCGAGCCATGGGCCGCGTGCGCTCCCCACGACATCAGACGCTCCACAAAGAACGAGGGCGACAACGAAACAACGGCGCAGTAGTCACCGCTTTCCCGGATCTCCCTCCAGACGTCTTCGATGCCGGACATCCATGGCGCTCCGTCGAAAGCCGCCGTCACATGCGCCTCGGTGAGTTCCGCCCACAGGGCGTGCACCCCCGTCGCGTACTCGGGAGGCCCTATGAGCCCCGCGGAAATGGCCTTCTCGAGCGCCATGGTCTCCGCTTCCAGCCCGAGCTGCCGGGAGATCTCCAACGGTGCGGTGCTGCCGTGGAGCAACGTCCCGTCGAGGTCGAAGAGATGAAGTCTCGCCATGTCCGCCGAGGGTACTGGGGCAGGCGACGTTCAGAGGTCGAGGTTTCACGTGAAACAGCTGTCCGTTGCTGTCCGCTCGCTTGCTGTCCGCTCACTGTGGGGCAGCGCAGAGCATGGCCAAAAGAGAGTAGGGCTGCCTCGAAAGCGGTGGACGGCAGCGGCCCATGTCAGACAGCCTGACGTGCGTGTCGACACCTTCCCTCACCGCACTGCCCGTTCGTCGTCTGACGCCTCGCGACCTCGCCGCCTGCGCCGACTTGTCCGAAGACCGGGGCTGGCCCCGTGAGGAACACAAGTGGGGCCTGCTGCTCGCCGCAGGGGTCGGATACGGCATCGACGACCCCGCCGGCGGTCTCGTCACCGCCTGCGTGGTGACCGAATACGGACCCCGCGACCGCCCCGAGCTGGGTGCTATCGGCATGGTTCTCGTCGCCGAACGGCATTCCCGCCAGGGTGTCGGCCGTCATCTGATGCGACACGTCGTCGAGGACATGGGCAGCATCCCGCTGACCCTGCACGCGACCGTGTACGGGCGCCCGCTCTACGAGGAGTTGGGATTCAAGGTCACCGGCCGGGCCGAGATGTTCCGTGGGGTGTTCAGTGCTGGTGGCCCTGAGCCCGAGGTCTTCACCCGCCCTGCCACGGCGGAGGACCTCGCCACCGTCCTCCGACTGGACGAAGAGGTCTTCGGCGCCGACCGCACCCACATGATCACGCGGTTGCCCGCCTTCTCGGACCAGCTGCGCGTGGCCGAGGAGAACGGCCGGATCATCGGCTACGCCGCCGCCTGGCCCAACATGACCGACCATGTCGTCGGCCCGCTGATCGCCCGGGACACGGAGACGGCGAAGGCACTCGTCTCCTCGCTCGCCGCCCACTCCCGCCGCCCGTTGCGCACCGACATCGACGTGCGGCACGAAGAGCTGCTGGCCTGGCTGAAGGAGCGCGGGCTTGCCTCCGTCGCCTTCAACTCGGTCATGACGTACGGGATCCCGGAACTGCCCGGCGACTGGACTCGCCGCTTCGCGCCGCTGACGGTCGCCGCCGCCTAGACCTCCGCCATGCCGACAGACGAAGCGCCGGTCCCCCGGACACGGTGGGAGACCGGCGCTTGCGGGCTGTCCTACGTCGGACGGGTGCGGTGGCTGCCGAGCGTCAGACGAGCGAGGCTACGGCGGTGACGGCGAAGCCGTGGTCCTGGTCGGGCATGCCGCCACCGATCCCGATCGCACCGATCAGACGGCCGTCGCGGTGGACCGGCACGCCGCCCGCGATGAACAGCAGGGGGCGGTCGAGCGCGGTGGGCAGGGTGTGGAAGAGACCACCGGGCTGCACCGCGTCGACGAGATCGGCGGTTGCCGCGTTCAACTGGAGTGCCGTGTAGGCCTTGCGCGTGCTGGTCTCTCCCGAGATCAGCACAGCCTGGTCGTCGCGCCGGAAAGCGAGGAGGTGGCCGCCCGCGTCGAGGACGGTGGCGCTGATCCGAACGCCGGCGGCTTCGGCGGCGCGACGGGCCGCGGTGACGAGAACCTCGGCGTCCTCGATCGTCAGGGGGGCAACGGCGGTGGTGGTGCTCATCAGGGGTTTCTCCTTGTGGGGGCGTGCTGTTTCGAGTAGAGGACGTGCCGGGTCGAGACGATGCGGGGACGGCCCTGGCCCCGCGCCGGGCCCGGTTCCGGTCAGTGGTGGACGGCGGTCCGCGGCTCGGCCGGGGTGCCACCGGCGACCACGGAGCCGGGCAGAGCCGTGCGGCGCTCCAGAGCGGCCGAGAGGACGGCCAGAACGAGCGCGCTCGCGGCGAGAACCGCACCGACCCAGTTGGGGGCGGTGTAGCCGAGACCCGCCGCGATGACGATGCCGCCGAGCCAGGCCGAGAGGGCGTTGCCGAGGTTGAAGGCGCCGATGTTCACGGCCGAGGCCAGGGTGGGCGCGCCGTGCGCCTGGTCGAGAACGCGCTTCTGCAGCGGAGGCACGGTCGCGAAGCCGAGAGCGCCGATCAGGGCGATCGTGACGGCCGCCAGGATCTTGTTGTGCGCGGTGACGGTGAAGAGGGCGAGCACGACGGCGAGGCCGCCCAGAGACACGTACAGCATCGGCATCAGCGCGCGGTCGGCGAACTTGCCGCCGACCAGGTTCCCGCCGACCATGCCCAGGCCGAAGAGAACCAGCAGCCAGGTGACCGATCCGTCGGCGAAGCCCGCGACGTGCGTCATCATCGGCGCGATGTAGGTGATGGCCGCGAAGACACCGCCGAAACCGAGCACCGTCATCGCCATCGCGAGCAGGACCTGGACGTTCTTGAAGGCGGCGAGTTCGTGGCGCAGGTGCACACCCTCGGGCTTCGGCATCTCCGGCACCAGCTTGGCGATGCCCAGCAGCCCGATGACACCGAGCGCGGCGACACCCGCGAAGGTGACGCGCCAGCCTGCGGACTGTCCGATCAGCGTGCCCAGCGGGACGCCGACGACATTGGCGATCGTGAGCCCGCTGAACATCATCGCGATGGCGCCGGCCTTCTTCTCGGGCGCGACGAGTTCGGCGGCGGCCACCGACCCGATGCCGAAGAAGGCACCGTGGGCGAGGGAGGCGACCACCCTGCCCACGAACATCAGCCAGAAGGCCGGGGCCACGGCGGATATCAGATTGCCGAGGACGAACAGACCCATCAGCACCATGAGCATCCGCTTGCGGGAGACCTTCGTGCCGAGCGCGGTCATGATCGGCGCGCCGATCACCACGCCGAGGGCATAGCCGGTCACCAGCAGTCCGGCAGTGGGGATGGAGACGCCGAAGTCTCCGGCGACCTCGGGCAGGACGCCCATGATCACGAACTCCGTCGTTCCGATTCCGAAGGCCCCGATCGCGAGGGCCAGAAGCGCGAGAGGCATGGTGGAGGTACACCTTCCAGAAGATTGCATGGGCGCTTTGCCTGCGCTCACAATAGTTGCAGACGCGGGTTATATGCAACAGTGGGCTATTGCGCCCGTGCTCTATCCTGGGTTTCAGCCGCTCCGGGACGGAGGAAATGCCATGACAGCCACGGACCCCGCGCTCACCGCCCTCGCTCAGGGATGGTGCGCACTCTCCCTGCTGCACGGGAGGATCGAGGCCCACATCGAGCGGGCCCTGCAGGCAAGGCACGGGCTCAGCGTGCGCGAGTACTCCCTGCTCGACGTGCTCAGCCGGCAGCACGACGGCGACGGCGGCCATCTCCAGATGAAGCAGGTCGCGGACGCGGTCGTCCTCAGCCAGAGCGCCACCACACGGCTGGTCACCCGCCTTGAGGACCGAGGGCTGCTCGCCCGCTATCTCTGCCCGACCGACCGCCGCGGCATCTACACGAACGTCAGCGAGGCCGGCCTGGAGCTCCTCGCCGAGGCGCGGCCCACCAATGACGCCGCCCTGCGCGAGGCTCTCGACGAAGCGGCCGAGAACCCTGAGCTGGCCCCCCTGGTCCGGGTCGTGGAGTCGGCGAGCGTGCCCGTGCAGCCCATGCCCGCGGTAGGCGTGCCCTCGTAAGGTGCGCTCATGGCAGATCTTGAGATACGAGCCGCGGTCGCAGAGGACGTGCCCGCCATTGTCGCGATGCTCGCCGACGACCCCCTGGGTGCCCAACGGGAATCGCCCGACGATCTGACCCCGTATGTGGGCGCCCTGGAGCGCCTGAGCAAGGACCCGAACCAGCACCTGGTCGTCGCCGTACGCGAGAACCGCGTTGTCGGCACCCTGCAGCTCACCGTGATTCCCGGGCTGTCCCGCAAGGGGGCGACGCGCTCCATCATCGAGGCCGTACGCATTCACGCCGACGAACGTGGCAGCGGTCTCGGGACGGAGCTCATCGAGTGGGCGATCGAGGAGTCCCGCCGCCAGGGCTGCCACTTGGTCCAGCTGACCTCCGACGCCTCCCGCACCGACGCACATCGCTTCTACGAGCGGCTCGGCTTCGAGGCATCACACGTCGGCTTCAAACTCCCGCTCTGATGCAGGCCGCTGACCGCCCGGCTCCCGGCCGTACCTGTCGTCCGCGACGCACCTCAGCGACGTTCAGGGGGCGGTCTTCTCCGTCTGCCCGGCCGGAGGCACGCGTGTTTCACGTGAAACACGCCGCCTCCGGCTCCGGTGACGCCTACTGAATGCCTCGCCAGCCCTCAGGGTCCACGCCACCGGGCACAGGAGCCTCCTCGGCGTACGGCTGGCGCGTAAACACGAACGACCCGAGGTCCAGATGACTCACCGAGCCGTCAGGCCGCAGTACGGGCCGCAGAAGCTCGCCCGCGTAGTAGCCGTCGAGCCCCGTCCACGTCCCGTCCCCGTTCGCCGTGAAGCGTGCACCCCGACCGACACCCGAGAGCGGGCCCAGAACGAGCCCTCCACCGGCCGGCAGCCGCAGCCCGAAGGCTTGAGTCCCCCAGTACCACTGACCCGCCAACTCCAAGACACCATGGTCGACTTCGGTCATCGGACGCCAGGGTTCGGGAATCCGCGGCTCCGCCTCCGCGACGATCCTCACCAGATCGGCGGCGACGGTGAACACGGGCGGACCTGAGGTGCAGTTGGACAGCACCACCGCCGCCACGTCGTCCTCCACGCTGATCACCAATCCGGCGACGAAGCCCGGCAGGGAGCCCCCATGTCCTACGAGGGTTCGGCCGTCACGGTGCACGATCTGCAGGGCGAGCCCGTAGGACGACCCCGCAGCCAGCTCCGCGGTCTCGGGCGGCGCGGCGGGCGCACGCATCTCCCTCACGGACTCCGCGCTCAGCACTCGGTCGTCGCCCTGGGTGAGGAAGACGGCGAAGCGGGCCAAGTCCCCTGTGGTGGACCACAGCTGCCCGGCCGGAGCCATCCGCCCCAGGTCCTCCGAGGGCTCGGGCATCATCGCGTCCGCCCAGGGGTGGACCGCCCATCCCCCCGCGTGCGGCGCCTGCGGGCGACCACTCGTACGGTGCAGCCCGAGCGGTTCCAGAACCTCGCGGCGCAGCACTTCTTCCCAGGGGGCACCGCGTAGCTCCTCGACCAGCGCTCCGAGCAGCGTGTAGCCGGGGTTCGAGTAATGGTGCCGACGGCCGACCGGATGCCGGAACGGCTGCTCACCCAGTACGTCGGACAGTTCGGGACGGAGCGAGCCTGGTGTGCGCTCCCACCATGGCGCGGGCGACTCGGCGGCCAATCCGCCGGTGTGCGCGAGCAGTTGGGAGATGGTGACCTCCCCCGCACCGGTGCCGGGCACATGCTTCTCCAGCGGGTCACCGAGGTCCAGGACGCCTTCGTCACGCAGCCGCAGTACGAGAACGGCGGTGAAGGTCTTGGTGATGGAGCCGATCCGGTACTGCACGTTCTCGTCCGGCCCGTGACCGTCCACCGAGGTCCGCGCCCCGTTCCACACCGCCTTCCCGCCCCGGACCACCGTCGCGACGAGTGACGGCGCCCGCCCCTCGCTCTGCGCGACGGCAATACGGTGCAGCAGGGCTCGGCGCGTGCCGGGAAGGAGATCATCGTGGGGTGTCGTCATGACACCAGTCCACCCGTCCCACCACCGAACGTCGAGCGGATTAACCCGAAGCGGCCCCGCAGGGCGCCGGATCAGGTCTGTGCCATGTCCACGAAGCGTGAGTAGTGCCCCTGGAAGGCCACAGTGATCGTGGCCGTCGGGCCGTTACGGTGCTTGCCGACGATGATGTCGGCCTCGCCGGCACGCGGGGACTCCTTCTCGTAGGCGTCCTCGCGGTGGAGCAGGATGACCATGTCCGCGTCCTGCTCGATCGAGCCGGACTCACGCAGGTCGGAGACCATGGGCTTCTTGTCCGTGCGCTGCTCGGGGCCACGGTTGAGCTGCGACAGCGCGATCACCGGCAGTTCCAGCTCCTTGGCCAGCAGCTTCAGGTTTCGCGACATGTCGGAGACCTCCTGCTGGCGGCTCTCGGAGCGCTTGCCGCCCGACTGCATCAGCTGGAGGTAGTCGATGACCACGAGCTTCAGGTCACTGCGCTGCTTCAGGCGGCGGCACTTGGCACGGATCTCCATCATCGACAGGTTCGGGGAGTCGTCGATGTAGAGGGGCGCGGCCGAGACGTCCGGCATACGGCGGGCGAGCCGGGTCCAGTCCTCGTCGGTCATGGTGCCGGACCGCATGTGGTGCAGGGCCACGCGCGCCTCGGCCGACAGCAGGCGCATGGCGATCTCGTTGCGGCCCATTTCGAGCGAGAAGATCACGCTGGGCATGTTGTGCTTGATCGAGCAGGCTCGGGCGAAGTCCAGGGCCAGGGTCGACTTACCCATGGCGGGACGAGCCGCGATGATGATCATCTGGCCGGGATGCAGACCGTTGGTGAGCGAGTCGAGGTCGGTGAAGCCGGTCGGTACGCCGGTCATCTCCCCCGAACGCGATCCGATGGCCTCGATCTCGTCGAGCGCGCCCTCCATGATGTCGCCGAGCGGAAGATAGTCCTCGGTGGTGCGCTGCTCGGTGACCGCGTAGATCTCCGCCTGGGCGCTGTTGACGATCTCATCGACGTCGCCGTCGGCCGCGTATCCCATCTGCGTGATGCGCGTGCCCGCTTCGACCAGGCGGCGCAGGACCGCGCGCTCGTGCACGATCTCCGCGTAGTACTCGGCGTTCGCCGCGGTCGGGACTGTCTGCACAAGCGTGTGCAGATAGGGCGCGCCACCGACCTTGGTGATCTCTCCCCGCTTGGTGAGCTCGGCCGCGACCGTGATGGGGTCGGCCGGCTCGCCCTTCGCGTACAGGTCGAGGATCGCTCCGTAGATCGTCTCGTGCGCCGGCCGGTAGAAGTCGTGGCCCTTGAGCACCTCGACGACGTCGGCAATGGCGTCCTTCGACAGAAGCATGCCGCCGAGGACGGACTGCTCGGCATCGAGGTCCTGGGGCGGTACCCGTTCGAAGGACGAGCCGCCGCTTTCCCATGAGCCGGTGTCCCGGTCACGGTCGTGCTGCTCGTCGCGGCCGCGGCCGCCACTCCCACGTCGGCGGGACGAGGGCAGACGATCACTGGGCCCACTGTCCGCCCAGGGGTCGTCCAAGGGCTCGGAAATAGTCACCGAGCCACCTCCTCCCGTCCGCAGAGCGGACCTAGCAGTGCCCTTAATTTCTACGGCACGGCACTGACAACTGAGCTGCCCAACTCCGGTTCTCACGCGTCGGTTTTGCGTGGTTTCCGAGGACGGAGGAGAGAACGGGCGCCGCACCACGTTAGGCCCGCGGGCACCGTCAGCCAATCTGGTTATCCACAGGCCATGTGGACGACGGCCCCGATGCTGTGGAGAACTCCACAAAACCTGTGCACGACCCGGTGGACAGCCCTGTGAACAAGCCCTCACCTCTTCTGGTCAATCCGCCCTGACCTGGCATTTTCCCATCCACCGGCTGTGCAGAAGAAAAACTTCCACACTCGAATCAAGATCGCTGCAAACGGCGTGCCGCGACACGCCCCACCCAACAGAGAGTAAGGGTCCTTCGCGCATTGCATCTCTTACCTGTGGAAGATTAGATTGGTGCTCATGACACAGGCTCCCGCGGCGCCCAGGGCCGCCCGACGCCGGCACGACCGAGAGATCGTCGCGCTGGCCGTTCCGGCCTTCGGCGCACTCGTCGCCGAGCCTCTTTTTGTGATGGCCGACAGCGCCATCGTCGGTCATCTCGGTACGGCTCAGCTGGCCGGGCTCGGCATCGCTTCGGCCCTCCTCATGACAGCTGTCGGAGTCTTCGTCTTCCTCGCCTATGCCACTACGGCCGCAGTCGCCCGCCGAGTCGGCGCCGGCGACCTGCGCGCCGCGATCCGCCAGGGCATGGACGGCATCTGGCTCGCTCTACTCATCGGCGCGGCCGTCATCGCCGTCGCCCTGCCCACGGCCCCCTCCCTCATGGAGTTGTTCGGCGCATCCGACACCGCGGCCCCGTACGCGACGACCTATCTGCGGATCTCGGCATTCGGCATTCCCGCCATGCTCGTCGTCCTGGCCGCCACCGGAGTGCTGCGTGGACTCCAGGACACGAAGACCCCGCTGTACGTCGCCGTCGGAGGCTTCGTCGCCAATGCGGTTCTCAACGTCGTCCTTGTCTACGGCGCCGATCTCGGGATCGCCGGCTCCGCCTGGGGCACCGTCATCGCTCAGTGGAGCATGGCCGCCGTCTACCTGAACGTCGTCATCCGCGGAGCTCGGAACCACGGCGCCTCCCTGCGGCCGGATGCCACCGGGATACGAGCTTGTGCCCAGACCGGAGCTCCACTGCTCGTCCGTACGCTGTCGCTCCGCGCGATCCTTCTGATCGCCACGGCCGTCGCCGCCCGGCTCGGGGATGCCGATATGGCGGCCCACCAGATCATCCTGTCGCTGTGGAGCCTGCTCGCCTTCGCGCTCGACGCCATCGCCATCGCGGGACAGGCCATCATCGGGCGCTATCTCGGCGCGGACGACGCCCAGGGTGCCCGTGAGGCATGCCGCCGCATGGTGCAGTGGGGTGTCGTCACCGGAGTCGTGCTCGGTCTGCTGGTCCTGGCGGCTCGTCCCCTGTTCCTTCCGCTGTTCAGCAGCGACTCTGGCGTGCGGGACGCGGCGCTGCCCGCTCTGGTGTTGGTGGCCGTCTCCCAGCCGATCTGTGGGATCGTCTTCGTCCTGGACGGCGTCCTGATGGGTGCGGGAGACGGGCCCTACCTGGCCTGGGCCATGCTGCTCACGTTGGCGGTCTTCACCCCCGTCGCCCTGCTCGTTCCCCTTCTCGGTGGCGGACTGACCGCGCTCTGGGGGGCGATGACGCTGATGATGACGATGCGGATGCTGACCTTGTGGCTGCGCTCTCGCTCGGGCCGCTGGATCGTCACGGGCGCGACGCGCTGACGTAGGCCGACCGTTTCACGTGAAACGAGGGTTTCACGTGAAACGACGAGCCCGGGCATCCATGGAGAACGCGCGAGGACGCGCTCGTGGGACGCAGAAGGGGCGCCCCCCCCCGGGGGGGGGCCCGCCCCGCGGGGGGCGGGCACCTGCGCCGGGGCAAAACGGGTGAGGGGGGCGGGGGCGCCCCCTGCCGGGGGCGGGGGCGGGTCGCCCCCCCACACCGCCG
>NZ_JBSFYW010000041.1:0-84001 GCF_053599975.1 Streptomyces sp. NPDC005141 | reverse complement strand
CGCTGGATCAGACGTGGGTCCAGGAGGGAACCGCTGCTCGATCCGGACGTAAGCGACGGACATTGGGATGTACCGGCACGGCCCCTCCCGTGCGCGGACGGCTGCGGGCGCGCTGTGGTGATTTCAGCCCCTGGCCCCGGGGAAGATTTCAGCCCCTCCGGCGTTTGAGGAGCGGGGGGCTGGGGCGGAGTCTTAGGTACGGGACGGGTAGGGGCGAAGGAAGGCTTGGCTCGGGCGGGCTAGTCCTGGGGGGCCAGGTGGGCCGGGAAGCCGCCGGTGGCCACCGGGCTCCAGCGGGTGGGGGTGATGCGGATGATCGACTTGGCCTGCTTGCGCATGGCTTCTCGGTACTCGTCCCAGTCGGGGTGCTCACCGGCGATGTTCCGGTAGTACTCGACGAGCGGCTCGACGGAGTCGGGGGAGTCGAGGACCTCGGCGGTGCCGTCGATCTGGACCCAGGGGCCGTTCCACTCGTCGCTGAGGACGATGAGGCTGACCCGTTCGTCCCGCTTGGCGTTACGCGTCTTGGCTCGCTCGGGGTACGTCGAGAGGACGACGCGCCCCGAGTCGTCGACACCGCAGGTGAGCGGGGACCCCTGGGGGCTGCCGTCGGCACGGCGGGTGAGCAGGACGGCCCGGTGCCGGGGGCGCACGAAGTCCAGCAACTCGTCCAGGGAGACAGAGGTGTTCGTCGCGATGTTGGGTGCCATGCGATCAGCCTAGGCCGCGTGCCCCGGAGTCGCCCGCGGGCTGAGCCGGTGGGCGGCACCGGACCCGATCGGAGCAGCTAAAGTGCTGTTCGTCCTGTGCTCGCAGTCAGGAATGTGCTGCGGAGCTCTCCTGCGCATGGCCGTATGGCCGTGCATGCCGAAGAGGTTCGTGGTGGCTGCGTCCGAGTTTTCTGAATTGTCCCGTTGTGCTACGGGTTTTGAGCTGGCCGATTCCTTGATGGTCGCCGCGCAGCAGTTGCACGAGACGGCGAGTCCCCACAACACCCTGCGCACCGCCGTCCGGCTGGCCGTGCACATCCTGCCCGGCGCCGAGCACGCCGGGATCTCCGTCATCGAGCGCAACGCCCACCGGCAGACCCTGGCCTGGACGGACGAGGTCGTCCGTTCCGTCGACGCCCTGACCGGGGACCGTGAGCATCACCCGTACTGGAACCGGCTCTGGACGGCGCCGGTGGCCCGGATCGAGGACAGCTCCTCGGCCGACGGGGACGGGGAGCTCGCGCTGTCGGGCCTCGGGCTGCGATCGGTGCTGTCGTTGCGGCTGCGGGTCGACCAGCGGCGGCTCACCGTCCTGACGGCGTACGCGCGCAAGCCCCGCGCCTTCGACGAGTCGGCCACCCGGATCGGGCGGTTGTTCACCGCGCATGTCAGCATCGCGCTGGACTCGGTGACCATGCGCGAGCAGCTCACCGAGGCGATGCGCACCCGCGATCTGATCGGGCAGGCCACGGGCATCCTCATGGAGCGGCTCGACATCGACGCGTCCGAGGCCTTCGACAGCCTCGTGCGGACCTCCCAGCGGGAGAACATCAAGCTCCGTGACCTGGCCCGGCGGATCGTGGACGCCAGCGAGGGCGAGTAGGCGGGTGAGGCGCGCTCACGCCGCCGGCAGCGCGTCTCCCTGCACCGCCTGGATGTCCAGCTCCACCCTGAGGGTCGTACCGATGGCGGAGATGCCCGCCTGGACGATCTGGTTGTAGTGCATGGCGAAGTCCTCGCGGTGGAGTTCGGCGGTCGCGCGGAACGCGGCGCGGGTGCCGCCCCAGGGGTCGGCGCCGGTGCCGAGGTAGGCGAGGTCGAGGTCGACGGGACGTACGACGCCGTGCAGGGTGAGTTCGCCGTGCACGGTCCAGCGGTCGGGGCCGGCCGGCGTCAGGTCCGTCGAACGGTAGGTGATCCGCGGGTACTTCTCGATGTCCAGGAAGTCCGGCGATTTCAGGTGGGTGTCGCGCATGCCGTTGCCGGTGTCGATGGAGGCGGCCGAGATCGTCGCCTCGACCCGCGACCCGGCCACGTCGTCGGGGGCGATCTCGATGCGGCCCGCGAAGTCCGTGAAGCGGCCGTGCACGCTGGAGATGCCGAGGTGCTGGGCGACCGCGCCGACGGAGGAGTGCGCCGGGTCGATGGTCCACGGTCCCGGCGGGGGCAGCTCGGTGCCGCCCTGGCGGGCCAGTGTCACCTGGCCGACCTCGGCACGCCCCGCTGCCGTGACGATCGCTCCGGCCGCGGCGGGCGCGTACCCGAGAGCGGTCACGATCACCGTGTACGCGCCGGGCTCGAGGCTCGTGGTGTCGTGCACGGTTCCGTCGGTGTCCGCCTCGGCCCGCAGCACCTGCGCGCCGGCCGCGTCGGTCACCGTGACGACCGCGTGCGACACGGCCCATCCGTCCCGGGTACGGATCTTCGCGGTCAGTCCCATGGCAGTAACTCCTTGCGATGAAGCAATGAAAACCGGCCCGTGGGGGCGCACCTCCGCTCAGAGTGCGCGCATCCCCACGGGCCGGGGCTCGGACTACTCGCCGGGGTGGGCGAGTTCGATCTCGTGGTCGTCCACGCCACGGCCGCCGACGGTCAGCGCGGTCGCCACCGGCGGATAGCCCGCCGCGATGACGGTGTACTCGCCGCCGTCCAGGTCGGTGAAGGCGTACGCTCCGTCGCCGCCGGTCCTGGCCGTGCCGACCACGTTGCCTGCCGCGTCCACGAGCGTCACGCGGGCGTCGGACAGGGGGCCGTGCGGCGCCCGTACGACACCCTGGACCTGGGCGCCCGGGTCGAGCTCGACCTCGACCCGGGTGACCCCGGCGCCACCGACCTCGACGGGCAGCGCCCGCGGCCGGTGACCCGCGGCGTTCACCGCGACCGTCACGACGCCGGGCACCAGTTCGGCGAAGGCGAACTCGCCCTGTTCACCGGTGGTTCCGGAGGCCAGCACATCACCGCGGACGTCGGTCACGATCACCATCGCGTCCTTGACCGGGTCACCGCCCTCGGCCGACCGGACGGCACCGCTCAGCCCGCTGGTGCCGCTCAGCAGGATGTCGTACGCGAGCGGCTCGTCGTTCACGACGATCGTCGAGGCCTGCGGCTGGAAGCCGTCGGCGGAGGCGATCAGGACGTAGGAGCCCACACCGGGCGCGTCCACCGCGTAGGAACCGTCGGCCTGTGAGACCGAGCGGCCGAGCTGCCGTCCCGCCGGTGAGATCAGCGTGACCGCGGCCTGCGGCACGGGCGCGCTCTCGGCGCCGCGGACCTGACCGTGCACCGTGATGCCGCCGGACGCGGGCTGCGCGGTGGCCTCCCTCGTCGCGGTGGCGACGGCGGCGAGCCGCTGCGTGCCCTCGGGGGCCGCCTCGGTGGTGGCGAGGGCCGCGGTGGCCGCGGCCTCGACGGCTTCGGCGACGGGAGCCTCGGTGACCGGTTCCCCGGACTTCTCCGCGGCGGCCTGCGCCAGCGCGCCGGACGTCCGCAGCGGGACCTCCTTGATGAACAGCACGATGAGGAAGGCGATCAGCGCCATGCCCGCGGCGATCAGGAAGACGTCCGCGATGCCGTGGCCGTACGCGCTCTCCATCACGGTGCGCAGCGGCGCGGGCAGCTTGTCCATGTCCGGGATGCTGGAGCTGGAGTCCGAACCCGAGCCCAGGGAGGCGTACTTGGGGCCGAGGTCGGTCAGCCCGTCCTTCACGTAGTCGGTGATCCGGTTGGCCATGACCGCGCCGAGCGCGGAGACGCCGATCGCACCACCGAGGGAACGGAAGAACGTCACGGTGGAGCTCGCCGCGCCCAGGTCGGACGGCGCCACCTGGTTCTGCGTGGAGAGCACCAGGTTCTGCATCATCATGCCGATGCCGAGGCCCAGCAGCGCCATGAAGATCGCGATGTGCCAGTAGGTCGTGTCGTAGCGGATGGTGCCGAGGAGGCCGAGGCCCGCGGTGACCAGGAAGCCGCCGCTGACCAGCCAGTACTTCCACCGTCCGGTCTTGGTGATGACCTGGCCGGAGACCGTGGAGGAGACGAACAGGCCGGCGATCATCGGGATCGTCATGACACCGGACATCGTCGGGGACTTGTCCCGCGCCAGTTGGAAGTACTGGCTGAAGAAGACGGTGCCGGTGAACATCGCGACACCCACGAAGAGCGAGGCGAGGGAGGAGAGGGTGATGGTGCGGTTGCGGAACAGCCGCAGCGGGATGATCGGCTCGCTCGCCCTGGACTCGACGAGGACGAACAGCAGTCCGAGGACGATCGCGCCCGCGATCATCGTGTACGTCTGCCACGAGACCCAGTCGTACTTGTCACCGGCGAAGGTGACCCAGAGCAGCAGCAGCGAGACCGCGGCGGAGATGAAGAACGCGCCGCCCCAGTCGACCTTCACGTCCCGCTTCACGACGGGTAGGTGCAGGGTCTTCTGCAGCACGATCAGCGCGATGATCGCGAACGGCACACCGACGTAGAAGCACCAGCGCCAGCCGAGCCAGCTGGTGTCGGTGATGACACCGCCGAGCAGCGGGCCGCCGACGGTTGCGACGGCGAACGTCGCGCCCAGGTAGCCGGAGTAGCGCCCGCGCTCACGCGGGGAGATCATCGCGGCCATCACGATCTGGGCGAGCGCTGACAGACCGCCGACGCCGACTCCCTGCACCACACGGCATGCGATGAGCATGCCGGGGTTCTGGGACAGACCGGCGGCGGCCGATCCCAGTACGTAGATGATGAGGGCTATCTGTACGAGCGCCTTCTTGCTGTACAGGTCGGAGAGCTTGCCCCACAGAGGTGTGGTCGCGGTCATGGCCAGCAGCGAGGCTGTGACGACCCAGGTGTAGGCGGACTGGCCGCCGCCCAGGTCGCCGATGATCTCGGGGAGCGCGTTGGTGACGATCGTCGACGACAGGATCGCGACGAACATGCCGAGCAGCAGCCCGGAGAGCGCCTCCATGATCTGCCGGTGCGTCATCGGAGCGCCGTCGGCGACGCCTCCGTGCTTGGCGTGAGAGCCCCGCACACCGGCTGGTGTGGTCGTTGCCATGCGGTTCCTTTTCTTACGTACTTACGCGGGTGTACGGGTGGTCAGTTCTGATACGTCTGTCGCATACGAGGGAGGGTGCGCGGGCGTCCGCTGCGTGGAGCGGCAGTCGCCGAAGCTCTCGCGCAGCCGGCCCATCAGCTCGATGAGCAGTCCGACCTCGTCGTCGGACCAGTGGCTCAGCCGGTCGGCGAGCAGCCGCGATGTGCGCAGGGAGAGCTCGTCGAGCTGCTCCTGGCCGGCGCCGGTGAGGCGCAGGATGCGTGAGCGCTTGTCGGCCGGGTCGGGGGACCGTTCTATCCAGCCCCGGTCGGCGACGTGCGCGACATGGCGGCTGGTCACCGACATGTCCACGGACAGCAGCTCCGCGAGCCTGCTCATCCGCATCTCGCCGTACCGGCCGAGCAGCGTGAGCACGGCGGCGGAGCCTCCGGGACAGTCGGGCGGCAGGATCCGTCCCATGTCCCTCTTCACGGCACCGATGGCACTGAGCTGACGAGCCAATTCCTCGTACTGCGCCTGCTCGGCCATCGCACCTCCCGTATTCGTTGCTTAGGGCAACCATAAAAGCAGTTGGTTGCCGCAGGCAAACGAGTTCGGTGCTTCAGTGCTAAAAACTTGGCAAAGGCAAGCATTGGCGAATGTAAACGCGCAGGTGGGAGCCGGTGGCCGGCCTCTCGTTCGCCAGGGGGCGCGTTCGACCCGGGTGGGCACGCCACCCGTCAGGTCCGGGTGGGCGTGCCACTCGCGACGTCCGGTTACGGGGCACGGCCGGTGAGAGTGCCCGGCGGCGGGGTCTCGCCAGGTCCGCAGGGTGAGAGGTCAGGGCGGGCGGGGCGACGGGTGAGCGCCGATGTGAAGGCGCCTCGAGGCCGGTGTGACGGCGCGTCGTGAGCCGAGTGAAGGTCCGTCGCGGTCGGCGTGAAGGGGAACCCTGCACTTGGGCAGCCCCCGCGTATTCGCTAGGGTCCTGGCCTATGGCAAACACCCAGGGCCCCGAGGGCAACTACGACCCCGCGGGCAGCACCCAGATGTTCCGTGCGTTCGTCGACGAGGCCCCCCAGGGCCGGCAGCAGCAGGCGGCCGCTCCGGCGGGTCCGCGCGTGGGTCTGATCATCGGCGTCGTGGTCGCCGTCCTGGTCGTCGCCGCGGTGGCCTGGCTCGCGCTCAAGTAGACGAGCGGGGCCGCGCGCCCTACTCCCACCGGACGGATACGTCCCGCGTCTCGACGTGCATGCCCAGCGGCACCCGCCACGCGTCGACGCACACCGTCCAGGTCTTGCTCTTCCTCGCGCCGGCGGCGATCGGCGCGGGAAGGGGCTCGGTCGACCCGATCGTCGCCCAGTCGATCCCGAGCGACCCGATGATGTGCGTCCCGAACGTCACCGTGCCCGAACGCACCGCCGTACCACCGGTATTGCGGAGAGAGACGGTCACCTTCTCGCACCACCGGTGATCGGCGGCCGCGCGCGAGGTGTCGCTCACGCCGAGCACGGCGGGCCCGGCGCTCGCCGTGGCCCCGGGTGCGGGCGGGGCGGAGGAATGACCCGAACTCCCGCCCGTACGGCCGGAGTCGCCGCCGGAGGAGGCGGAGGACCCGCCGCCCGAGGACGACGAGGACCCGCCACCGGCGTCGGTCCCCGCGCCTCCCGGACCACCGTCTTCGGCTCCCGAACCCCCCGCGCCTCCCGGACCACCGGTAGGCGCGTCCGAGCTCTCCGGGTCACCGCCGCCGGCCGGGAGCGAGCCCGGATCGCCGGTCGCCGCCTGCCCGGTGCCGGAACTCCCCTTGTTCCCAGCGGCGTTGAAGCCGTCCGTGATCGCGCCGCGCAGCGGCACCAGGGACACCTCGCCCGAAGGCGCCACCACCGCACCGGACGCCCGTGGAGAGCCACCCGCGGCCCCGACGGCGACATAGCCGCCGCCACTCCCGTCGCCCGCGCACGCGGCCAGTGCTCCGCCCAGACACAGCACGGCCGCCGAGGCACCCACCAGGGCACCTCGGCGACCGCGTATCGACTCGTGACGCATCGCGCCAGTGTGGCTGACGATCCGTCAATTATGAACCCGCGTGGGGCGGTCAGTCGGAGATGAGGCCTTCCCGCAGCTGGGCCAGGGTGCGGGTGAGGAGACGGGAGACGTGCATCTGCGAGATGCCGACCTCCTCGCCGATCTGCGACTGGGTCATGTTCGCGAAGAAGCGGAGCATGATGATCCGGCGCTCGCGGGGCGGCAGCTTGGCGAGCAGCGGCTTGAGCGACTCGCGGTACTCCACGCCCTCCAGGGCGGTGTCCTCGTAGCCGAGGCGGTCCGCGAGGGATCCCTCACCGCCGTCGTCCTCCGGGGCGGGCGAGTCGAGCGACGACGCGGTGTACGCGTTGCCGACGGCGAGGCCGTCGACCACGTCCTCCTCGGACACCCCGAGAACGGCGGCGAGTTCGGCGACCGTCGGCGAACGGTCGAGCTTCTGGGAGAGCTCGTCGCTGGCCTTGGTGAGGGCGAGCCTCAGCTCCTGGAGTCGCCGCGGAACGCGGACCGACCAGGACGTGTCGCGGAAGAACCGCTTGATCTCGCCGACGACCGTCGGCATCGCGAAGGTCGGGAACTCGACGCCGCGTTCGCAGTCGAAGCGGTCGATCGCCTTGATCAGGCCGATCGTGCCGACCTGGACGATGTCCTCCATCGGCTCGTTGCGGGAGCGGAAGCGGGCCGCCGCGTACCGGACGAGCGGGAGGTTGAGCTCGATGAGGGTGTCCCGGACGTAGCCACGCTCCGGGCTGTTCTCGGCGAGTGCGGCGAGCCGCAGGAAGAGGGAGCGGGACAGGGTCCGGGTGTCGATGGCGCCCGAGGACTCGGGGACCAGAACGGCTTCCGGGGCCTCGGCGGCAGGGACATCGTGAAGCGCGGCGTGCGCCTCGGGCGCTGTGTCGCTCTTCGTGAGCGTGAGCACCTTCGAGCTGCCCTGATCTGCGGACATGCCACCCCCTTTGGGTCGCGGACGGTCGCGGCAATCGCTCCCGTCGGAGGAACGCAGCCTCCACCTGAATACCGGAGGCGAGGCCGCGGCAAACGCGCTTCCGGAAGAATGTCACATGTCGGCAACACGCTGTAGTGACATGTCGACATGGAGAGGGTGAATAGGCCCTGGAAAAAGGGGGTCTGACGGTTTTTCAGCGCTGAAACGACAGAAAATGCAAGCTTGAGCGATTCGCTCTTTTCGGTTACGCCTCGATCCTGTTTGCGGATCGAAGACGCGCGAAGCTGCGGGCGAGGAGCCTTGACACGTGCATCTGGGACACTCCCAGCTCGGCGCTGATCTGTGACTGAGTGAGGTTGCTGTAGTAGCGCAGCAGCAGGATCCGCTGCTCCCGTTCGGGCAACTGTACGAGCAGATGCCGTACGAGGTCGCGGTGTTCGACTCCGTCGAGTGCGGGGTCCTCGTAGCCGAGCCGGTCGAGCAGTCCCGGCAGTCCGTCGCCCTCCTGGGCCGCTTCGAGGGAGGTCGCGTGGTACGACCGCCCCGCCTCGATGCAGGAGAGCACCTCCTCCTCGGTGATGCGCAGCCGTTCGGCGATCTCCGCGGTGGTGGGCGAGCGCCCGAAGGCGGTCGTCAGGTCCTCGGTCGCGCTGTTCACCTGCACCCACAGCTCGTGCAGCCGGCGCGGTACGTGGACCGTGCGAACGTTGTCACGGAAGTACCGCTTGATCTCGCCGACGACCGTCGGCATCGCGAAGGTGGGGAACTGCACGCCGCGGTCCGGGTCGAAGCGGTCGATCGCGTTGATCAGGCCGATGGTGCCGACCTGGACCACGTCCTCCATCGGCTCGTTGCGGGAGCGGAAGCGGGCCGCCGCGTACCGGACGAGCGGGAGGTTCGCCTCGATGAGGGCGCCGCGGACCCTGTTGTGCGCGTGGGTGCCCGGCTCCAGCGTCTTGAGTTCGCCGAAGAGCACCTGGGTGAGGGCCCGGGTGTCGGCGCCGCGACGCCGCTCGTGCGTGACCTCCTGGATCGGCGCGGGACCGGGCGCGGGGTCCGACGCGGGGCCGGGTTCCGGGCTGGGTGAGGGGCCGGGGCTGGTCGAGGCACTCGTCGAGGCGCTCGGTGCGGCGTTCGGTGCCGTGGTCTGTGCCGGAGGCGTGGCCGGGGCCGGGGCGGGCGTGAGGGCCGGTGCCTGGGCCGTGGCCGGGGCTTCCTCCTGGGGCGGCGCAGTACTGGCCGACACGGTCAACGCCACCTCTTCATTCGTCAACGATCCGTCAACGTATCCGTCAACTCATCCGTCAAAAGCGGTCATAGCATCACAAGACATGTGCACTGTGTGCAAGCACCGCATAACGCCGTGTTGGAGCCGAGTTGAAGGCGAGTCGGGCCGTAGGGCGGCAAAAACCCCTGACCGGTTGCGTTCAGGGGCTCCGGAAGAGCGTGCGATCAAGAATCGTCAGAACGGGTAGTCGGCGATCACCCAAGTGGCGAACTCCCGCCAGAGCGCGACGCCGGCCTGGTGCGCCGGGTGCTCCAGGTAGCGCTTGAGGGCGTCGGTGTCCTCGACGGCGGAGTTGATCGCGAAGTCGTACGCGATGGGCCGGTCGGTGATGTTCCAGTCGCACTCCCAGAACCGCAGCTCCGGGATCTGCCCGCCGAGCGCGCGGAAGGCGGCGACGCCCTCGACGACGCGGGGCTCGTCGCGCCCGACACCGTCGTTGAGCTTGAAGAGGACCAGATGGCGGATCAAGGGCACTCCCTGGTGGTGCGGTTCTCTACTCGGTCGCGCCCTTGCCCGGCACGCCCGCTCGCTGAGGGGCACGCGGAATCCCTGCCGCGCGGGCCCGTCCGCGGGCTCCGCCGTGCGGGGCCCAGCCTTGCGGGTGTCGGCGCCGGGCGTCAGTTCTGGGCTCCGTCGGCGATCCAGCTCATGAAGTCGCCGACGGCCTGAGCGGCGCTCGATATGCCCTCGAAGCCTATCTGGACGTAATCGGCGGCCTTGGCCGGATCCGTGATGATCACGTAGAGCACGAAGACCACGAGTACATAGATGGCGATCTTCTTCGAATTCACCGCCATCGCGGCCTCCCCTGTGACTGCTGCGCCCGGTGGGCCCCCTGTGCCGGCGGTGAGTGTAACCTTCACGCCCTCTTTAAGGACCAACGGCCCACTGGTCGAGGCCTTTTGCCGGGCCGGAGCGGCGCTCCGGCGGCGCAGGATGGCAGGGAGCCCCGGCGGAATCGGCAGGAGTCCACGGGGCCTGGAGGGACCTCACTGCGGGGTCCTCGCCGCAGACTTCCCCCCGAGACGGCGGCGTGGACTTGACGGTCCTTCCCGTCGGGGGGAGCGGCCGTCCCCCGATGGCGCCGCTTCCCCCGTCCTCCGCGGGAGCGGAGAACCCTTGCGGGTGCGGAAGGCTCCGGCGACCGAGCGGCGCCGGGGCTCTTCCGTGCCCGGAGCCGTACGAAGCCCCCGCCCCCGGAACGCACGAAGGGCCCCGTCTCTCGACGAGGCCCTTCAGAAGCGGTAGCGGAGGGATTTGAACCCTCGGTGACTTGCGCCACACTCGCTTTCGAGGCGAGCTCCTTCGGCCGCTCGGACACGCTACCGAGGGAGACCTTACCCCAAGGTGGGCCATGGTCTGAAATCCGTTTCGGCGGCTCCGGACGTTCCGTGCGGGGCGTGCGCCGGACAGTCGGCAGGTACTCGGCAGGTACCCGGCAGGAGTTCAGCAGGAGCCGGCCGGTGCTCGGTCAGCGGTCGCGGAAGAAGTCGGTGAGCAGTGCGGCGGACTCCTCGGCGAGGACGCCCTCGATCACCTCGGGCCGGTGGTTGAGCCGCCGGTCGCGGACGACGTCCCAGACGGAGCCGGTCGCACCCGCCTTCTCGTCGCGGGCGCCGTACACCACCCGCTCGACACGGGACTGCACGAGCGCGCCCGCGCACATCGTGCAGGGCTCCAGGGTGACGACGAGCGTGCAGCCGGACAGCCGCCACTCACCGAGCCGCTCGGCGGCCCTGCGCAGCGCGAGGACCTCGGCGTGCGCCGTCGGGTCGCCGGTGGCCTCGCGTTCGTTGTGCCCGGCGGCGAGCACGGTCGTACCGTCCGGGGCCAGCACGACGGCACCGACGGGAACGTCCCCGCCCCGAACGGCCAGCCGTGCCTCGTCCAGAGCGAGCCGCATCGGTGCCCGCCATGGATCACGTACGGGATCGGGCGGCCGAGGTACCTGGTGGGGGGTGCTCACCCGGGGAACCTAGCGGAATCCCGCCGGAGCCGACGGCAGGCACCTGCCCCCGGCCTAACGGGCCCGCCCCGCCCCGCACCGTGGCGTACTCGGCCTCCTGCCCCGGGCAGGAGGCCTGGCCCACCTTGCGGGGCCTAGCGCACGGTCTCCAGGACCTCTGCCGCTCCCAGCGCGTCGGCGATCGTGCTGAGCGCGTCGCCTTCGTCCAGGGCCAGCAGTTCCCTCTCGCTCACTCCGAGGTCCGCGAGGATGTAGCGGTCCCCGACGGGGCTGTGAGACACGGCATCGCCGGACACGCTCCCCTGCGCCTCCTCGTCGTCGTCCGCGGAGTCCTCGGGTTCACCGTCCTCCGTACCGTCCAGGTCGAGGGAGTCCAGGTCGGCGTCGTCGTCGCCCGGTTCCCGTCCTAGTAGTTCGTCCGTGAGCAGGATCTCGCCGTACGAACTGCGGGCAGCCGCGGCGGCGTCCGAGACGTAGATACGCGGATCCTCCTCGCCGTCCACGCGGACGACGCCGAACCACGCGTCCTCCTGCTCGATGAGCACGAGCACCGTGTCCTCGTCCGAGACTTCACGGGCCAGGTCGGTCAGATCCGACAGGGTTTCCACATCGTCGAGCTCTGTATCGCTCGCTTGCCACCCGTCTTCGGTGCGCGCGAGCAGTGCGGCGAAGTACACCGTGACTCTCCCACTGGTCATAGGCGTGCCGGTTGGGGTTCCCCCCGGCGGAGGCTGTGGGCGGGGAGTGCTGCTCCGAGCCCCGCCCACTCGGAATCGTGGCAGAAACAGAGCGTTCAGGGGACGTCTTCGGCCTGCTGTGTCTGCTCCTTTGATCGCTAACAGCGGATCGTACGCGGATGGCCGCGCCGCGTACGCACCTCTCGGCCCGACACGGCCACCGCACCGCCCCTCGTGGGACGGGCGCGGCCCGCTTCCACGGCGGCCGGGCGGCCGGTTTCCCACGGGCGAGCCGCCGACCGCGGTCTGGGCGCGTCATCCCCGCACGGCGGGCGTGCCATCGAGTGGCGTGCGGGCGCGTCACTAGTTCACGGCGGGTGTGCCCCCGGTCGTGGTGCGGGCGTGTCACTCACCTACGGCGCGCGGTGTCGCCGGCTTCCTCGTCGGCGTGGCGGCCACGGCGACGCGGGCGCGTCGGCGCGGCGACTTTCACGGGCGGCGGCGTGGCGGCCGCGGTGCACGTGGGACGCCGACTCGGCGTTGGCGTTTCACCTGCTCACCGGGCGTTCCACCACCTCGGCGCGGGTGTGGCCGTGGGCGTGTCACTGGGTTCGGCTGGAGCGTGCCGCGGGTTCGCTTCCGGCGTGTCACTGGGTTCGGCTGGAGCGTGCCGCCGGGTTCGGCTCGGGCGTGCCGGCGGGTTCGGCGTGGGCGTGGCGACGGCCGCGCGTTGACGGTCGCTGTGCTGACGTCGACCGACGTCGGTCACGGTGTCCCACGGCCGGCGATGGGCGCGGTGTGTCGGGTCGGTGGCCGTGACGGGCGGCGGATTACCAGCGGAAGGTGCGCATACGCATGGCGTGGCGCAGCCGGGCGGTCTTGGCGCGACGGGGCTGGACCCGGTCGCGCAGCTCGCGTGCCTCGGCCAGGTCGCGCAGGAACTGGGCCCGTCGCCTCCTGCGTTCGGCGTCACTCTCCGGCCGCTCGGAGGACTCCTCTTCCGGGTTCCGCATTGGCACACCACCCCAGGTCCGTCCCTCCCACCTTCCCTCTGATGAGCGGTTTGATGCCAGCGGACGGGTGATGCCGGGGGACGGGCCTTGACGGGCGGGACGGTGGCGGGCGGCGGGAGCCCGGCTACTGTTGTGGACATGCGTCTCCACGTCGTCGACCACCCCTTGGTCGCCCATAAGCTCACCACCCTGCGCGACCGCCGCACCGACTCCGCGACCTTCCGGCGCCTCGCCGACGAGCTGGTCACCCTGCTCGCCTACGAGGCCACCCGCGACGTCCGCACGGAGCAGGTCGACATCGTGACCCCGGTCTCCCCGACCACGGGCGTCAAGCTCTCCTACCCGCGCCCGCTCGTCGTGCCGATCCTGCGCGCGGGCCTCGGCATGCTCGACGGCATGGTCCGGCTGCTGCCGACCGCCGAGGTGGGCTTCCTGGGCATGGTGCGCGACGAGGAGACGCTTCAGGCCTCCACGTACGCCACCCGTATGCCGGACGACCTCTCCGGTCGCCAGGTGTACGTCCTGGATCCGATGCTGGCCACCGGCGGCACGCTCGTCGCCGCGATCCAGGAGCTGATCAAGCGTGGCGCCGACGACGTCACCGCCGTGGTCCTCCTCGCCGCCCCGGAGGGTGTCGAGCTCATGGAGCGCGATCTGGCGGGCACGCCGGTCACCGTCGTCACGGCCTCGGTCGACGAGCGCCTGAACGAGCACGGCTACATCGTGCCGGGTCTCGGCGACGCCGGAGACCGCATGTACGGGGCCGCCGAGTAACTCCGCGGCGACACCGGAGCCGCTCCGCCGCGATGGCGGAGCAGCCCCGGAATCAGCAGCTCTTCTTCGAGGTGGAGGGCGCGGGCTTGGGCTGAGCCAGGACGGTCAGCGCCTTGTCGGCGTCCTCCTTCTTCGTCAGCGCCTTGAAACCGGTGCCGATGATGAGGTCGACCGTCGTGGCCTGCGCGCGGCCGTCGGTCTTCAGCTCGGCGCCGGAGAGCTGGGTGTTGAGGACGGGGAGCGCGGCCTGGTCGGCGCCCTTGGCGCCGAGCAGTATCCCGGCGCCCGCGACCTTCTTGTCGTACGAGGCCGTCGCGTTGCCCACGTCGCCGATCTTGAAGCCGCGTTTCTTCAGCTCGTCCGCCGTCTCCTTGGCGAGCCCGCCGCGGGGCGTCGCGTTGAGGACGTTCACGGTGATCTGACCGGGCCTGGGCAGGGCGGCCGCGAGCTTGGCGGACGCCGCGGAGGCCTTCGCCGAGGGCGTGACCTTCGAGCCGCAGTCGGCCTTGGCGCCCGCGGCCGTGGCCGTGTCACCACCGCCGGTGAAGACGTCGATGAGCTGCAGGGTCCCCCACCCGATCAGCCCGAGTGCGGTGACGGAGGCGACGACCAGGAACGCGAGCCTGCGACGTCCACGGGGTCGGCGCATCCGCGGGTACTTGTCCCCCGTGATCCGGTACTGGCCACCCATGCCAGGGGGAGTAAGCATGCTCATGGGCGCAGCGTAGTGCGCCGAGACCTCGATGCCTACTAAATGATCATTGCTCGGCGTTCAGTTCAACCCTTTGGGGTCAAGCCGTGGCCATTAGTCCAGTTCAAGGACGCGTGCGTGCAGCACCTGGCGCTGCTGGAGCGCGGCGCGGACGGCGCGGTGCAGGCCGTCCTCCAGGTACAGATCGCCCTGCCACTTGACGACGTGCGCGAAGAGGTCGCCGTAGAAAGTGGAGTCCTCGGCGAGGAGGGTCTCCAGGTCCAGCTGGCCCTTGGTCGTCACGAGCTGATCGAGGCGGACCGGGCGCGGCGCGACGTCCGCCCACTGCCGGGTGCTTTCCCGGCCGTGGTCGGGGTACGGCCGGCCGTTTCCGATGCGCTTGAAGATCACACGGAAAGCCTACCGGTCAAGACCTTCCGGGCGCAGCCATGGCGACGGAGTGCGACGCTGGAAAAGATGCCGTAAATCATCGCAAATCGGGAACAGGGGTCTGAGATGAGTGACAGCGAGACCATGCCCTCGGCTGCCGCTGGGACCGCTTCCGAAGAGGCGGTCCGTGGCTCCGCGCTCCCGCAGGAGGCCCTGAAGATCGCCTCCGGCTACGCCTTCGCGGGTCCCGGCCTCGATCTGGGCGCGCTGCTCTGGGACGGGACGTGCCTGCCCGACGCGCAGATCCGCGTCCCGTTGCCGATGCTCAACCGGCACGGCCTGGTGGCGGGAGCCACCGGCACCGGCAAGACCAAGACACTGCAGCTGATCGCCGAGCAGCTGTCGGCACAGGGCGTGCCGGTCTTCCTCGCCGACGTCAAGGGCGATGTCTCCGGGATCTCGGTGCCGGGCGAGCCCGGGACGAAGGTCCAGGAGCGGGCCCGGGAGGTCGACCAGGAGTGGACGCCCGGCGGCTGTCCGGCGGAGTTCTACGCGCTCGGCGGCCTGGGCCACGGCATTCCCGTACGGGCCACGGTCACCAGCTTCGGACCGGTGCTGCTGTCCAAGGTGCTCCAGCTCAACCGGACCCAGGAGCAGTCGCTCGGCCTGATCTTCCACTACGCCGACCAGAAGGGCCTGGAACTGGTCGACCTCAAGGACCTGCGCGCGGTCGTCGCCTTTCTGACCTCGGACGAGGGCAAGCAGGAACTGAAGGGGATCGGCGGGCTGTCCACCGCCACGGCGGGCGTCATCCTGCGTTCCCTCACGGCGTTCGAGGCGCAGGGCATGAGCCCCTTCTTCGGGGAACCGGAGTTCGACACGAGCGAGCTGACGCGTACGGCGTCGGACGGCCGGGGCGTGGTGTCGGTCCTCGAACTGCCCGCCGTGCAGGACAAACCGCAGCTCTTCTCGACGTTCCTGATGTGGCTGCTCGCCGACCTTTTCCACGACCTCCCGGAGGTCGGCGACGCCGACAAGCCGAAGCTCGTCTTCTTCTTCGACGAGGCCCATCTGCTCTTCAACGACGCGTCGAAGGCCTTCCTCGACTCGATCACGCAGACCGTCCGGCTCATTCGCTCGAAAGGAGTCGGCGTCTTCTTCGTGACGCAGACGCCGAAGGACGTCCCCGGAGATGTCCTCGCCCAGCTCGGCAACCGGGTCCAGCACGCGTTGCGCGCCTTCACGCCGGACGACCAGAAGGCGCTGAAGGCCACGGTGAAGACGTTCCCCGATTCCCCGTACGACCTCGAAGAGGTCCTCACCGGCCTGGGTACCGGCGAGGCCGTCGTCACCGTGCTGAGCGAGAAGGGCGCTCCGACGCCGGTCGCGGCGACCCGGCTGCGGGCGCCGCAGTCCCTGATGGGGCCGGTGGAAGCGGGCGCGCTCGACCAGGCGGTGCGGGCCTCGCCGTTGTACGGGCGGTACGCCCAGGCCGTGGACCGTGAGTCGGCGTACGAGAAGTTGACGGCGGCGCAGGCCGGGGGTGGGGCGGACTCCGGTTCACGGCCGACGCCGTCCTCTCCCGCCTCGCCGTCACCGGGTGGGCGGGGTGCGCCGGAAGCCGCGCGCTCCGGGGGCCGGAGCCGGCCGAAGGAGGACGCCTCCGTCGTCGAGCAGGTCGTCGGCAGCGGGCTGTTCAAGTCCCTGGCCCGGTCGGTGGGGACGCAGATCGGGCGGGAGATCACTCGGTCGATCTTCGGGACGGCGCGGAAGCGGCGCTAGTAGGGAGGGGGTTCGTTCAGGAGGGGGTTCAGCCGGACGGCGGCCGCCCCGGGTGGGGCGGCCGCCCTCCGGCGTCCGCTGTCCGCTGTCTGCTCCAGGTCGTCAGACGCGCGGGTCCTCCGGGGTTGTGCCCGGCCGCTGTTCGTCCGGGCCGGTGCGGGGGACGGGGCGCCGTTCGGGGCGAGGGCCGGACTTGGGGGAGTTGTCGCGTGCGGCTTCTGCGCGCAGGAGGGCGCGCAGCACTGCGTACGGATCGCTGGGCATGGGTGTGTCCTGTCCTTGTGTTCGGCGTTCGCTGGTGAGTGACCGGTGACCGGTGACCGGTGGCCGGTGGCTCGTGGGCCGGTGGCCGGTTCGGCGGAGAAGCCGGGTCTGTCAGCAGCGCAGGACCACGCAGCGGAGCGTGTGCAGGGCGGGGGTGATGGGCGCGGGCATGGCCACGGCGGACGCCGGTGCCGGTACGAGGTCGGGCCGATGCGCCGGGATTCCAGTGGCGGGACGCTGCGCGGCGAGTGCGCGGTGCCCCTGTCGGGGTGGTGGGCGCAGGGCCGTGTCGAGTACGTCGTGCTCCGCGGCGCCCTCGGTGGTGCCGGTGACCGCGGTGGCGGCCGTTGCGGTGAACGCCTCCGGGTGTGAGCCCGTCGCGAGCAGCGCGACGACGAGCACCACGAGGATCCGGAGCCACGGGCTGCCCGTCGGACGGGGGTGCGGGTGGCGCGGAGCGGTGCTCATGAGCGTGATGTCCCCACCGGAGGCGGGTGACCCACCGTGCCGGAGGGGAGATACGCCCTGTTGGCGTACGGCTGGGGCGCGCGTGCGGGGTCCGGTTCCCGGGTGTGGGTGCGGGTGCGGGTGCGGGTGCGCGTGCGGGTCCGGTGGGTGGGTCGGGGCCGTGCCGGTACATCCCAGTCCGTCGCCGCTGGATCAGACGTGGGCTATCTGTGCGAACTGCTGCTCGATCCGAAAGTAAGCGACGGACATGCGGGATGTACCGGCACGGCCCCTCCCGCGCAAGATCCAGCCCCTCCGGCGTTTGAGGAGCGGGGTCTGGGGCGGAGCCCCAGGGGTGGGATGGGTAGGGGCGGAGGGGGCGAAAAGAAGGTTGGGGGCCGGCACCCGTGCCGGGGAGGGTGGGAACGCCGGTTCCCCGGGCCCCGGGTTACTTGCCGGAGGCCTTCGCGGCCTTCATCTCCTGTTTGTGGGCGCGGACCTTGGCGAGGGACTCGGGGCCGGTGATGTCGGCGACCGAGCGGAAGGACTGGGGCTCGCCGTAGGGGCCCGCCGCTTCCCGCCAGCCCTTGGGGCGGACGCCGAGCTGTTTGCCGAGGAGGGCCAGGAAGATCTGGGCCTTCTGGGGACCGAAGCCGGGGAGTTCCTTGAGGCGCCGCAGGAGTTCGTCGCCGGTCCCGGCGTCCTTCCAGACGGCGGTGGCGTCTCCGTCGTAGTGCTCGACGAGGTACTGGCACAGCTGATGGATGCGCTTGCCCATGGAACCGGGATAGCGGTGCACGGCCGGCTTGGCCGAGAGCAGCGCGGCGAACTTCTCCGGGTCGTACGAGGCGATCTCGTTCGCGTCGAGATCGTCCGCCCCCATGCGCTGAGCGATCGTGTACGGCCCCGCGAAGGCCCACTCCATCGGCACCTGCTGGTCCAGCAGCATGCCGACCAGGGCCGCGAGCGGGCTGCGGCCGAGCAGTTCGTCGGCCTCGGGCTGCTGGGCGAGGTGAAGAGTGACGTCCATGGATCGATGATCCCGCGTGCGGGGGCGGGACGCTCGGTCGTGCCGCCCGGGTTCGGCGGGCCGGCGACCCGCACGTACGATCTCAGGGGAGTGAGTTAGGTTAGCCTAACCTGATATGAGTGGGGATGGACCGTGACCGCCGAGATCTACCGTGACACCTGGGGCATCCCGCACCTGCGCGCCGGCAGCGCGAACGAACTCGCCCGCGCCCAGGGCCGGATCACCGCGGTGGACCGGGCCTGGCAGCTGGAGGTCGAACGGCACCGCTTCCAGGGCACCTCGGCCGCGTTCCTCGGCGCGGAGGCCGTCGGCTGGGACCGGTTCGCCCGTCAGGCCCGGCTCGACGACACCGCGCGACGCTGCTTCGAGACCCTGGCGGAACGGGACCCCGAGACCGCCGCGTGGATCGTCTCGTACGTCGACGGGGTCAACGACGGACTGGCCGAAGGGGCCGGTCGCGCGCCCGGGTTCGCGGCGAGCGGGCTCGCTCCGGGGCGCTGGGAGCCCTGGACCCCGCTGGGGGTCTGGCTCGGTACGCACATCCTCTTCGCCGGGTTCCCCGCCAAGTTGTGGCGCGAGGAGGTCGTACGGCGGCTGGGCGCGGACGCGGTCGGGCTGTTCGCCATGGACGGACCGGGCACGGCCGGGAGCAACGGATGGCTCGTGAGCGGCCAACGCACCACCACCGGGCAGGCGTTGATCGCCGGCGACCCGCACCGCTTCATCGAGGACCCCGGCGTCTACCAGCAGATCCGTCTCTCCTGCCCGGAGTTCGACGTCGTCGGCATCGCCGTCCCCGGCGTCCCGGGCATCGCGCACTTCGCCCACGCCGGAACGGTCGCCTGGGCGATCACCAACGCGATGGCCGACTACCAGGACCTCTACCGGGAGCGGCTGCGCCTCGTGGACGCCGGGGACGGGGAAGCCGTCGAGGCCCTCGATCCCGACGGTGTGTGGCGGGCCGCGGCGCGGCACGTGGAGCGGGTGGAGGTGGCCGGCGGTGAATCCGTCGAGGTCGAGGTGATCGAGACGGCACGCGGTCCCGTGGTGATCGGGGGCGTCGGCGCCGAGGAGACCATCAGCCTCCGCTATCCGCCCCGCGTGACGGGTGACCTCGGATTCGGCGCGCTCCTCCCGCTGCTGCGGGCCCGCCGGGTCGCCGACGTGGACCGGGCGTTCGACGCCTGGGCGGAGCCGGTGAACGTCGTGCAGGCCGCCGACACCGAGGGCGGGCTGCTGCACCGCGTCGCGGGCCGGGTCCCGGTCCGCGGCACGGCCAACCGCACTCGGGTGGTGCCCGCCTGGGAGGCCGGGCACGAGTGGACCGGCTGGCACGAGATGCCGTACGGCCCGGTCGAGGACGGCGTCGCCGTGATGGCGAACCAGCGCGGTCCCGCGGCCCCGCTCGGCGTCGAGTTCTCCCCGCCTCACCGAGCCGCCCGCATCCGGCAGTTGCTCGACGCGGGCCACAAGTGGTCGGCGGGGGACATGCCGGCCATCCACATGGACACCCATCTCGCCTCCGCCGCCGCCCTGTTGGACCGGCTGGCCGCACTGGAACTGTCCGGTCCCGCGGCCGAGCTCAGGGACCGGCTCCTGCGCTGGAACCGGCACATGGACGCCGACAGCGGCACGGCGGCGGTGTTCGCGGAGGTGCGGGGCGCGGTCGTACGACGGCTCGCGGCCCACCCGGCCCTCGCCGTCCTGGCCGAGCCGCCCGCCCACCCGGCCGTCTTCCTGCCCTGGCTCGCGCTCGTCCCGCGCGTCGCCTTCGCCCTCGAGAACCTGCTGACGGAACGGGAGTTGTACGGCATCGACCGCGACGAGGCGGTGCGCGCGGCCGTCGAGGAGGTGGCCGCCCGGCCCGCGTCGCGCACCTGGGGCGACACCCATCGTCTCGCCCCCTGGCGGGCGCTCACCGACACCGCGTACGACGAACCGGCCGTGTCCGGCGACAACGACTGTGTCCTGAGCACGTCGTCGGTGCCCGGACTGACCGACCTGAGCGCCCGCGGACCCGCGGCCCGGTACGTCTGGGACCTCGCCGACCGGGACAACAGCCTCTGGGTGGTGCCGTTCGGCGCCGACGGCGTTCCCGGCGCGGCCCACCACCGGGACCAACTCCCCCTGTGGCTCGGGGGAGATCTCGTCCCGGTGACCACCGACTGGAACGCGCTGACCAAGGAGAGCCATGACGACTGAGACGTACGCCGACGCCCGCGAGGCCGTCCACGAGCAGCCGGTCGACGGTTTCGGCACGGTCCGGGTGCTGCCCGTGGACCCGCACGCCGACCTCGACGTCCTGCACGGCTGGGTCACCGAGGAGCGCGCCGCGTACTGGGGCATGACCGGGTTCACGCGGCAACAGGTACTGGAGACCTACCTCCACCTCGACTCGCTCGACACCCACCACGCCTTCCTCGCGGTCAAGGACGGCGTGCCCGCCGCGCTCTTCCAGACGTACGAGCCCGAGGCGGACCGGGTCAGCGAGTGCTACGAGGTCCGGCCCGGCGACATCGGCGTCCACCTGCTGATCGGACCCCCGGCCCCCGGGGGCGGCGAGCGGCCGGGCTGGTCGTCGACACTGCTGGCCGCGTTCCTGGCGTACGCGCTGACGGGCCTCGACCGGCGGCGGGCCGTGGTCGAACCCGACGCCCGCAACGCCAAGGCCATCGCCCGCCTGACCCGGCAGGGCTTCGTCCCGGCCGGGGACATCGTGCTCCCCGAGATCGACCTGCCCGAGGTCCATCTGCCCGAGAAGCCCGCCCTGCTCGCCTTCCTCACGCGGGAGGCCTTCGAGAAGGGTTCGACGGCGCCGAGGTGAGCCGGACGCGGCCCCCGTCCGTACGTAACCGAGACTCTGCACATGCGGATACGGAGACGGCGTGTGAACGGAAGTAGGCAGCGAGACCGGCGGCGGCGCGGCGCCCGTGCCCTGGCCCTGCTGGGCGGTGTGCTGGTGCTGGTGCTCTTCGGCGGCGTGGGCGGCGCGTCCGCCCACGCCGCGCTCACGAGCACCGACCCGCAGGACGGCACTGTGCTGAGGTCGGCGCCCCGCGAGGTGACCCTGACCTTCAGTGAGTCCATCGGACTGCTCGACGACTCCTTCCGCGTGCTCACTCCGGAGAACCGGCGCGTCCACACCGGCGAACCGAGCCACGCGGACGGCCGCTCCGACACCGCCCGCGTCACCCTCCCGCGCGGCCTCGGCACCGGCACGTTCACCGTGGCCTGGCGGGTCGTCTCGGCGGACAGCCACCCCGTCTCCGGCGCCTTCACCTTCTCCATCGGCAAACCCTCCGCGACTCCCCCGCCCCTGCCGTCCACCGGTGGCAATCCCGCCTCCACCGCCCTCTACGACATCGCCCGGTACGCCGCGTACAGCGGTCTCGCGCTGCTCATCGGCGCGGCGACCTTCGTCCTGGCCTGCGGCTTCCCGGGCTCCCTGCGGCGTCTGCTGGTGACCGGCTGGTGGACCCTCCTCGGTTCCACCCTCGCGCTGCTCCTGCTGCGCGGTCCCTACGAGCGCGGGACCGGCCCGGGAGAGGTCTTCGATCCGGCGATCCTGCGCGACACCCTGACGAGCCGGCCCGGGATCGTGCTGGTGGCACGGCTGGCGCTGCTCGCCGCCGCGGCCTTCCTGCCCCTGCGGGCGCCGGCAGGGGACCGGGAGGCCCGCCGCGGTGTCCTCGTCCTCGGCGGACTGTTCTCCCTGGGCCTCGCGGTCACCTGGGCCGCCTCCGAGCACGCCTCCGCCGGGATCCAGGTGCCCGTGGCGATGGTCTCCTCCGTGCTGCACCTGCTCGCCATGGCGGTGTGGCTCGGCGGCCTGACCGCCCTGCTGACGGCTCTCTACCGCCCGTCCGAGGCGATCTCCCCGGCCGTCGTCACCCGCTTCTCCCGGCTAGCCCTCACCTCCGTCGCCGTTCTCGCGGCCACCGGCGTCTACCAGTCCTGGCGCGGCCTCGGCTCCTGGGACGCGCTGACCTCGACGTCGTACGGCAGGCTCCTGGCCGTCAAACTCGGCGCGGTGGCGCTGCTGCTGGTGGGCGCCGCGTACTCGCGACGGTGGACGGCCCGACTGGCGGTGACGGAGGTCTCGGAAACCTCGGTCGCCGTTCCGGCCGAGCGCGTGGCGGTCGCGGTGACGGCCGGGGCACCGGTGGACAAGGACACCGGCGCCGCGGCCACGGCCGTCGGGGACACGGACACGGCCGTCGGCTCGGGCGGCGGGCAGGAAGGCGCGGCCGAGCAGGCGCAGGACGGTGGGGCGGACGGCCGACAGGATGTACGGGGAGACGGGCCGGCGGGTGCCGCGTATCACCGGGGCCTGCGCCGGTCGGTGCTCGCCGAGGTCGCCGTCGGCATCCTGGTGCTGGTCATCACGACGATGCTGACCGGGACCCAGCCGGGCCGCGCGGCCACGGAGACCGCCGCCGCCGTTGCGGCCGCGGACCGGCCGACCTCGTCGACGACCGTCGTGCCCTTCGACGTCGGCACCCCCGGCGGGCACGGCAAGGTCCAGATCGAGCTGTCGCCGGGCCGGGTGGGCGAGAACTCCGTGCAGGCCGTGATCATCGGTCCCGACGGCGGCCTCGCGACCGTCCCCGAACTGCGCCTCACCTTCACCCTGGAATCACAGAAGGTCGGCCCGATCGACGCGGAGATCACCGACAAGGGTGGCTACTGGACCTCCGACGGCCTCACCCTTCCGCTGCCGGGCACCTGGACCATGAAGGTCACGGTCCGCACCACCGACATCGACCAGATCACCGTCTCCAAGAACGTGAAGATCGACTGAGGTGAGTGAGGAGGATCCGACGCCGCCGGGCTCCACCCCGCGGCGTCGGACAGCGTCCAAGGGCCCCACCACGACCGGTGGGGCCCTTGGACGTCCTGCCGACCGTCCGTACGACACGACCCTTCAGGGGCGGTCGTCGGCGTTCGCACGTCGGCTCGGACGGGGTGCGCAGGCGGTCGACCCCGGACGGCCGCCCGGGGTTCTACGGTGTTCCGTCCGCGGGAGGCCGCCGTGCGGCTTTCAGCGCCCGGTCCGGTTGCTCGCGGGCCCTGCGCTGGATCGCTTCGCTGTCGTGCAGCAGCCGCTCGGTCTCCTCGGGGGTGAGCGGAACGGGCTGGGGCCCTTCCTCCGTCAGCAGGCTGTAGAGGTGGCGGCAGGCCGCGTCCTCGTCCGGGAACGCTTCCACCGCCGACGAGAGCGTTGACGGAGCCGTCCACGACCCCCGCCCTGGGCCAGAACGTCGGGGAGGTCACGTACTGCACGCCCTGGCCCGGCTGTTCGAACGCCGCGGCCTGGGGCCCGGCGCACAGGACGGTGTCCTTCACCACCCGGTGCAGGTGGTAGTTGTACGGATACCCGGGATCCGAGGTGTTGAGGTTGGACGGCGGCAGCGCCCGCTGTGCGAACTTCGCTCCCGCCGGCGCCAGGTACCGGCCGAACTCGTCGCCGAAACGGTCCACCAGGTCGCCCGGGTGGAGCGTCACCGGGCCCGCGATGACCTGCCCGGTGTTGTTGTGCTCGAAGCCCTGGTCCGGCGGGTACCGCCAGTCTCCCCGGCCGAAGTCGGCCGTCGGGTTCCACCACTTGTTCAGGAACTCCACGGGAGTGAGCTGGCCGAACCGCTGGTAGCCGCTCAGGATGCCGCCGAGAACGCCGGTCTTCGGCAGGTGCGCCGGGCCGAACCGCCAGTCGCCGTACACGGACGGTGAGTGCGTCGCGTACGCGTACGCTCAGCGGCGCGCGATGCCCGGCCGCTCGAGCTCGGGCCGGAACGCGAAAAAGGTCCTGACCAGTCGTAACCGGTCAGAACCTTCTTCGTATTGCCCGGTGAGAGCAATGGCGGAGGATACGAGATTCGAACTCGTGAGGGGTTGCCCCCAACACGCTTTCCAAGCGTGCGCCCTAGGCCACTAGGCGAATCCTCCGGGGCAAACAATACAAGACGTTGAGGAGTGCTCGCGAACTCGTTCCCGCCCCAGGGATCCTGTACTCTTTGCGGAGCCCCTCACGTGGCGCTATCTGACTGAACTCCCCCAGGGCCGGAAGGCAGCAAGGGTAGGTTGGCTCTGGCGGGTGCGTGGGGGGCGCTTGCGTTTCCGGAAGAACCGCCGGCCCGATCGGGCCCGGATGCCGCCGGGGTCGTGCCCGGGATGCGCTCAGGGCGGTCCTTGTTGTCAGTGGGCGCCTATAACCTCGTAAGCGTGTCGTCTCTCGCGCTGTACCGCCGCTATCGCCCGGAGTCGTTCGCCGAGGTCATCGGGCAGGAGCATGTCACCGACCCGTTGCAGCAGGCGCTGCGGAACAACCGGGTCAATCACGCGTACCTGTTCAGCGGTCCGCGCGGGTGCGGCAAGACCACGAGCGCACGCATCCTGGCCCGCTGTCTGAACTGCGAACAGGGGCCCACGCCGACCCCGTGCGGAGAGTGCCAGTCCTGTCAGGACCTCGCCCGCAACGGTCGGGGTTCCATCGACGTCATCGAGATCGACGCGGCTTCGCACGGTGGTGTGGACGACGCCCGTGACCTGCGGGAAAAGGCCTTCTTCGGGCCCGCGAGCAGCCGGTACAAGATCTACATCATCGACGAGGCCCACATGGTCACGTCGGCCGGATTCAACGCGCTGCTGAAGGTCGTCGAGGAACCCCCGGAGCACCTCAAGTTCATCTTCGCCACGACCGAACCCGAGAAGGTCATCGGGACGATCCGGTCGCGGACCCACCACTACCCGTTCCGGCTGGTGCCGCCCGGGACCCTGCGCGAGTACCTGGGAGAGGTCTGCGGGCAGGAGGGGATTCCCGTAGAGGACGGCGTGCTCCCCCTGGTCGTACGGTCCGGTGCGGGGTCCGTGCGTGACTCCATGTCCGTGATGGACCAGTTGCTCGCGGGCGCGGCCGACGCCGGTGTGACGTACGCCATGGCGACCTCGCTGCTCGGGTACACGGACGGCTCGCTGCTGGACGCCGTCGTCGAGGCGTTCGCGGCCGGGGACGGCGCCGCCGCCTTCGAAGTCGTGGACACCGTCATCGAAAACGGTAACGACCCGCGGCGGTTCGTCGCCGACCTGCTGGAGCGGTTGCGGGACCTGGTGATTCTGGCGGCCGTCCCGGACGCGGCGGAGAAGGGGCTCATCGACGCTCCGGTCGACGTCGTGGAGCGCATGCAGGCCCAGGCCGGGGTCTTCGGCGCCGCCGAGCTGAGCCGCGCCGCCGACCTCGTCAACGACGGGCTGACGGAGATGCGGGGAGCCACCTCGCCGCGCCTCCAGCTCGAACTCATCTGCGCGCGCGTCCTGCTGCCCGCCGCCTACGGGGACGAGCGGTCCGTCATGGCCCGGCTCGACCGCATCGAGCGCGGAGTGAACTTCTCCGGCGGCGGAGCGGCGCCCGCCATGGGCTACGTGCCCGGACCCGAGGCGCACGGCGCGGTGCAGGTCCCGCAGGCCGGACCGCCGGTTCCTCCCGGAGGCGGCCCCGCGGCGGCCCGTGCGGCGGCCCGCGGAGCGGGGCACGAGGGAGCCGGCGCGAGTGCCGGAGCCGTGCCGGGAGCGGCACCCGGGACATCCGCCCCCGTCGCACCGGCGGCACCCGTCGCCCCCGTGGCACCCGCGGCATCCGCGCCCGCTCCGGCCCCGGCGGGTGCGCCCGCACACGCTCCCGTGGCGCCCGAGCAGCCCGCGGCCCCGGCCGGTGCTCCTACGGGGGCCGCGCCCGGTGCCTGGCCCACCGCGACGGCCGCCGGCAGCGGCCGGCGCCCCGGCGGCTGGCCCACGGCGACACCAGCGGGCGGCGGGCAGGCGCCGGCGCAGTCCGCTCCGGCCCCCGCCGCCGCCCCTGCTCCGCCCGCCGCCCCTCCGGGAGCGCCCCAGGCTCCGGCCGCCCCGGCCGGGCCACCGGCCGCGGGTGGCCTCGACCCCCGCACGCTGTGGCCGAACATCCTGGAGGCGGTGAAGAACCGCCGCCGGTTCACCTGGATCCTGCTCAGCCAGAACGCGCAGGTGACGGCGTTCGACGGCACGACCCTGCAGATCGGCTTCGTGAACGCCGGTGCGCGGGACAACTTCGCGAGCAGCGGCAGCGAGGACGTGCTGCGGCAGGCGCTCGCGGAGCAGTTCAATGTGCAGTGGAAGGTCGAGGCGATCGTGGACGCCTCGGGCGGTTCGGCACCGCCGGCCGCTCCGGCCGGCTCCGGGTTCGGCGGCGGAGGCGGTTACGGCGGGGGCGGCGGCGGTTACGGAGGCGGTGGTGCCGGTGGTTACGGCGGGTCTCCGGCCGGTCAGCGTCCCGCGCCCCAGCAGTCTTCGGCTCCGGCCTCGCAGCCCCCGGCCCAGCAGTCCGGCCCGTCCGCGGGCCACACCCAGGGTCGGGGCATGTCCGCGACCGCGTCGACCCAGCCCCCGGCACACGAACCGCCGCCGGTCGCCCCCGAGGACGACACCCCCGAGGACGACGACCCCGACCTGGACGAGTCCGCCCTCTCGGGCCACGACCTGATCGTCCGCGAGCTGGGGGCGACGGTGATGGAGGAGTTCTCCAACGAGTGAGAGAGCGGGCCCGGGACGCCGGTTCCCGACACCCCTGAGCCCCGGGAAGCACCCCGGGTGACGGGTCCCACCGCTTGGCCGGGCCTGTGCGGCGGTGCGGCGGTCCTCGGACCGCGGCTCCCGGAGTCCCGGGAGCCGCATCGAGCGAGACGCCCTTCGCCGGTCCGGGACCTGCCTTCGCCGGTCCGGGACCCGCTCTCGAGACCGGCTCCGCTCCCGAGACCGGCTCCGCTCCCGAGACCGGCTCCGCTCTCGGGATCGGCCTCGCCTTGGGACCGTCTCGCCTTCGGGTCCGGTCCCGCCTTCGGGCCCGGACCCGCGAGTCCAGGAGCAGCCTCGGCTCCCAGAGGTCCCGCCTCCCAGGAGCAGTCTCGGCTCAGAGGGCCCGTCTTCCGGGAGCGACTCTCGGTGACGGTTTCCGGCGCGTCGGGGGCGCCCTGTTTGGAGGATCGCACCAGCTCCGTGGCCCCCTCGCTTCGGAAGCCCCCACAAGGGCACCCCCGCGCGGCGGTTAGGCTGACCCCGTGAAGGTCCTTGTCATCGGTGGCGGCGCCCGCGAACACGCCCTGTGCCGCTCCCTGTCCCTCGACCCCGACGTCACCGCCCTGTACTGCGCTCCCGGGAACGCGGGGATCGCGGAGGTGGCGGAGCTGCACGCGGTCGACGCCCTCGACGGCGCCGCCGTGGCCAAGCTGGCCACGGAGCTCGGCGCCGAACTGGTGATCGTGGGCCCGGAGGCCCCGCTGGTCGCCGGTGTCGCCGACGCCGTGCGCGCGGCGGACATCCCCTGCTTCGGTCCCTCTCGGGAGGCCGCGCAGCTGGAGGGCTCCAAGGCGTTCGCGAAGGACGTGATGGCGGGTGCCGGCGTCCCCACGGCACGCTCGTACGTCTGCGCGACGCCGGAGGAGGTCGAGGAGGCGCTCGACGCGTTCGGAGCGCCGTACGTCGTGAAGGACGACGGACTGGCCGCCGGCAAGGGCGTCGTCGTGACGGACGACCTCGACGCGGCGCGCGCACACGCCAACGCCTGCGACCGCGTCGTCATCGAGGAGTTCCTCGACGGCCCCGAGGTCTCCCTCTTCGCGATCACCGACGGCACGACCGTCGTCCCGCTCCAGCCCGCCCAGGACTTCAAGCGCGCGCTGGACGGCGACGAAGGCCCGAACACCGGCGGCATGGGCGCGTACTCGCCGCTGCCCTGGGCGGACCCGAAGCTCGTCGAGGAGGTCATGGAGACCGTCCTCCAGCCGACCGTCGACGAACTGCGCCGCCGCGGCACACCCTTCTCCGGCCTGCTGTACGCCGGTCTGGCGATCACCAGCCGTGGCGTGCGGGTCATCGAGTTCAACGCCCGCTTCGGCGACCCCGAGACCCAGGTCGTCCTCGCCCGCCTGAAGACCCCGCTCGCCGGTGTCCTGCTGGCGTCAGCGAACGGCACCCTCGTCGATCTCGAACCGCTGCGCTGGAGCGAGAAGGCCGCAGTGACCGTGGTCGTGGCCTCGCACAATTACCCGGACACCCCGCGTACCGGCGACCCGATCACCGGGCTCGACGACGTGGCCGCCGAGGACGCCCCGCACGCGTACGTCCTGCACGCCGGCACCCGGCACGAGGGCGGAGCGGTGGTGAGCGCGGGCGGTCGCGTGCTGTCCGTCACGGCGATCGGATCGGGTCTCACCGAGGCCCGCGAGCGCGCCTACACGGCCGTCGCCCGCATCGGACTCGAGGGCTCGCAGCACCGCACGGACATCGCGGCCAAAGCGGCGGCGGAGGCCTAGCCCCAGGTTCCCCATAGCATCACCGGGCCCCGGATTCCGTACGGAATCCGGGGCTCTGTCGTGAGAGAACCGGCCACTTCCACCTGCGGGTTTCTGTACGGAACCGGGGGCCTGGTCATGGCCCGCCGTCATCCACCTTTCCCCAGAGCCATTCCATCGAGTGACCGATGCCCCAACCGGCTGACGAGGGCCGAGGCCCCAACTAGGGTGCGGCGAAAGCATTCCGGCACTTGGCCCACCGGCATTGCGATGTCGGTGGCGGGTGCCACAGTGGGGGAGTGAGCAACGCCAGGGCATCCGTCGGCACCGGCAGTGGAAAGGCCGGGGCCCGGCGGACAATAGGGGGTGACGTCCGGTCGTGACCGGTATGGGTGTGGAGGTGGGCGCGCAGACCGCGCGCTCCCGGGCTCTCGCTGTGCTGCGCGTCCGCAGCAGGGCGCTGGCCGTCGCCCTGCTGCCCGCGGCCGCGGCCGTCGTGCTGCTCGTCGGTGGCTCCACCGGCCGTATTACCGGCGAGCCCTGGGGGACCGCGCGGTGGATCGTGACGATCGTCGCCGTTGTCGTCCTCCTGGCGGCGGCGGGCATCGCGCTCGTCGTGGCCCGTGCCCGGCCCGCGATGAGCCCCACGGTCCCGGTCTCCGAGTCATCGGCCCCCGATCTCTACCGGATGGTCCGTGACCTGGCCGACCGTCTCGACGTACCGGCCCCCTCGGCGATAGCGCTCACCCCGGACTGCGACAGCTGGCTCGAGGACCGCACCCACCGGGCGCACGGCCGGTCCTCGTCGGGCAGCGGGGACGCGTCGGACCGCCCGGACGACGGGCGGGGCACCCTGGCCGGCGGCCGGGGAGTGCCCGGACTGACGAACCGTGCCCGCCGAGCCCCCGCCACCCCCGTCCTCGTCATCGGTTCCCCCTTCCTGTGGTGGATGCGGGTCGGCGAGCTGCGGGCGGTCCTCGCCCCGGTCGTCGCCGGTACGGGCCCGTCGGCGCACCCGGACATAGCCGCGGCCCGCCGTTTCGTACGGGGCCTGGACGCGGCCGTGGCCGTGGCCTCGGCACCCGGCCGCGGCCCGCTGTCCCGCACGGTCCTGGCCGGTGTGGGCTGGGTGACCCGTCTTCTGCTGCGCAGCTGCCGGGGCCATGCCGCCGAGATGGAGCGGGGTGTGGCGGCCGCGGCGGCCGAGCGCGCACAGGCTGTGGACTACGGCGTGCGGATCGTCGCCCAGGAACAGGTGGGTCTGGCGTACGCGGGCTGGGACCGGCTGCTGACCCGTGTCGCGCTGCCCGCCTGGCGCATGGGCCGCTGGCCCTCGCGGCTGGACGTGGGCGTCGTCGCGGCGCTGACCGAGCTGTCCCGCCGCGACCGCCTGGCCGAGGGCTTCACCTCCCGCCTCGGCGAACGCCCCGCCTGCGACCTGCTCGAGGAGCCCGGCACCGTGGACGAGGCGGCTTCGCTGCTCGCCGCCCGCCTCTTTCACGGCGGCCCCGCCGAGGCCGGCCCCGACTGGGCGCCGGTCGACTGGCAGGACTACCCGGACGAGGTCGTCGACCGTAAGTGGCGTACGGACGCGGCCCGCCTCCACCGTGTCCTGGACGTGCTCGGCGTCCGGCACCCCGCCGACCCCGCGCTGCCCGAGGCGGACGGCCCGACGCTGGCCCGGGTGATGGACCATCTGACCGCACCGACGGAGCACCTGTCCGCACCGGCGGACGACAGGATCGCCGCGGCCCCGGCCCCCGACCCGGATGCCGCCCTCGCCGTGCACCGCACGGAGGCGTACGGGGAGATGGGCATCGCGGAGAGCGACGACCCGGACCTCGCCGTGGGGAACGAACGGTCGGCCGCTCTCGCGACCGGGCTCACCGCGGAACTGGCCCGCGAGGAGGCGTCCGTCCCGGCCCCGCATCCGCCCGCCGGGGGCGCCGAGCAGCAGGGCCCCGACCACGCCCTCTGGGACGACGGGATGCTTCCGCTGTTCCCCCTCCAGCCGCCCCGCACCGGTCGCGAGCTGCTGGCCGACCACGTCACGGCCATGGTCTGCTGCGCCGCGATGGACACCGCCGGGGCGACCCCCGGACTCGACTGGCTGGACGGCCCGTCCCTCCTCGTCGCGGGGGAACGGGCCGCCGACCTCGGCCCCCGGGTCCTCACCCTGATAGAGACCGGTGATCCGGCGCCCCTGCGGGACTGGCTCCGTCACCTCGGCGTCCGCCCGGAGAAGCCGGTCCGCCTGGTCTGACGCCCTTCCGGCGGCCGGTCCCCGCTGTTCGCCGTCGCCTCCGCCCCGGTGGAGGCAGCCGTTCCACTCACGTCAATTCGCGACGAACGGTGACGGACTGCGTGCGTAATGTGATGTGCTGGGACCGATCGCGCACAGCGCAAGGGCTTACCAGTGCGACGGGGGCACCAGGGAGGGGAGCAGGCATGGGATCGGAGCAGATCCGCCGCTGGGAGTCGGGAGCACTCGCGCACGCCGTCACGGACCCCTTCGGCCAGGGTCCCGTTCCCTGGCTCCGCGGCAGTGAGACCTATTTCGACGACACCGGCCATGTCGTCCCCTGGTACCTGGACACCGACGTGGCCCAGCCGCCGCACCCGGCGACCGGCGCCTCCAGGATCCCGGCCCCGCGCACCACCCCCGGCACCCGCGCGCGCTCCGGCACCGGAGGCCCCCGCTCCGCGGACGACGTCCATCGCCAGATCAAGGGCTTCACCACCACGGGTGCCGCCGCTCCCGGCGAGTCCATCGACTTCCATGTCACCGTGGATCCGCCGCAGGAGTTCAGCGTCGACATCTACCGCATCGGCCACTACGGCGGGGACGGCGCCAGCAAGATCACCACGAGCCCGCGTCTCTCCGGGATCGTCCAGCCACCGCCGCTCACGGCCGACCGCACCGTCTCCTGCCACCACTGGTGGCTGTCCTGGCGCCTCCAGATCCCGTCCTACTGGAGCGTCGGCGCCTATGTCGCCGTCCTCACCACCGCCGACGGCTACCGCTCGCACGTCCCTTTCACCGTCCGCAATCACCAGACGGCCGACCTGCTCCTGCTGCTCCCGGACATCACCTGGCAGGCGTACAACCTGTACCCGGAGGACGGCCACACCGGCGCCAGCCTCTACCACGCCTGGGACGAGGACGGCCGTCTGCTCGGTGAGGCCGACGCCGCGACGACCGTCTCCTTCGACCGCCCGTACGCGGGCGCGGGCCTCCCCCTCCATGTGGGCCACGCCTACGACTTCATCCGCTGGGCGGAGCGTTACGGCTACGACCTCGCGTACGCCGACGCCCGCGACCTGCACGCCGGACGCGTCGATCCCACCCGCTACCGCGGCCTGGTCTTCCCGGGCCACGACGAGTACTGGTCGCCGCAGATGCGCCGCACCGCGGAACTCGCCCGCGAACACGGCACCTCGCTCGTCTTCCTCTCCGCCAACACCATGTACTGGCAGGTGGAGTTGGGTCCGTCCCCCTCGGGTGTGGCCGACCGGCTGCTGACCTGCCGGAAGCGCCGGGGTCCCGGCAGGCCCGCCCTGTGGCGCGAGATCGACCGCCCGGAGCAGCAGCTCATCGGCATCCAGTACGCGGGACGCGTCCCCGAGCCGCACCCCCTGATCGTCCGCAACGCCGACCACTGGCTGTGGGAGGCGACCGGCGCGCACGAGGGCGACGAAGTGGCGGGCATGGTCGCCGGTGAGGCGGACCGTTACTTCCCGCGCACCCCACTGCCGGAGCACCAGGGCCGGATCCTTCTCGCGCACTCCCCGTACCCGGACAGCGAGGGCACTGCCCGGCATCAGGAGACCTCGCTCTACCGGGCCCCGTCCGGCGCCCTGGTCTTCGCGTCCGGAACGTTCGCGTGGTCTCCGGCCCTCGATCGCCCCGGCCACGTGGACCCGCGTATCCAGCGAGCGACCGCCAATCTCCTCGACCGCATCTGCAAACACGACTGAAACCCGGCGGGGGAAGTCCGGCCGAGGCGCATCCCACCAGGCCCGCTTCGCGCACACCGAGGCCCGCACATCACGCCCCCTGTCCGAACCCGCTCGTCCCATACGGGAGAATCGAGTCACTTGGACAGAACCACGGGGAGGAACCGTGTCCGGATTCGTCGAAAAGCCCGAGCCCCTCCAGGTGTCGGGTCTGGTACATCTGCACACCGGCAAGGTGCGCGACCTGTACCAGAACGAGGCGGGCGACCTCGTGATGGTCGCCAGCGACCGCATCTCCGCCTACGACTGGGTTCTCCCCACCGAGATCCCCGACAAGGGCCGCACGCTCACCCAGCTCTCCCTGTGGTGGTTCGATCAGCTCTCCGAACTGGCGCCCAACCACGTGCTGAGCACCGAACTCCCACCGGGCGCCCCCGCCGACTGGGCCGGCCGCACCCTGATCTGCAAGTCCCTGCGGATGGCCCCGGTCGAATGCGTCGCCCGCGGCTACCTGACCGGCTCGGGCCTCGTCGAGTACAACGAGTCCCGCACCGTCTGCGGCCTCGCGCTCCCCGAGGGCCTCGTCGACGGCTCGGAACTCCCCGCGCCGATCTTCACCCCCGCCACCAAGGCCGCGGTCGGCGAACACGACGAGAACGTCTCGTACGAGGAGGTCGCCCGTCAGGTCGGCGCCGACACCGCCGCCGAACTGCGCCAGGCGACCCTCGCCGTCTACGGCCGCGCCCGCGACATCGCCCGTGGGCGGGGCATCATCCTCGCGGACACGAAGTTCGAGTTCGGCTACGAGGGGGAGACCCTGGTCCTCGCCGACGAGGTGCTGACCCCCGACTCCTCGCGCTTCTGGCCCGCCGACGTGTGGGAGCCGGGCCACGCGCAGCCGTCCTTCGACAAGCAGTACGTCCGTGACTGGCTGACCTCCGCGGAATCCGGCTGGGACCGCAAGAGCGAGCAGCCGCCGCCCGCCCTGCCCGAGCACGTCGTGGAAGCCACCCGCGCCAAGTACATCGAGGCCTACGAGCGTCTGACGGGCATCAGCTGGTCCTGACCCCACCCCGGGCCCGGCCGACGGCCGGGCCCGGCAACCACCCGGGCCGGACGGTCCGGAGAATCTCCGGCCCCGGCCGGAGCACACGAAGAAGCCCCCGACCTGAGGTCGGGGGCTTCTCTTTCCGGAGCGGACGACCAGGTTCGAACTGGCGACCTCAACCTTGGCAAGGTTGCGCTCTACCAACTGAGCTACGTCCGCATGCGCCGTGGCGCGAGAGCCACTATACCCAACCTCGCTCCCGCGCGAGACGCACCGCGGCGTGACGATTCTCCGCGCCCAGCTTGGACACGGCCGACGACAGGTAGTTCCGTACAGTCCCCTGGGACAGCGCGGCCCGCTCCGCGATCTCCGCCACGGGCGCCCCGTCGGCGGCCAATTCGAGCACCTCGGCCTCGCGCGCGGTCAGCGGCGAGTCCCCGGCGGAGATCGCGTCGGCGGCCAACTCCGGGTCCACATAACGGTTTCCCGCGTGCACTGTACGGATGATCTCCGCAAGCCGCCGCGCACTGACCGTCTTCGGGACGAACCCGCGTACACCCGCCGTAAGCGCCCGCTTCAGATGCCCCGGCCGCCCGTGACTCGTCACGATCAGCACCTGGCAGCCCGGCAGTTCGGCCCGCAGGGATGTGGCCACGCTCACACCGTCCGCCCCGGGCATCTGAAGATCCAGGACGGCGACATCGGGCACGTGCGCCCGCGCCATCGCCAGCGCCTCCGGTCCGGTCGCCGCCTCGGCCACCACGACCAGGTCGTCCTCCAGCCCGAGCAGCGCGGCCAGAGCTCCCCGGATCAGATGCTCGTCGTCGGCGAGCAGCAGCCGCACGGGAGGTGCGGGCGTCGACGCGCCCGGCGACACGGCCGTCATGGGGTGACCTCTTTCATCTGGTGCGGAACGGACGAGAGGGACGGCCGTTCTCCGTCCGGGGCGGGCGACAGAGGTACGTCCGCCGTCAGCCGGAACACTCCACCGCTCGCGCCGGCCCGCAGTACGCCGTCCACCTCCCCCAGCCGCTCCCGCAGTCCCACGAGCCCGGAGCCTCTCCGCTGCCCCGAGCCCCCGTCCGGCCCGGGGACCGGCTCCGTCCCGTCCGGCGCCCCGTCGTTCTCGATGGTGAGGGTCACCCGCTCCTCCGTCACCCGCAGGGCCAGCGCGCAGCTTCTGGCGTCCCCGTGCCGCAGCACATTCGTGGTCGCTTCCCGGACGACCCAGCCGAGCGCCGACTGGACCTGCGCGGGCAGGTCCGTGGCCGTGCCGGTGATCTGGCAGTCGATGCCCGCCGCGGTCAGCACGCCCTGCGCTCCCGCCAGTTCGGTGGCCAGGTCGGCATCGCGGTATCCCCGTACGACCTCACGCACCTCCCGCTGGGACTCCCGGGCTATCCGCTGCACCTCGGTCATCTGGTCCACGGCCTCGGTGCGCCCCCGCCTGGCCAGCTGCACCGCGAGTTCGCTCTTGAGAGCGATCACCGCGAGGTTGCGGCCCATCACGTCGTGCAGATCGCGGCCGAAGCGCAGCCGCTCCTCGGCGACGGCGAGCCGGGCGCGGGTCTCGCGGGCCTCGTCGAGTTCGTAGACGGCGTTGAGCAGCCAGACGGAGAAGGCCGCGGTGAAGGTCAGGAATCCGGCGGTGAGCAGGACCAGAACGGCGGTGATCAGCGCGGCAGGGCCCGCGAAGCCGAGGGGCAGGGAGAGAGCGCCGGCACCCGCGGACGCACCGAGCACGGCACAGGCCATCCGGCGTCTGTCGCGTGTCCCGAGCGCGAGCGTGCCCGTGCCGAACGCCGTGACACCGACGAACAGGGAGGAGGCGACCAGGAACTCGCCGTCGCTCGCCGGGCGCCAGGGCGTGCCGGAGAGGACGACCCCCACGACGGCCACCACGCAGGTGCCCACGGCGAGTGAGAGCAGCGTCCGCCCGAGCTGCTCGCGGGTGCCGCGCGCCCGGTCCAGCGCCCGCGAGGCGGTCACCGCGCAGAGCGCGGAGTGCCCGCACACCAGCAGGAAGAGGGTCCAGGACCGTGCCGTCGACACGTTCCCGAAGATGGGCAGCCCGATCGAGACGGCCTCGATCACGGCGAAGAAGTGGAACGACCACCGTGTGTACGTCTCGACCTTCGCGGGTGTGCTCTTGCCCCGCCACCAGCCGGCCGGCCTGGTCATGCCCACCCCCGCGTCCGTGGTCACCGCCGAGGTTCCCAGCGGAACCACCGTCGTACAGCAAACACCGCGATCACGGTCCAGGCCACCGCGATGACGACGGCGCCCGCGGTGTCGTGGGCGGAGAGGTGCCCGGCCCAGCCGCCGCGGATCAGGGTGATCACCGGGGTGAGGGGCAGCAGTTCGCAGAAGGAGGCCATGCCGTCGGGCAGCATGTCCAGGGGGACGAAGGTCCCGGAGCCGGCCAGCGACACCAGGGTAAGGGGCGTGGCCGCGACCTGGGCGCCCTCGATGCTCCGGCTGAAGCCGGCGGTGACGGCCGCGAGGGCGGGCCAGGTGACGAGCGCCAACAGCAGCCCCAGCAGGACGAGATGGGGTGACCTGGGTGCTCCGACACCGAGCGTCACCTGACAGGCGACGGTCAGGATCATGCACTGGGCGAGGCCGATCGCCACCGAGGGCAGCGCGGCGCCCGCGAGGATCTCCGTGTCCCGCAGTTCACCGGTACGCAGCCGCTTGAGGACGAGTTCTTCTCGGCGGGCCGCGTACACGGTCACCAGGGAGCCGTAGACGGCGAAGAGGAGCGAGAAGCCGATGGCGGAGGGGAGCAGGATCGCGCCGACGGTGAGTCCGGTGCCCTTCAGGTTCATCTGGTCGACGGTCGAGCGGAGCGTGAACGGCAACGTCAGCGGTACGAACAGCGCCGCGGCCAGCGTCGCCTTGGTGCGGCCGAGCAGTGTCAGCTCGGCGCGGGCCAGCGCGATCGTCCGTCCCGCGGTGGTGGTCCCGGCCGTGCCGGTACCGGTCGTGACTGCAGTTCCGGTCATGCCGCTGTCCCCCTGTTCCGCGTGTCCGCGATCGGCCCCGCCGTCCTCGCGCCGGGTGGTCCCGCCGCCGTTGTGCGCTCCGCGTCCCGCGTTCCCGCCTCGCGCGCGATCCGCAGGAACGCCTCCTCCAGGGAGGCCGGGCGCACATCGAGCCCCCGCAGCTCGACCCGCGCCCGCTCGGCCCACACCAGCAGGGCGGTCGCCGTCCGTTGCAGCTCGTTGGTGCGCAGCTTGATCACACGGCCCGCCGTCTCATGACCGCTCACACCGAGTTCGGCCAGCGGGGGCAGGTCGCCGGGGAAGTAGCCGTCGGGCAGTTCGAAGGAGATGCGCGAGGGCTGGGAGGCGGTGACCTCGGCCGGGGTGCCGATGGCCGCGATGTGTCCTTCGTGGAGTATCGCCAGCCGGTCGGCGAGTTCCGCCGCCTCTTCCAGGTAGTGGGTGGTCAGCAGGACCGTGGTCCCGCCGTCGCGCAGCTCGCGCACCAACTCCCAGGTGCTCCGGCGGCCTTCCACGTCGAGGCCGGTCGTCGGCTCGTCGAGGAAGAGGACCTCGGGGCGGCCGAGCAGCGCGAGCGCCAGGTCCAGGCGGCGCTTCTCACCCCCGGACAACTGCTTCACGCGCACGTCGGACCGGTGCGCGAGGCCGACCAGCTCCAGTGCCTGTTCGGCGGGCCGGGCTCCGCTGGTGCACGCCGCCCACATGCGGATCGTCTCCGCGGCTGTCAGCTCGGACGGGAAGCCGCCTTCCTGCAGCATCATGCCGATGCGGGGCCGTACGGCCGCCCGGTCCGTGTAGGGATCGTGCCCGAGGACCCGTACGCGTCCGCCGGCCGGGGGAGCGAGACCCTCGATCAGCTCGACGGTGGATGTCTTTCCCGCGCCGTTGGTACCGAGGAGAGCGAAGAGCTCACCGCGGCCCACGGAGAAGGTGACTCCGCGCACCGCCTCGAAATCTCTTCCGTCGCCCCCGTACACGCGCCGCAGATCAGTGACCTCGATCACGTCATCGTGCTCGTTCGTGTTCATGAAATCAGCGTCCCGGCGGACGGGTTCCGGCAGCAGTGCGCGGTGTCATCACTCCGCATGACAAATGTCAGACGGCACCCTGCGCGAGGGGGCGGCGATACGTGGGAGGACACCGATACGCGTGCGGACATCCGCGCCCCGGACGAAGATCCGGCCTACGCGAACACGAGAAAGACCCCGGTCGACTGACCGGGGCCTTTGCCTGCTGGAGCGGACGACGAGGCTCGAACTCGCGACCTCAACCTTGGCAAGGTTGCGCTCTACCAACTGAGCTACGTCCGCATTGCCTCCGACCGGCTTTCACCGATCGGTGCGAGCACCACCCTACCTGATCCACAACTGTGGTCGGTAAGAGATGCAGAGCGGGTGACAGGAATTGCACACTGCGCCTTCCCCCTGGAAGGGGGATGTTCTGCTACTGAACTACACCCGCAAGACTCCTCGGTTCCGGTCTTTCGACCGTGTCCCTCGGCGTGTTCCAGACTCTAGCTGATCTGCGGGGGGTCAGCGCAAGTCGGTTGTTCCGGGGGTCCGGTGGAGGGGTCTGCGGGCACCCCGCGCGGGGGCGCCGGCTCAGTGCGCCTCGGCGAACGCCTCGTAGACCTTCTTGGGGATCCGGCCGCGCGGCGGCACGTCCATCTTGTTGGAGCGGGCCCAGGCGCGGACCGCGGCCGGGTCTGGCGTCAGCGCGGTGTGCGTGTACGCCTTCCCGGACTTCGACTGCTTGCGGCCGGCCTCGAGGTAGGGCGCGAGCACCTTACGCAGTTTCTTGGCATTGGCTGGATTGAGGTCGATCTCGTACGACTTGCCGTCGAGTCCGAAGGCGATCGTCTCCGCCGCTTCCGAGCCGTCGATGTCGTCAAAGAGAGTGACCACGACACGCTGCGCCACGAATATCGGTCCCTTCGTGCGACACCTCTGCGATCAACGGTCATGACGTGCGTGGACGTCACGGAGTTGTCGGGGAGATGTCGGCTGTCCGGCTGTTATCGAGCAAAGTATCGGCTATTGCCAATTCCTTTGTACAGTGCCCGGCATTGCATTGTGAAGCCCGACTAAATCCTTCCGCGTGTCCGCAGGCAATGGGGTCCTGCCGCTCTTCTGCGGTTTTTCCCAGGATTTTCCGTGCATGCCCCCGCGCCGATGCGGGATCGTGATCGGGGTCACGTAGGATTCTACGAATCTACGCGAGTAGAAATTTTGTACGGGTAGTCTGAAGGGACCTGCTCAGCACCACACACCGGGAGTGCCAGTGGCACGCGTCGTAGTCGACGTCATGCTCAAGCCGGAGATCCTCGACCCCCAGGGCCAGGCGGTGCAGCGTGCACTGCCGCGCCTCGGTTTCGAAGGTGTCTCCGACGTCCGTCAGGGAAAGCGATTCGAACTGGAAGTGGACGGACCGGTGGACGACGCCGCGCTCGCCCGCATCCATGAACTGGCGGAATCCTTCCTCGCCAACACCGTGATCGAGGACTTCACCGTCAAGGTCGAGGAAGTCGCGGAGGCCGGAAAGTGACCGCTCGTATTGGAGTCGTCACCTTTCCGGGCAGCCTCGACGACCGCGACACGCAGCGCGCGATCAAGCTGGCCGGTGCCGAACCCGTCGCTCTCTGGCACAAGGACAAGGACCTCAAGCAGGTCGACGCCGTGGTGCTGCCCGGCGGTTTCTCGTACGGCGACTATCTGCGGGCGGGCGCCATCTCGCGCTTCTCGCCGGTGATGGAGACCGTCATCGAGCAGGCGAAGTCCGGAATGCCGGTTCTCGGCATCTGCAACGGCTTCCAGGTCCTCACCGAGGCGCACCTTCTCCCGGGCGCGATGCTCGGCAACAACCACCTCCACTTCATCTGCCGCGACCAGAAGCTGCGGGTGGAGAACGCGGAGACCGCCTGGACCGCCGACTACGCGTCCGGCCAGGAGATCCACATCCCGCTGAAGAACATGGACGGGCGGTACGTCGCTGACGAGCACACGCTCGACATGCTGGAGGCGGAAGGCCGGGTCGCGTTCCGTTACGTGGACGTCAACCCGAACGGCTCGCTGCGTGACATCGCCGGCATCACGAACGAGGCGGGCAATGTCGTCGGTCTGATGCCGCACCCGGAGCACGCCGTCGAGCCCCTCGTCGGCTCCGGCCGCACCGACGGCCTCCCCTTCTTCACCTCGATCCTCAAGAAGCTGGTCAACGCATGAGCCGCACGCCTCTGGACACGGTCGAGAACGCGGCCGCGACCCCCGATGTCGAGCTGCCCTGGGCCGAACTGGGCCTGAAGAAGGACGAGTACGAGCGCGTCGTCGAGATCCTCGGCCGCCGGCCCACCGGCGCCGAGCTCGCCATGTACTCCGTCATGTGGTCCGAGCACTGCTCCTACAAGTCCTCGAAGGTCCACCTGCGCCAGTTCGGCGAGAAGGCCCCGCAGTCCGACGCGCTGCTCGTCGGCATCGGCGAGAACGCCGGTGTCGTCGACGTCGGCCAGGGCTACGCGGTCACCTTCAAGGTCGAGTCGCACAACCACCCGTCGTACGTCGAGCCCTACCAGGGCGCGGCCACCGGCGTCGGCGGCATCGTGCGCGACATCATCGCCATGGGCGCCCGGCCGGTCGCGGTCGTCGACCCGCTGCGCTTCGGCGCGGCCGACCACCCCGACACCAAGCGCGTCCTCCCGGGCGTCGTCGCGGGCATCGGCGGCTACGGCAACTGTCTGGGCCTGCCCAACATCGGCGGCGAGGTCGTCTTCGACGCCTGCTACCAGGGCAACCCGCTGGTCAACGCCGGTGCCATCGGCGTCATGCGGCACGAGGACATCCACCTCGCGAAGGCGTCGGGCACGGGCAACAAGGTCATCCTGTACGGGGCCCGCACGGGCGGCGACGGCATCGGCGGCGCGTCGATCCTCGCCTCGGAGACCTTCGACGACGCCAAGCCGTCGAAGCGTCCCGCCGTCCAGGTCGGTGACCCCTTCCAGGAGAAGCTCCTCATCGAGTGCACCCTGGAGGCCTTCGCCGAGAAGCTGGTCGTCGGCATCCAGGACCTCGGCGCGGCCGGTCTGTCCTGCGCCACCAGCGAGTTGGCGTCCAACGGCTCCGGCGGCATGCGCGTCACCCTGGACGACGTACCGCTGCGCGACTCCACGCTCTCGCCCGAGGAGATCCTCATGAGCGAGTCGCAGGAACGCATGTGCGCGGTCGTCGAGCCGGCGAAGGTCGACCGCTTCCTGGAGATCTGCGACAAGTGGGACGTCATCGCCACCGTCATCGGTGAGGTCACCGACGGCGACCGCCTGGAGATCTTCTGGCACGGCGGCAAGATCGTCGACGTCGACCCGCGCACGGTCGCGCACGACGGCCCGGTCTACGAGCGCCCCTACGCCCGTCCGTCCTGGCAGGACGCCCTCCAGGCCGACGACGCGGGCAAGCTGCCCCGCCCGACGACGGGCGAGGAGCTGAAGGACCAGGTCCTCCGGCTGGTCTCCTCCCCGAACCAGGCCTCCAAGTCCTGGATCACCTCCCAGTACGACCACTTCGTGCAGGGCAACACGGTGCTGGCGCAGCCCGAGGACTCGGGCATGATCCGCATCGACGAGGAGACCGGGCTCGGCGTCGCCATCGCGACCGACGGCAACGGCCGCTACGCCAAGCTCGACCCGTACGCGGGCGCGCAGCTGGCCCTCGCCGAGGCGTACCGGAACGTCGCCACCACCGGTGCCAAGCCGCTCGCCGTCTCCGACTGTCTGAACTTCGGCTCGCCCGAGGACCCGGCCGTCATGTGGCAGTTCGCCGAGGCGATCCGCGGTCTGGCCGACGCCTGCCAGCAGCTGGGCACCCCGGTGACCGGCGGCAACGTCTCGCTGTACAACCAGACCGGCGAGGTCGCCATCCACCCGACTCCGGTCGTGGCCGTGCTGGGCGTCATCGACGACGTCGCCCGCCGCACCCCGGTCGCCTTCCAGGAAGAGGGCCAGCTCCTCTACCTGCTCGGTGACACCCGCGAGGAGTTCGGCGGTTCGGCCTGGTCGCAGGTCGTGCACGACCACCTCGGCGGTCTGCCGCCGAAGGTCGACCTGGAGCGCGAGCGGCTGCTCGCCGAGATCCTCATCTCGGCCTCCCGCGACGGCATGATCGACTCCGCGCACGACCTGTCCGACGGCGGTCTGGTCCAGGCCGTGGTCGAGTCGGCGCTGCACGGCCGCAAGGGCGCGCGGCTGATCGTGCCCGACGGTCTCGACGCGTTCACCTTCCTCTTCTCGGAGTCGGCGGGCCGCGCGGTCGTCGCCGTCCCGCGTTCGGAGGAGCTCCGCTTCAACGACATGTGCGGTGCCCGGGGCCTGCCCGTCACCCGCATCGGGGTGGTCGACGGCATCGAGTCCGACGCGGCGGTGATCGACGTCCAGGGCGAGTTCGCGCTCTCCCTGGCCGAGCTGCGGACGGCCCACGAGGGGACGATCCCGGCGCTGCTGGCGTAACCCGGTTGTGCGTACGAAGGCCCCGTCCGGGTTTCCGGGCGGGGCCTTCGCCTGTCCCGGGTCGTCCGAACCCGGCCCCCGGACAGGAGACCCCGAGACCCGGAGACGAAAATGCCGACGACCGCCCGTCCCCCGGTTCTAGGGTGAGGATCATGCCCCCGGTCAAGAAGCGCGCCCGCACGTACGACTCCGCCAAGATCCGCACCGCGGTCCTCGCGCAGTTCGGGAACGTACGAGAAGGCGTCCGCGCCCTGAGCGAGGAGCAGTTGGCGCTCCCCACGCACCTCGGCGCGTGGACCGTGCGGGAGCTGGCCGCACACGTCACCATGGCCGTCGAGACCGTGAGCCGGAACCTCGACCGGCCGGAGCCCGCCACCAGGGAACTCGCGCTGCTCGACTGGCCGTTCGCCACCGCCGCGCGGGCCGGGGACATCGCCGACGACAGCCGCGACCTCGCGGAGCGGAATCCGGACCTCGACGCGCTGTACGCCCGTACCGAGCGGCGGATCACCGAGCGTCTGGCCACCGCTCCGGACGGCCGGCTCCTCGCCACGCGCACCGGCGCCATGACCCTCGCCGACTACCTGGTCACCCGGACCGTCGAACTCGTCGTCCACACCGACGACCTGAACCGCGCGGTGCCGGGCCTCGACATCCCGTACGACCGCCAGGCCCTCGCCGCCTGCACCCGCCTGCTCGCCGACGCGATCGCCGTGAAGGCGCCCGGCGCGTCGACGGAGGTCAGGATCCCGCCGTACGCCGTCGTGCAGTGCGTGGAAGGGCCCCGGCACACTCGTGGCACCCCGCCGAACGTCGTCGAGACGGACCCGCTGACCTGGATCCGGCTCGCGACGGGACGTACGGAGTGGAAGGCGGCGCTGGACGACGCGAAGGTCAGTGCCGGCGGCGAGCGCGCCGACCTGGGCGGACTGCTCCCCCTGATGGGCTGACCCTCCCGTACAGGCACCCGTGTCGACCCAGGCACCCGTGGGCGGGCCCGTCGGAGACTCCGGCCCCGACGGGAACCAACACCCCCACCCGTCCCGTCACATCGGCATGGACAAGCAGCGAACGACCCTCAGTGTCCTGACCCTGCTTCCCCTTGCCGTGGCGTGCGGCAGTCAGACGACGGGGAGCGGCTCCGCCCGGACGGACGCGGCACCGGTGACCGGCGTCCACTGGACGGTCGACAGCCTCACCGTGGACGGAAAGACCGCGCGGGCCCCGTCCGGCGCGTATCTGAAGATCGACGAGGACGGTCGCGTCAGCGGCAACCTCGGCTGCAACGGATTCGGCTCGAAGGCCACCGTCAAGGGCGACCGTGTCGAGTTCGGCGAGATCCAGACGACCGACATGGGCTGTGAGAAGGGCCCGATGAGCTTCGAGCGGAGCCTGAGCCGCACGTTCGCGGACGAGAGCGCGTTCACGACGAAGACCGACGGCGACCGGCTGACGCTCACCGCGGACAGCGGCGACAGGGTCAGCCTCACCAAGGAGCGGGACGCGCCCCTGCGCGGGACGAAGTGGACGGTCACGGCACTCGGTGACACGAACGTGGCCCAGTCGCTCCCGAAGGGCGCCGAGGTGTACTTCGTCCTCGGCGAGAACGGGACCTTCGACGGACGCCTCGGCTGCAACCACGCGTCCGCCCAGGCCACCGTGAGCGACGGACATATCACCCTCGGCCCGGTCAGGACCACCCGCATGATGTGCCAAGGCTCACTCATGAGGACCGAGAAGTCGCTGCTGAAGCTCTTCGACGGCAGGGTCGCCTACGACTTGGATCATCGTGGCATCACGCTGACCAGCGAAAACGGCGCTTTCGTCAGTGCGGTGGCCGACGAGTGATCCATTAAGGCGCCGAATCCCCAATTCGGACCAGTGGTCGATCTCGCCTACACTCGGTGCCGTGCCACGTGGTGACGGTCGACTCAATCATGATCTGCTTCCCGGTGAGAAAGGCCCCCAGGACGCTTGTGGCGTCTTCGGTGTCTGGGCTCCGGGCGAAGAGGTCGCCAAGCTCACTTACTTCGGGCTCTACGCCCTCCAGCATCGGGGTCAGGAATCCGCGGGAATCGCGGTCAGCAACGGCTCCCAGATCCTCGTCTTCAAGGACATGGGCCTCGTGTCCCAGGTCTTCGACGAAACCTCGCTCGGTTCGCTCCAGGGTCATATCGCGGTCGGTCACGCCCGCTACTCGACCACCGGTGCCTCCGTGTGGGAGAACGCCCAGCCGACGTTCCGTGCCACCGCGCACGGCTCGATCGCGCTCGGTCACAACGGCAACCTCGTCAACACGGCGCAGCTCGCCGAGATGGTCGCCGAGCTGCCCAAGCAGGAAGGCCGCACCACTCGTGTGGCGGCCACCAACGACACCGACCTGCTCACCGCGCTCCTCGCGGCCCAGGTCGACGACGACGGCAAGCCGCTGACCGTGGAAGAGGCTTCCGCCAAGATCCTCCCGCAGGTCAGAGGCGCCTTCTCGCTCGTCTTCATGGATGAGCACACCCTCTACGCGGCCCGCGACCCGCAGGGCATCCGCCCGCTGGTCCTCGGCCGTCTGGAGCGTGGCTGGGTGGTGGCCTCCGAGTCCGCGGCCCTCGACATCTGCGGCGCCAGCTATGTGCGCGAGATCGAGCCGGGCGAGTTCGTCGCCATCGACGAGAACGGTCTGCGGACCTCGCGATTCGCGGAAGCGAAGCCCAAGGGCTGTGTCTTCGAGTACGTCTATCTGGCCCGCCCCGACACGGACATCGCCGGTCGGAACGTGTACCTCTCGCGCGTCGAGATGGGTCGCAAACTCGCCAAGGAAGCCCCTGTGGAGGCCGACCTGGTGATAGCGACCCCGGAGTCCGGGACGCCCGCCGCGATCGGTTACGCGGAAGCCTCCGGCATCCCGTTCGGTGCCGGCCTGGTCAAGAACGCGTATGTCGGCCGGACCTTCATCCAGCCCTCGCAGACGATCCGCCAGCTCGGCATCCGTCTGAAGCTGAATCCGCTCAAGGAAGTCATCAAGGGCAAGCGCCTGGTCGTCGTCGACGACTCGATCGTGCGCGGCAACACCCAGCGCGCCCTGGTCCGGATGCTTCGCGAGGCGGGTGCGGCGGAGATCCACATCCGGATCTCCTCCCCGCCCGTGAAGTGGCCCTGTTTCTTCGGCATCGACTTCGCGACCCGCGCCGAGCTGATCGCGAACGGCATGACCATCGAGGAGATCGGCACCTCGCTCGGCGCCGACTCCCTCTCGTACATCTCCATCGACGGGATGATCGAGGCCACCACGATCGACAAGCCGAACCTGTGCCGCGCCTGCTTCGACGGCGAGTACCCGATGGAGCTTCCGGACCCCGAACTGCTCGGCAAGCAGCTCCTGGAGACCGAGCTGGCCGCGGGTCCCGCAGCCACGGCCGCGGCTGACGCCATCCGTCGCCCGTAGCGCCGCAGAGCCCCGTTTCACCAACCCGAAAGATCCCAGGCAATGTCTGAGACCAGTGCTTCCGGTGCGTCCTACGCGGCTGCCGGAGTCGACATCGAGGCGGGCGACCGCGCCGTAGAGCTGATGAAGGAGTGGGTGAAGAAGACGCAGCGTCCCGAGGTCCTCGGCGGCCTCGGCGGTTTCGCCGGCCTCTTCGACGCCTCCGCCCTCAAGCGTTTCGAGCGTCCGCTGCTCGCCTCCGCCACGGACGGTGTGGGCACCAAGGTGGACATCGCCCGCCAGCTGGGCGTGTACGACACCATCGGCCACGACCTCGTCGCGATGGTCATGGACGACATCGTGGTGTGCGGCGCCGAGCCGCTCTTCATGACCGACTACATCTGCGTGGGCAAGGTCCACCCGGAGCGTGTGGCGGCCATCGTGAAGGGCATCGCCGAGGGCTGTGTCCTCGCGGGCTGCGCCCTGGTGGGCGGCGAGACGGCCGAGCACCCCGGTCTGCTGGGCCCGGACGACTTCGACGTCGCCGGCGCCGGTACGGGCGTGGTCGAGGCCGACGAGCTGCTCGGCCCGGATCGCATCCGTAAGGGTGACGCGGTGATCGCCATGGCGGCCTCCGGTCTTCACTCGAACGGGTACTCGCTCGTCCGGCACGTCCTCTTCGACCGGGCGAACCTGAGCCTGGACCAGCACATCGAGGAGTTCGGCCGCACGCTCGGCGAGGAGCTCCTGGAGCCGACCAAGATCTACTCGCTGGACTGCCTGACGCTGACGAAGACCACCGCGGTGCACGCGTTCAGCCACATCACAGGCGGCGGTCTGGCGGCCAACCTGGCCCGTGTCGTCCCGGACGGTCTGCACGCCGTGGTGGACCGCGAGACCTGGACCCCGGCACCGGTGTTCGACCTGGTCGGCAGGACGGGCGGCGTCGAGCGCCTGGAGCTGGAGAAGACGCTTAACATGGGCGTCGGCATGATGGCGATCGTGCCCGAGGAGTCGGCCGAGGTCGCCCTCGCCACCCTCGCGGACCGCGGAGTGGACGCCTGGATCGCCGGTGAGATCACCGAGCGCGGGGACCACGCCACGGGCGCGGCGCTCATCGGTGACTACGCGGGCTGAAGCCCCTGAGGCAGCACGAAACCCGGTCCGGTGGTGAAACCCCGGACCGGGTGAGGTGCAGTCGCTACGAGAAATACGCCAGGCGAGATCTACCAGAAACCCACGCCAAGAGATCCGCCACGAAGAAGAGGTCGCGGAAACTGCGAGGGACGCTGTTGCGTCAAGCGCCGCGACGTTGTGACTGGGGACCGGACTGGTCGTCCTCATCCTCGTCGTCGTCGTTGTAGAGATCCGCGTACTGTGCGTACGGGTCGTCTTCCTCGTCGTCGTCCTCGAACGGCTCGCCATTCGGCGGCTGGCTCGAAGTCGAAGCGCCCAGCTCATTGGCCAGACGCGAGAGGTCAGTCCCGCCGCTGCTGTACTTCAGCTGGCGGGCGACCTTCGTCTGCTTGGCCTTTGCCCGGCCGCGCCCCATGGCTCGACCCCCTCGGATACGGGGCTCGACGGCCCCAGAGTCTTGACACGCGTTCATGATCTGGAACGGACTCTCCGTGGAGAGACCGGTCCGTAGGGCTTCCACGGTACCTGAGCCCGCGCCCATACGGTACGTCGCCCGCAGCACGCGCCTTCACCCAGAACCCGCGAGGTGCCCTGTCCTCGCTGGTCAACCGCGATTTTAACCTCTTCTTGGCGTACGACCCGCCGACAGACGTGAGAGTTCTCTCCCAACCGACCGTCGGCGGGTCCCTGACAAGCAGGTATGGCCTCGGAAGTGGCGTCAGTGACGCCGTGCCTCCGCCATCCGCTGTTCGGCGATCCGGTCGGCCGCCGCGGCCGGCGGAATCCCGTCCTGCTTCGCACGTGCGAATATGGCCAGCGTGGTGTCGAAGATCTTCGACGCCTTGGCCTTGCACCGGTCGAAGTCGAAGCCGTGCAGCTCGTCGGCGACCTGGATGACACCGCCCGCGTTCACCACGTAGTCGGGGGCGTACAGGATGCCGCGGTCCGCGAGGTCCTTCTCCACGCCCGGGTGCGCCAGCTGGTTGTTGGCGGCACCGCACACGATCCTGGCGGTGAGCACCGGCACGGAGTCGTCGTTGAGCGCTCCGCCCAGCGCGCACGGCGCGTAGATGTCGAGGCCCTCGGTGCGGATGAGCGCCTCGGTGTCCGCGACGGCGGTCACGCCGGAGGGGTGCCGGTCCAGAATCCGCTGCACCGAGTCGGCCCGTACGTCCGTGATCACGACCTCGGCGCCGTCCGCGCGCAGGTGATCGACCAGGTGGTGGCCCACCTTGCCGACGCCGGCGACGCCGACCTTGCGGCCGCGCAGGGTCGGGTCGCCCCACAGGTGCTGGGCGGAGGCCCGCATGCCCTGGAAGACACCGAACGCGGTCAGGACCGACGAGTCGCCCGCGCCGCCGTTCTCCGGGGAGCGGCCGGTCGTCCAGCGGCACTCGCGCGCCACGACGTCCATGTCGGCGACGTACGTGCCGACGTCGCACGCGGTGACGTACAGGCCGCCGAGCGAGGCGACGAACCGGCCGTACGCGAGGAGCAGCTCCTCGGTCTTGATCTGCTCGGGGTCGCCGATGATGACGGCCTTGCCGCCGCCGTGGTCGAGTCCGGCCATGGCGTTCTTGTACGACATCCCGCGCGCGAGGTTGAGGGCGTCGGCGACGGCCTCCTGCTCGCTCGCGTACGGATAGAAGCGCGTGCCGCCGAGGGCGGGGCCCAGGGCGGTGGAGTGGATGGCGATGACGGCCTTGAGGCCGCTGGCGCGGTCCTGGCAGAGCACGACTTGCTCATGACCCCCCTGGTCCGAACGGAACAGGGTGTGCAGTACATCAGCAGGCGCGCCGGTTACGTCGGTCACTGTGGTGACTCCCAGGTAAAAAACGGCGGTTGGGTGCGGGGCCCGTGCGGATGGCGGGCTCCGTGGGAATGAGACTAGAGCCTGCGCCGATCCGCCTTCGGCGCAGTGTTCAGGATCACCCATGGGCGGGGTACAGCCATGGTTCGATTTGCATAGATTTCTCTTCAGGTTATGAGCGGTTCTCGCTGGTTTTCCCGGTGGTCGACGGGGGAGGGAGCAGGCGTGCCCAAGGTGTCCGCGGTGATCGTCCCGTACGCGTCGTATCTGCGGGTGTACGAGCCACTGGCCGCGTTCCCGGAGTCGGAGCGCGCCCACTGGACGCGCTACGCCCGGCGCACCGAGCGCCCCTCGTACCAGGACGAACTGCGTCGCTCGCTGGCGGACCTGCTGCCCACCCCGCCGGTCCCCGTACCGGTGCACGAGAGCGGCGACGCGTTCGTGGCCGAGATCGACGGGGTGGTGTGCGTCTGCCCCTGGCGCACCCGGCTGCGCGGCTGGCAGGCCCTGGACGAGCTGGGCGAGGAACTTCCGGCGTCCGTCCTCGACACGGTCCTGCCGCCGCTGGTCCGCCGTCAGGCCGCGCTGGACTACGAGCGCTGGCTGGCCCGCAACCCGGACGCCCGCCCGTGGATCCGCACCTCGACCTGGCAGGTGCCGCTGAACTGGTTCGTGCTCGTCACGGACGAGGAGCGGGAGTACGAGAAGGGGACGGGTCCGGGTGGGGCGGCGCCGCTGCTGCGCTACCGGACACCGATGGTGCAGGCGCGCCGGCGCACGGCGCGGGCGCTGAGGACGCTCAGGGACGCGCTGGACGAGGGACCGCTCATCGAGGGCCTGGTCGACGTGGGGCGCTGGCTGGAGGAGTTCCATCCGCGCTCGCTGGTCGAGCTGGACTACGGCGGGCTCGTGCACGTCCTGCCGGCGGGGCATCTGGAGGGCGATCACTCCGCCGCGGATGTCGCCGAGGGCATCGAGGCGCTGCGCACCGGGGACGGGGCGACGGCGGGCGAGGCGTACGGGCGGCTGGTGGAGCGCTGGCGGTCGGTCAGGGACCGGCGTTCGTCGAACTGAGGCGGGGCGCCGGCGAGCGGGCCGGGGCGGGCGCTTTCGCGTTGGTTCGCGTGGGACGGATGTGGCCCCTGGGGCCGTTGTCCAGTGTGATCTGCTTCTCACCGATTCCGGGTCGAACTCGCGTATGGTCCTCACACGCTGAAGAACCCTCACTCCAGGACGTAGGTCCCGATCCGGGCTTATGCGTCAACGGGTGGCAAGCGTGATGGATGGCACTTACCTGGCTCTTGCATCGCTTGCCCCTCCTCGTGCCAAAATAGGACAAGGAGTCCGGGGGAGGACTCCCTCCGCCCACGTTTGGGGGGGAATCTCGGCATTGCACGCTTTGAGGGGTCTGGTGGCTCCTGATCGCCCTGTGACTGATCGTCACAGTGGCGTGACTGTCCGCTATGGCATGGTCCATCGGCTTCCGTCGCTGATGAACACCTGGGAGGGCAATTCCATCGGTTTGGCCGACGCGGCTGGACGGATGGTGTAGTTGTAGTGCCGAGGACAAGCCGTTCGTCCTATAACCGACTCGACTCGCGTCCGCCATTTCGGGCAACGCGGGTCAAGGTGCAGAATTTAGAGGAAAGAACCGAGAAGGTTCGGTTCTCCCGAGGAGGCCGCTCATGACCGCTCGCACCCCTGATGCCGAGCCGCTGCTGACCCCGGCTGAGGTCGCCACGATGTTCCGCGTCGACCCCAAGACGGTCACGCGGTGGGCGAAGGCCGGCAAGCTTACGTCCATCCGCACGCTCGGCGGGCATCGCCGTTACCGCGAGGCTGAGGTCCGCGCACTGCTCGCGGGTATCCCGCAGCAGCGCAGCGAAGCCTGAACCATCGCATAACCGGACAAGTTGACGGGTCCCCCAACCCGTCGAGGCGTCCACACCACAGCTCCAAGCGACGCGGGTTCTGCCCCAACAGAGCTCACGCCCAAGCTTTTTTGCCACATGTACAGGGTGCGTCGTAGATCGCGCTGGACTCCGCCGGGTCCAGCGCGATCTTTTTTGTGCGGTCTCCGTGCCCCGTCGACCGGCCTGTGAGCGGCCTTGTCGGAGTCTGGGGGTGGCTGTCGGATCAGCTGTGGATGCCCTCGTTGAGCAGTGCAATTGCACATATTAAATTGACTGGTTGTAGGAGAGGGGTAAGTTCCGCACTTCTGAAAACATATGCGGTGACTCCCGTCACATGCCACAGTCCTTGTCGCACGCGAGCCGTCTGCGCTAGAGGAGTTGGCGTTGCGTGCCGTCGGATCGCGGCGGTACGCGCACCGGGTGATGTGCGCGCCCGCGGCTCTCGGTCACACCGTGGACGGGCTCTCGTCCTCCGGGGCGCTCTCGGGGTCCTGTTCGTCGTGCGGGGCGGGTTCCATGGCCAGCCGCAGGAGCTGATGACAGATCGGGCAGTGCCGCGTCAGGTGGCGGTACCCGGAGGCGGCCGCCAGATGGGCTCGGAGCAGAGCCCGGGTCTCGTGCCGAGCGGACACCGCCATACGCACCTCCAGGGGGCCGGCAGGGCGAGAGCCCTGGATTCCGGGGTACCTGCGGAATGTGACGCCGTCAAGGGACGGGAACGTGCCGCGGGAGCGCCTCCGGACGCCCCGACGGCCGTACAGCGGTCGGTGCGCGCGAGCGAAGGGCCCCGGCGCCCGAGTCGCTGACGGTTCGAAAGCCGCGGACGTACGGCCGCGAACCGCACCGCGCGCCTGGGAGCGCGAACCCGAAAGCCGGGACGGCGCACGCGGCGGTGAGGACGTACGCGGCGGTGAAGGCGCACAGGGCGTGAGGGCGGCGGTCCGGGAGCAGGCATGCGAAAAGGCCCGGAGCCGAAGCTCCGGGCCTTTCTTCATGCGGTCCTGACGGGATTTGAACCCGCGGCCTCCACCTTGACAGGGTGGCGAGCACTCCAAACTGCTCCACAGGACCAGGTTTCGCAGCGACTTTTCTTGCGCTGTGCTGCGAAAAGAGACTGTACAGGAGGGCGGGCCCGGGGTCGAACTCACCACCCGTGCAGACGTCGTTACGGGGCAGCGGCGTCGATCGCCTTCACGATCCGCTTGTCGGAGACGGGGTACGCCGTGCCCAGCGCGTGGGCGAAATAGCTGACCCGGAGCTCCTCGATCATCCAGCGGATGTCCAGGACCGACGAGGGCACCGGCCGGCCCTGTGGCAGCTGCTCCAGGAGCCAGGCGTACTCGTCCTGCATCTCGTGGACCTTCTCCATGCGCGTGGTGTCCCGCTGGACGCTGGTCGGCATCTGCTGAAGGCGGCGGTCCGCGGCGACCAGATAGCGCATCAGATCCGGCAGGCGCCGCAGTCCGGTCGCCGTGACGAAGCCGGGCTTCACCAGGGCGTCCAGCTGTCCCCGCACGTCCGTGAGGTTCGCGAGCAGGGTCGGGCTCCTGACCGCCTTCAGACGGCGCTCACAGGCCTGCCAGGCGGCGAGCACCTGCTGCACCTGCCCGACCGTGCGCACGGTCGTGTCGACGATCTCGGCACGCACCTTGTCGTACAGCTTCCGGTAGGACTCCTCGTCCCACGCCGGGCCGCCGAAGTCCGCGATGAGCTTGTCCGCGGCGGCCATCGCGCAGTCGTCGAAGAGGGCCTGGACCGAACCGTGCGGGTTCGCGGACAGGGCGAGCTTCTGGGCGTTGGTGAGCTTGTCCGAGGCGAACTTGCCCGGGTTCACCGGGATGTTCCGCAGGATCAGCCGGCGGGTGCCCTTCCACATGGCCTCGGCCTGCTCGGCCTCGGTGTCGAAGAGCCGCACGGAGACGGTGTTCGCCGCCGGGCCGTCGTCGACCAGCGCCGGGTAGGCCTTCACGGGCTGGCCGGCCCGGCGCGTCTCGAAGAGGCGGCTGAGCGAGCCGATCGTCCAGTCGGTCAGTCCCGTGCGTTCCAGGGACTCGCCGCCCTCGCGCTCGGCCGTCGCCGCGGCGGCCTGCGAGATCGCCTGGCGCGCCTTCGGCTTCAACTGGAGCTGCAGGGCCTCCAGGTCCTTGTCCTCGGCGAGGTTGCGGCGCCGCTCGTCGACGATCCGGAAAGTGATCTTCAGATGGTCGGGGAGGCGTGACCAGTCGAAGTCGTCGGCCGTCAGCGGCACTCCGACCATGCGCTTGAGCTCGCGCGCCATCGTCAGCGTCAGCGGCTCCTGGAGCGGTACGGCCCGCTCCAGGAACTTCTGGGCGAAGTTGGGGGCGGGAACGTAGTTCCGCCGGATCGGCTTCGGGAGGGAACGGATCAGCTCCGTCACCACTTCCTCCCGCAGCCCCGGGATCTGCCAGTCGAAACCCTCGTCCGTGACCTGGTTGAGGACCTGGAGCGGGATGTGGACGGTCACGCCGTCCGCGTCCGCACCTGGCTCGAACTGGTAGGTCACCCGGAACTTCAGCCGTCCCTGGAGCCAGGAGTCGGGGTAGTCGTCCTTCGAGACCGCCCCGGCCCGGTCGTTGATGAGCATCGAGCGTTCGAAGTCGAGGAGTTCGGGCTCCTCATGGCGCTTGTGCTTCCACCAGGAGTCGAAATGCGCCCCGGACACGACGTGCTCGGGCACCCGCTGGTCGTAGAAGTCGTACAGCGTCTCGTCGTCGACCAGGATGTCCCGGCGGCGGGCACGGTGCTCCAGCTCCTCGACCTCGGTGAGGAGCTTGCGGTTGTCGGCGAAGAACTTGTGGTGCGTACGCCAGTCGCCCTCGACGAGCGCGTTGCGGATGAACAGCTCGCGGCTGGCCTCCGGGTCGATCCGCCCGTAGTTCACCTTCCGCTGCGCGACGATCGGTACGCCGTACAGCGTGACCTTCTCGTACGCCATCACTGCGGCCTGGTCCTTCTCCCAGTGCGGTTCGCTGTACGTCCGCTTGAGGAGATGACCGGCCAGCGGTTCGACCCACTCCGGCTCGATCCTGGCGTTGACGCGCGCCCAGAGCCGCGAGGTCTCGACGAGTTCGGCGGACATCACGAAACGCGGAGGCTTCTTGAAGAGCGCCGAACCCGGGAAGATCGCGAACTTGGCGCTGCGCGCGCCCAGGTACTCGTTCTTCCCCGTGCTCCTGCCGCTCTCCCCGCCGGTCTCCTTCACGTCCTTCATGCCGACGTGCGAGAGCAGACCGGCGAGCAGCGACACATGGACGCTCTGCTCGGGCGCGTCCTCCTCGTTCAGGTGGATGCCCATCTGCTTGGCGACGGTCCGCAGCTGGCTGTAGATGTCCTGCCACTCGCGGATACGCAGGAAGTTCAGGTACTCCTGCTTGCACATCCGGCGGAACGCGGACGAGCCCCGCTCCTTCTGCTGCTCGCGGACGTAGCGCCACAGGTTGAGGAAGGCGAGGAAGTCGGACGACTCGTCCTTGAAGCGGGCGTGCTGCTGGTCGGCCTGCGCCTGCTTCTCGGACGGCCGCTCGCGCGGGTCCTGGATGGAGAGCGCGGCCGCGATCACCATGACCTCGCGCGCACAGCCGTTCTTCTCGGCCTCCAGGACCATCCGGGCGAGACGGGGGTCGACGGGCAGCTGGGCGAGCTTGCGGCCGGTCGGCGTGAGCCGCTTGCGGACGTCCTTCTCGGTCGGGTCCAGCGCGTTCAGTTCCTGGAGGAGCTGGACGCCGTCGCGGATGTTGCGGTGGTCCGGCGGGTCGATGAACGGGAACTTCTCGATGTCGCCGAGGCCGGCCGCGGTCATCTGGAGGATGACGGAGGCGAGGTTCGTCCGGAGGATCTCGGCGTCGGTGAACTCCGGCCGGGCGAGGAAGTCGTCCTCGGAGTACAGCCGGATGCAGATGCCGTCGGACGTACGGCCGCAGCGGCCCTTGCGCTGATTGGCGCTGGCCTGCGAGACGGGCTCGATGGGCAGCCGCTGCACCTTCGTGCGATGGCTGTACCGGGAGATGCGCGCGGTGCCGGGGTCGATGACGTACTTGATGCCCGGGACGGTCAGGGAGGTCTCGGCGACGTTGGTCGCCAGAACGATCCTGCGCCCGGTGTGCGCCTGGAAGACGCGGTGCTGCTCGGCGTGCGAGAGCCGGGCGTACAGGGGCAGGACCTCCGTGAAGCGGTAGTTCTTCTTCGCCAGCGCGTCGGCCGTGTCGCGGATCTCGCGCTCGCCCGAGAGGAAGACGAGGACGTCGCCCTTGCCCTCGCCCTGGAGTTCCTCGACGGCGTCGCAGATCGCGGTGATCTGGTCGCGGTCGGAGTCCTCGGAGTCCTCTTCCAGGAGCGGTCGGTAGCGCACCTCCACGGGATACGTCCGGCCGCTCACCTCGACGATCGGGGCGTCGCCGAAGTGCCGGGAGAAACGCTCCGGGTCGATGGTCGCGGAGGTGATCACGACCTTGAGATCGGGACGCTTGGGCAGCAGCTGGGCGAGGTAGCCGAGCAGGAAGTCGATGTTGAGGGACCGCTCGTGGGCCTCGTCGATGATGATCGTGTCGTACGCGCGCAGTTCGCGGTCCGTCTGGACCTCCGCGAGCAGGATGCCGTCCGTCATGAGCTTGACGAAGGTGGCGTCCGGATTCACCTGGTCGGTGAAGCGGACCTTCCAGCCGACGGCTTCGCCGAGCGGCGTGTCCAGCTCGTCGGCCACCCGCTCGGCGACCGTACGGGCGGCGATACGACGGGGCTGTGTGTGCCCGATCATGCCGCGGACGCCACGGCCCAGCTCCATGCAGATCTTCGGGATCTGCGTGGTCTTGCCGGACCCGGTCTCACCGGCGACGATCACGACCTGGTGATCACGGATGGCCTCCGCGATCACGTCCTTCTTCTGGCTGACCGGCAGCTGCTCGGGATAGGTGATGGCGGGTACACGGGCGCGGCGTTCGGCCATGCGGACCTCGCCCTTGGCGACCTCCGCCTCGATCTCGGCGAACACGGCGGAGCGGGCCTCGGGCTTGCGGATCTTGCGCGCGCCTTCGAGCCTGCGCCCGAGCCGGTGCGCGTCGCGCAGGGACAGCTCGGTCAGGCGGGCGGCGAGATCGCCGAGGGCGGGGGCGGGGTGCGTAGACATACGCGGTCCAGGATCTCACCTCGGCGAAATGACTGGCGAACGCTTTTGCGCGCTCCCGGCCGTCCGGCCCCGCCCGTGCCGCTTTCCGGACCCGGAGCAGGACGGGCTGCGGCCGGGTTCCCGGGAGCGCCGCCGGCCCCTGGAGCCCTTCCCCGGGGAACTACTCCCGGGGCGGGGATTCGCGGTGCGCCATGGCCCTGGCCGTGTTCGAGACCGCCTTGATGCCCAGGTAGGCCGTGGTGGTGCTGCTCACCGCGGTGAAGGCGGCGGTCAGTACGCCGACGGTCACCGCCTTGTCGCCGTGGAGCTGCCAGACCCCGAAGACCGTGACGCCGACGATCGCGAGGTTGCTCATGATGACCGCCGTCAGCCCGTAGCGGGCGCGGTAGCGCTCCAGCTCCAGTTCGCGCATCGGTTTCGACCTGTCACCGTTCAACACCACTCGTTCCCCCGCCAGAGACACCCGCGTCCGCCGGCCAGAACGTAGCGCCGTGCATGGAACATGCCAAGTCGAGGGCGGGCCGGACGCCCGGGGGCATACGAAAAAGGCCCCGATCCGAAGATCGAGGCCTTTGCTGTGGCTGGGGCCGGGGTCGAACCGGCGACCTATCGCTTTTCAGGCGATCGCTCGTACCAACTGAGCTACCCAGCCACGAGATTTCCGGGGAAACCTCAGCGGTCCTGACGGGATTTGAACCCGCGGCCTCCACCTTGACAGGGTGGCGAGCACTCCAAGCTGCTCCACAGGACCAAGCTGTTGCGTGCGACGTGTAAACAGTGTCTCACACGGTGTTGCGTACCCCCAACGGGATTCGAACCCGTGCTACCGCCTTGAAAGGGCGGCGTCCTAGGCCGCTAGACGATGAGGGCGAGCCAGTACCACTCTGCTTCGTCTTCGCGTTCCCGAAGGGACGTGAGAAGCATGTGACTCCGCTTTCCCCCGAGGGGTTCCGCTTCTCCTTCGCTTCGACAGAAGCGAAGGACGGTCAAGCCCTGACCGGTGCCCTTGGGCACGAACAGACTGTACTACGTGGCCTGGACGCGGACCAAACCAGATAGGGAGGGGGGCTCAGGGCCGGTTCTCCTCGGGGAGATGGCGGCTGATCTCGGCCGTCGTGAGGCCGAGACCCCCCAGCTTGATCTCGTCCCAGGCCTGGAGACGACGGGTGTCCCGGTCGAAGTAGAGGACCGAGGCCTCGATCGGGTCCGGGTACTGGCCCTCGACGGCGCGCAGCCCGCTGCCGCCCGTCGAGCCCTCGACGCGCAGCCGGGTCCCGTACTTCATGACCTCCATGTCCTCGTGGTGCAGATGACCGGACAGCACCAGGGGCACCTCGCCGTCCGTCCCGCGGGCGGCCGACGGTTCGTGGACGACGGCGATGTCGACCGGGGTGCCCGCGGCCCGCTGGTCGCGCAGGGCCGAGGCCAGACGGGCGCCCGCGAGCTCCTCCGCCGCGCCGCCGCCCGGCGTGACCGAGCGGTCCGGGGTGAACTGCGGGTCGCCGATGCCGGCGAAGCGCAGGCCCGCGACCGTGACCGCCCGGCCGTCGTCGAGGACGTGCACGTTCTTCATGCGTCGCAGGTACTTCTGCGTCTCGTCCGAGTCGTGGTTGCCGCGGACCCAGACGTACGGGGCGCCCAGGTCCGGGATCGCGTCCAGGAAGCCGTTCTCGGCCTCCGAGCCGTGGTCCATGGTGTCGCCGGAGTCGACGATCACATCGATGGCGTACTGCTGCACGAGCGAGGCGACGATCTTCCAGCTCGCCGGGTTCAGATGGATGTCGGAGACGTGCAGGACCCGGATCGTGGTCGGGTCGGGCTGGTAGACGGGGAGGGTGGACGTGACGTCGTACAGCTTCGTCACGTTCCGCACCAGGCGCGCCAACTCCTGCTGGTAGACGTCGAATTCGCTGACGATGTTGCGGGCGTCGCCGACCAGGGAGGGCGCGGAGGAGAGCAGCCCGGAGTACTTCGGCTCCAGGACCGACTTGGGGTTCCAGGTGGCGAATGCGGTCGTTCCCGAGGCGGCCAGCAGGGCGAGGGCGAGGCCGCCGGCGGTGAGGGCCCGGCGCGGGCGGCGGTAGACCGCGAGGCCGAGGGCGGTGGCGCCGGCGACCACCGCTATGCAGGAGCGGACGGCCAGGTCGAGGGTGCCGTGCTCGACGTCCTGCGTGACCTCGTCCTGGAGGCCGGAGAGGCGCTCCGGGTGGTCGACGAGGGCCCGGGAGCGTTCCGGGTCGAGCTGGTCCACGTCCACGTCGAGGCGCAGCGGGGCCTCGTGGCTGTGCAGTTCGAGCGCGCCGAGCGGGGAGATGTTGATCTTCGTGCCGCCGGTGAGTGAGGGGCGCAGCGTCATGGTGGTGTTCATGGGGCCGACCGGGACGCGGACGTTGCCCACGACCAGCAGTCCCAGCCAGGCGCCGAGCAGCACCACACACAGAAGCCCGAAGGCGCGGGCGTACGGGTTCGGCCGGGCGGCGAGCTCGAGCACCGGGCGCCCTCGCCGGCCATGGCGGCGGCGGGCGAGGGCGTGCAGCGCCGGGCGGGCGCGGTCGGTCATGCGGCGGACGGCGGCGGTTGCGGCAACGGGGACGCGGACCATTGGTCCCGTATGCCCAAGCGTGGGGCCGGGTATGCGGGCGTCCCGCCGTCATGAAGGGCGGGCGCCCCGCCGCCGTGAAGGGGTGGGCCGGTCAGCCCCAGCCCAGCTCGTGCAGCCGCTCGTCGTCGATGCCGAAGTGGTGGGCGACCTCGTGGATCACGGTCACGGCGACCTCGTGGACCACGTCGTCCGGGGTCTCGCACATTCGCAGCGTGGGGCCCATGTAGATCGAGATGCGGTCGGGGAGCACTCCGGCGTACCACTCGCCGCGGTCGGTGAGCGGGGTGCCTTCGTAGAGGCCCAGCAGTTCGGGGTCGTCGGCTGGAGGCTCGTCCTCGACGAACACGGCGACGTTGTCCATGACCCGGGTCAGCTCGGGCGGGATCTGGTCGAGGGCCTGGCTCACGAGCTCTTCGAAGTTTTCGCGCGTCATCTCCAGCACAAGGCCATTGTCAGGGACGGCACGCTTCCCGCGGAGTCCCGCGGAGGCTCCCAGGGGGCCGGATCGGGCCCGGGTACGACCGGGGGTGACCGGCCGCCTGCCCCACATGGGGTGTCTCATACCATTTTCGGAGTGTTCTTGCCAATGGGCATGAATCGTCCGGACATAGTGCGGGCATGACACCCACCGCTTCCCCGACGCGTTCCCGCACGCGTTCGGGCGTCTGCAGGGCCCTCCTCTGCGCCGCCCTCCTCGCCGTCACGGTCCAGACCACCGCCGCCGCACCGGCGTTCGCCGGAAGCCGCGACGCACGCGACTGCGTGAGGACCGGGAGACCGCTCGACGGCCAGGCCCGCAAGGTCCTGGACATCACCCGCGAGGCCAAGGCCGAGTTCCATCTGAACTCCGTGGAGCTGAAGGTCACCCGGGACGGACGCGAGGTCCTCACCGACGCGCTCGGTGAATCCATGACGGGTGTCCCGGCCCAGCCGGACATGCACTTCCGCGCGGGTTCCGTGGCCTTCTCCTACATCGGCACGGCGCTCCTCCAGCTCGTCGAGGAGGGCAAGGTCCGCCTCGACGACACGGTGGAGCGCTGGCTGCCCGGTCTCCCCAAGGCGAACAAGATCACGCTGCGGATGCTGGCCAGCAACACCACCGGCCTGCACGACTACGTCACCGACCCGGCCTTCCTGGCCGAGCTGGAAGCCCACCCGTTCCGCCACTGGACCCCGCAGCAGCTCCTTGCGTACCCCTACAGCCACAGCTTCTGGTACGAGCCGGGCACCAACTGGAGCTACTCGCACGCCAACTACGTGCTGCTCACCCAGGCGCTGGAGAAGATCACCGGCACGCGGATCGACAAGCTCCTGAAGGAGCGGGTCACGGGCCCGCTGGGTCTCGACAACACCCGGAACAACTTCACGCCCGACATCCCGCGTCCGGTGCTGCACGCCTTCACGTCCGAGCGCGGCCTGTACGAGGAGTCCACCTTCTGGAACCCGTCGTGGACCACCGCGCCCGGCGCGGTCATCACCACCCACATCTGTGACCTGGCCCGTTCGGCGCAGGCGATCGGCAGCGGCGAGCTCCTCTCGCACCGCTCCTACCGCACCCTGCTCAACCCGGGAACGGTCGGTCTCGGCGGCGCGACCGCCACCTGTCCCGCCACGGTGTGTGTGAAGCAGACCGAGAAGGAGCACTTCGGGCTCGGTGTCATCGTGGTCAACGGATGGGTCGTCCAGAACCCGTCGTTCTCGGGCTACGCGGCGATCCAGGCGTATCTCCCGTCCGACCGGCTCGCCATCGCGGTCAGCTCGACCAAGACCGCCGACAGCCCCGAGGGCAACCAGGCCGAAGTGATCGCCAAGCGCATCGCGGCAGCGCTGGCCCCGGAGACCCCGCTGTCCGCCGAGTGACCCGGGGAACCTCCCGCATGACGCTCCGTCATCCATGAAGGACGCGCTCTCCGCAGACCCCCGGGCCCGGTTGGGCCCGGGGGTCGCGTGTCCTCCGGCGGGCGGCGGGAGTTTAACCGGGAGAACTCCCGTTCCTCCCCACGCTCTCGGCTCCTGTCGAGCGGGGGACGCCCCGTTCGGAGGTGGCCGCCCGTGCGCGCCTTGTACGTATCCGTCCGTCTGGCCGCCGCGGTCGTCGCCGTAGCCGCTGCCGCCGGCTGCATGAGCGTCGGCGACGACGGAGGACGGCCCGGGCCCTCGCACTCGGCAGGGCAGCGGGCCGGCGAGGCGCCCGGGGGCGGGCCCGCCGTGGGCGGCGGCGGTGGAGTCGGGTCGCACGGCGCGAAGGGCGGCAAGCGCGGCAAGTCGTCGGCGAAGCCAGGGGAGTCCGCGTCCGGCGACGCGTCTCCGTCGGCGTCGGGGTCCGAGGACGCGAAGCCGTCCGCGAAGGCGACGGAGAAGGGCGGGGGGCCGTCCAAGGACTCGGTGCCGCCCGGCGAACCGAGTCCCACGCGCACGACGGCGGAGCCCACGCCCGAACCCCCGCCCGTCCCCTCGCCGCCTGCGCCCGATCCCGGGTCGGCGGAGCCGTCGTCGTCGGCGCACGAGCAGCAGGCGACGCAGCTGGTGCAGCGGGAGCCGGCACCCGAGGCGGGCGCACCGGTGTAGCGGGCGCGGGGGTCGAGGCGGTGGCGGGCCCGCCGCACGGACCGGGATCGGCCGCAAGGGGCCGGGGTCGGAGCCGGGCCGGTGGGGAATGGGCCGGGAGCTCGCCGGTGTCGGCCGCGAAGGACGGGCCGGGGCCGCCGGCGCGGGTCGGCGCGGAGGGCGCGGCCCGTCGGCGTCGGTCGTCGTGAGTGTGGCGGGGTTCACGCGCTTCGGGGGGCTGGATGTGGCCGGTTCAACAGCGCGGTCGGCCGGGCCGAGGTAGCTTTGTAGAAGCGAGCAGGTGGCGAGGAAACCACCGTGACCTGCTCGTATGGTGCTCGGTTTGCCTTCAGGGGGGCCGGGTGCGTATGGTAGTAGATCGTTTGATCCCATTTGCCCGGCGCCGCCGCAGAGAGCGCCGCGTGGCGCGTACTCTCCCTTGCCGTGGCCGGACCGCATAGAGGCGGTCGTTTGCGACTTCACGGAGTTTGGGCGCGTGCCGAAGAACTCCGGAAGGTTCGCATTTCGCATGTCTGTTTCCAGTACTGATCACGTCGTCGTGCCCGAGAACAACGAGAACAACGACGCGGTCGAGGCCGTTGAGGCCATCGAGATCGTCGAGTCCGTCGAGATCGTCGAGTCCGTCGAGGGCGTCGAGGGCGTCGAGACCGCCCCCGAGATGACCTTCGCTGACCTCGGTCTCCCCGAGGGCGTCGTCCGCAAGCTCGCGCAGAACGGCGTGACCAGCCCCTTCCCGATCCAGGCCGCGACCATCCCGGACGCCCTGGCCGGCAAGGACATCCTCGGCCGTGGCCGCACCGGCTCCGGCAAGACCCTCTCCTTCGGTCTGCCGACCCTGGCGCAGCTCGCCGGCGGTCACACCGAGAAGAAGAAGCCGCGCGCCGTCATCCTCACGCCGACCCGTGAGCTGGCCATGCAGGTCGCCGACGCGCTGCAGCCCTACGGCGACGTCCTCGGCCTGAAGATGAAGGTCGTCTGCGGCGGTACGTCGATGGGCAACCAGATCTACGCCCTGGAGCGCGGCGTCGACGTCCTCGTCGCCACTCCGGGCCGCCTGCGCGACATCATCAACCGCGGCGCCTGCTCGCTCGAGAACACCCAGATCGCCGTCCTCGACGAGGCCGACCAGATGTCGGACCTGGGCTTCCTCCCCGAGGTCACCGAGCTGCTCGACCAGATCCCGGCCGGCGGCCAGCGCATGCTGTTCTCGGCCACGATGGAGAACGAGATCTCCACGCTGGTCAAGCGCTACCTGACCAACCCGGTGACGCACGAGGTCGACAGCGCCCAGGGCAACGTCACGACCATGTCGCACCACATCCTCATCGTGAAGCCCAAGGACAAGGCGCCGGTCACCGCCGCGATCGCCTCCCGCAAGGGCCGCACGATCATCTTCGTCCGCACCCAGCTGGGCGCCGACCGTATCGCCGAGCAGCTGCGCGACGCCGGTGTGAAGGCCGACGCGCTGCACGGCGGCATGACGCAGGGCGCCCGGACCCGGACGCTGGCCGACTTCAAGGACGGTTACGTCAACGCGCTCGTCGCGACCGACGTCGCCGCCCGCGGTATCCACGTCGACGGCATCGACCTGGTCCTGAACGTGGACCCGGCCGGTGACCACAAGGACTACCTGCACCGCTCGGGCCGTACCGCCCGCGCCGGCCGCTCCGGCACCGTCGTGTCGCTGTCCCTGCCGCACCAGCGCCGTCAGATCTTCCGGCTGATGGAGGACGCGGGCGTCGACGCCGCGCGTCACATCATCAACTCGGGTACGGCCTTCGAGCCCGAGGTCGCCGACATCACCGGCGCCCGGTCGATGACCGAGGTCCAGGCCACGTCCGCGGGCGACGCCGCCCAGCAGGCCGAGCGTGAGGTCACCCAGCTCACCAAGGAGCTGGAGCGCGCGCAGCGTCGTGCCGCCGAGCTGCGCGGCGAGGCCGACCGTCTGGTCGCCCGTGCCGCCCGTGAGCGGGGCGAGGACCCGGAGGTGGCCGTCGCGGCTGCCGCCGAGGCCGCCGAGCAGGTCGTCGTCGAGGCCACGGCCGCCGAGGCCGTCGCCGCCGAGCAGGCCGAGCAGCCGCGTCAGCGCCGCGACGAGCGGGGCAACTTCGAGCGTCGTGACAACGACCGTGGTGGTTTCCGTCGTGACGACAACCGTGGTGGTGGCTTCAACCGCGACGACCGTGGCGGCCGTCGTGACGACCGTGGCGGCGACCGTGGTGGTTTCCGTCGTGACGACAACCGTGGCGGTGGCTTCAACCGCGACGACCGTGGCGGCCGTTCTTTCGAGCGTCGTGACGACAACCGCGGCGGTGGCTTCAACCGCGACAACCGCGGTGGCGGCTTCAACCGCGACAACGACCGCGGCGGCTTCCGTCGTGACGACAACCGTGGTGGTGGCTTCAACCGCGATGACCGTGGCGGCCGTTCTTTCGAGCGTCGTGACGACAACCGTGGTGGTGGCTTCAACCGCGATGACCGTGGCGGCCGTTCTTTCGAGCGTCGTGACGACAACCGTGGTGGCGGCTTCAACCGCGATGACCGTGGCGGCCGTTCTTTCGAGCGTCGTGACGAGCGTGCCGGGCACCGGGGCAGCGACCGTCCCTTCAACCGTGACCGTCAGGGCGACCGTCCCGCGGGCGGCAGCTTCCGCTCCGGCCACGACCGCCCGACCGCCCGTCGCGACGACCACCGCACGACGGGCACCGGCACCGGCACCGGTACGTTCCGCCGTGACGAGAAGCCGCGCTGGAAGCGCAACGGCTGACCGCCGCTGACATAGCCAAGTGATGTGGCCTCCACCCGAGTTCGGGGTGGGGGCCACTTCGCTGTCCGCGCGGCAAGGCGCGGAAATCGCTTTCCGCTCCTCGGTGAACTCTCTGTATGATCGGCCGACTTGTGTGTGGGGGAAGCGACGGCTGGGGGCCAGGCCGACGCCTGGGACGGTTCGCCGTGACCGGAAGCCCCGAGTACGGCGAGCGTGACGACTTCACCCCGCGCCTCGCGTCCGACGTGGTGATCGGCTCCTGCGCGACCGACAGCGCGGCTTGTGCCCCGCTGCACGGCACGGCCGACGGCCGGATCGTCTGGCTGGAGCACGGGTCGGACACCTCCGAGCTGCTTCGGGTGAACGGCCCGACCACAGCGGGGCTGTGGCAGCGGAGCGTGCCCGCGGGCGGACGCGTCACCGATGTCTCGGGCCGGTACGTCCTCTACACGGCCGCCGACAAGCAGTACGTGTACGCGATCGGCAACGACGGCACCCCGGCGCTCACCCGCACCCCGGGAGCCGCCGCCCTCTCCGGCGACGTGCTCTGGACGGCGGGATCGACGCCCGGCACCGTCACCGCGTACGACCCCACCGCGAAGAAGACCACCGAGACCCTCATCACCGACGCCGGTTGCACGCCCACCGAGCTCCAGGCCCTGGGCCGCTGGATCTACTGGACCTGCGACGGCAGGGCCGGTGTCTTCGACCGTACGGCGAAGAAGTCCGTGGCCGTGCCCGCCGACGAGGCCAAGCTCGGCGACGGGTACGTCGTCACGCACGACAGGCGGACCGGGAAGCTGACACTCACGGCGGTCGCGGGCGGCAGCGCCGAGAGCCGGGTCATCGGCGATCTGCCCGACAGCGGGGTCTCGCAGCGGGACGTGCGCTGGACGGTCGACGAGTCCGGCGCGAACGCCGCGTACGTGGACGGCCCGCAGCGCGTGCACCTCGTAGCGTCCGGGGTGGCCCAGCAGCCGCTGCGGCTGCTGACGCCGGCCCAGAAGGCTTCCTACGTCGAGCCGACCGAGATCGACACGACACCGGACACCCTCGCCACCCTGCTGCTCTCGAAGCCGTCGTCGAGCTGGCGGCTGACCGTGCGGAACAAGGCCGGCAAGGTCGTGGACACGCGGGACGGCGGCGCCGCGCGCGGGGAGCTGAGCGTCGGCTGGTTCGGCGTCGACAGCACCCTTCCCGGGGACGCGTTCCTGCCGAACGGCTCGTACGACTGGACGCTGTCCGTCACACCGGCGGACGGTGTCGGAGGTCCGCTGGAGGTGGGTGGCACGGTCGGGCTGCGCAAGGGCGCCCCGGCGCGTCACGACCACACCGGCTCCGAAGGACGTGGCCCGGACGGCACCGGCGACCTGCTCACCCTCAACTCGTCGGGCGGGCTGACCTTCCCGGAGGGCGACGGGAAGGGCGCGTTCGCCGGAAAGGTCACCGGCAACGGCTGGTCGACGAAGGCGGTCGCGGTGCCGTTCGGCGATCTGAACGGCGACCGCTGCAACGACGTCCTGGTGCGGACGAGCGACGGGTCCCTGCGTGGCTACAAGCCCGCGTGCGGCACGGCGCCGACCCCCTCGACCTCGTACAAGGCGCTCGGCACCGGCTGGAACGCGTACGACGTCCTGACCTCGCCCGGCGACCCGACCGGTGACCGGCGGACGGATCTGCTCGCGCGGAAGGCCTCGACCGGCGACATCTACCTGTTCACCGCGAAGAGCGACGGAACGCTCGCCGCGGGCAAGAAGATCCGTACGGCGTGGACGGGCTACACGAAGATCGTCGGCGCCGGGGACCTGAACGGTGACGGCATCGGGGACGTGCTCGCGCGGGACAGGGCGGGGACGCTGTACCGCTGCAACGGCACCGGGGCGGGTCTGTTGAAGGACCGGGTGAAGGTGTTCTCCGACTGGGGCGCGTCCTACAACGCGATCGTCGGCGTCGGCGACATCACCGGCGACGGGAAGAACGACCTGGTCGAGCGCGACACCTCGGGGAACGTCTACCCCAATGCCGGTACGGGGACGGGCTCGTTCGGCTCGCGGGTGAAGATCGCCGGCGGCCGGCAGGGCTACAAGGGTCTTTTCTAGCCAACTTGGTCGCCCTCGTGGCGCATGTCATGCCCCCGACGAGGGAATCGCTGGGGGCATGACAGATGACGCCAGAGCGACTGGGCTGTCGGACGAAGAGCGGCTTGCCCAGCTCGGATACACGCAGGTTCTCGCCCGCCGCATGTCGGCGTTCTCCAACTACGCGGTCTCCTTCACGATCATCTCGGTCCTGTCGGGCTGCCTGACGCTCTATCTGTTCGGCATGAACACCGGCGGTCCCGCCGTGATCACCTGGGGCTGGGTCGCGGTCGGACTGATGACGCTGTTCGTCGGACTCGCGATGGCCGAGATCTGTTCGGCCTATCCGACGTCCGCCGGGCTGTACTTCTGGGCGCACCGGCTCGCCCCGGAGCGCAGCGCGGCGGCCTGGGCGTGGTTCACGGGCTGGTTCAACGTCCTCGGCCAGGTGGCGGTGACCGCCGGCATCGACTTCGGCGCCGCGTCCTTCCTCGGCGCCTATCTGAACCTCCAGTTCGACTTCGAGGTGACACCGGGCCGCACGGTCCTGCTGTTCGCCGGAATCCTGATCCTGCACGGCCTCCTGAACACCTTCGGCGTGGGGATCGTCGCCCTCCTCAACAGCATCAGCGTCTGGTGGCACGTCATCGGTGTCGCCGTCATCGTCGGCGCGCTGACCTTCGTGCCGGACCACCACCAGTCGGCCGGCTTCGTGTTCACGAAGTTCGTGAACAACACGGGCTGGGGCAGCGGGGTCTACGTCGTCCTCATCGGACTCCTCATGGCCCAGTACACGTTCACCGGTTACGACGCCTCCGCCCATATGACGGAAGAGACCCACGACGCGTCCACGGCCGGCCCGAAGGGCATCGTGCGGTCCATCTGGACGTCGTGGATCGCCGGATTCGTCCTCCTCCTCGGCTTCACCTTCGCCATCCAGTCGTACGACAAGGAGTTGGGCTCGGCGACCGGCGCGCCCCCGGCGCAGATCCTGCTGGACGCGCTCGGCGCGACGTCCGGGAAGCTCCTGCTGCTGGTCGTGATCGGCGCGCAGCTGTTCTGCGGCATGGCGTCGGTGACGGCCAACAGCCGCATGATCTACGCCTTTTCACGCGACGGCGCGCTGCCGTTCTCGCGGGTGTGGCACACGGTGAACCCGCGCACGCGGACCCCCGTGGCGGCCGTCTGGCTGGCAGCGCTGGGCGCCCTCGTGCTCGGCCTGCCGTATCTCATCAACTACGCGGCCTACGCCGCCGTGACGTCGATCGCGGTGATCGGCCTCTACGTCGCGTACGTCATCCCGACGCTGCTGCGGGTGCGCAAGGGGGACGCCTTCGAGCGCGGGCCCTGGCATCTGGGCCGCTGGTCCCGCCCCGTGGGGGTGATCGCGGTCGGCTGGGTGGCCGTCATCACGGTCCTGTTCATGCTGCCCCAGGTCTCCCCGGTCACGTGGGAGACCTTCAACTACGCCCCGATCGCCGTCCTCGTCGTCCTCGGCTTCGCCGCGGCCTGGTGGACGGCCTCGGCCCGGCACTGGTTCCTCAACCCCGACCACCAGCGCACGATCGCCCGTGAGGCCGCCCGCAAGGGCGCACCCGAACCGGTCGATCCCTGACCTTGTGCGCTTTTGGCGTGGCCGGGTCCCGATACCCGATCGGAGTCCCGGCCACGTCCCGCTATGCTCGGGGATGCATCGGCGCGGGTCGGTGCGCCGTATCGGCATCGTCCGGTGCGGGGACCCTTAGCTCAATTGGCAGAGCAGTGGACTTTTAATCCATTGGTTGTGGGTTCGAGTCCCACAGGGTCTACGACTGCGGGGGAGGGGAAAACCCCCTCTGACCTGCTGGGCAGCGTCCGGTTCGGCTTCGGCCGACTCGGGCGCTGTCTTGTTTTCGGGCCCTTGCGTGCGCGATGCGCGAGGGGATGAGTCCGGGTTTGCGGATCGGCTGGTTCTGTCACGTCGGCGCCATCGGCGGTGCCTCGCTTGCAGGGGTTCAGATTTGAACACGTTCAGTTTTCTGCGTAGGCTCGTCCCAACATGCGCGGGGGAGGCCGATGAAGGTAGTGATCCCTGGGGGAACCGGGCAGGTAGGCGCGATTCTGAACCGCGCGTTGACCGCCGGAGGCCATGACGTCGTGGTCCTGACCAGGCGGCCGGTGCGCGACCGTGAAGTCCTCTGGGACGGCGAGACCCTGGGCCCTTGGGCCGAGGTGATCAACGGCAGCGATGTCGTGGTCAACCTGGCCGGGCGCAGCGTCAGCTGTCGCTATACCGCGGCCAATCTGCAGGCCATGATGGACTCGCGCGTGCGCTCCGCCACGGTCGTGGGCGAGGCGATCGCGGCCGCGGCCCGGCCTCCCAGGGTCTGGCTGCAGATGAGCACGGCCACCGTCTACGCCCACCGCTCCGACGCACCCAACGACGAGGCGACCGGCGTGCTCGGCGGCACCGAACCCGGCGTGCCGGGCCACTGGGCCTACAGCGTCGAGATCGCCAAAGCCTGGGAGCGGGCGCAGGAGCAGGCCGAAACCCCGAACACTCGCAAGGTCGCCCTTCGCTCGGCGATGGTCATGAGCCCCGATCGGGGCGGTGTCTTCGACGTCATGCTGCGGCTGGCGCGGCTCGGCCTCGGCGGCCCCGTCGCGGGCGGCGCGCAGTATGTGTCCTGGATGCACGACCATGATTTCGTGCGCGCGGTCGAGTTCCTGGCCGACCGGGACGACCTCGCAGGGCCGGTGAACCTGGCCGCTCCCGACCCCCTGCCCCAGCGCGTGTTCATGCGCGCGATGCGAGCGGCGTGGGGTGTCCCGGTGGGCCTGCCGGCGACGAGGTGGATGGCGGAGGTCGGCGCGTTCGCACTGCGTTCGGACACCGAACTCCTGTTGAAAAGCCGCCGTGTTGTTCCCGGCCGCCTGCTCGAAGCGGGCTTCGCCTTCGATTACGTCACCTGGCCGGAGGCCGCCGACGATCTCGTGCGGCGAGTGCGCGGCGGCAGGGGCGTCTCCTGAACGGCACCGACAGCATCACGCGGCGGGGCCGGCCACTCCGGCCCGCGAGGCGGGGCGCGGGGGTGTCAGCCCGTCGAGAGGCCCGTGAGCTCGGTCAGTTCCGCCAGCGGGAGCGTGTGCTGGGTCTGGAGGACCTTGGCGCGCAGGTAGCGGACGTTGTGGGCGGTGGTGAAGACGCCCGTCGGGACGCGGTGGGAGACCGTGATGCCGAGTTCGCGGAGCTGTTCGGCCTTGTCGGGGTTGTTGGAGAGCAGGTCGAGGGAGTCGATGCCGAGGGCCCGGAGCATCTGGGCGGCGGCCGTGTAGTCGCGGTCGTCCTCGGGCAGGCCGAGGGCGGCGTTGGCGGCGTAGGTGTCGAGACCCTGGTCCTGGAGGGCGTACGCGTCGAGCTTGTTGTAGAGGCCGATGCCGCGGCCCTCCTGGCGCAGGTACAGCAGGACGCCGCCCCGTTCCGCGATCTGCTCCACCGCCTCGCGCAGCTGCGGTCCGCAGTCGCAGCGGGCGGAGCCGAAGACGTCGCCGGTCAGGCATTCGGAGTGCAGCCGCACCAGCGGGTCCGGGCCGGGCTCGCCGAGGACGACGGCCAGGTGTTCCTTCTCGTCGTCGAGGCCGTGGAAGGTGACGAGTTCCGCGTCGACGGAGTAGCCGTCGCCGAAGCGCAGGGGCACGCGGACGCGGGTGCGCACGGTGGCGGTGGGGTGGTCGCGCATGGGGTCTCTCCGTCCAGCGGGTTCGTACGAGATGGTGCTTCAGATTTGAAGCACTGTCCTGGAGGGAGACACTACATCTGCTTAAAACTTCAAGCAATGGGGTTCAGATCCCCCTCGCGCCCCTCGCGAGGAGCAGGAGCGCCGCCGCCACGGCAGATCTTCCCCGGGTGCCGCGGAATTCCCGCCCTGGATGGCCCGCGTGATGGTCCCGCAGATCTCCTCCAGTTGCCCCACCTGTTCGGGGGTCAGATGGTCGAAGACCGCCGCCCGCACCGTCTCGACGTGCCCCGGCGCGGCCCGCTCCAGGAGGGTCATGCCCTCGTCGGTGAGGACGGCCATGTGCCCGCGTCTGTCGGTGGGGCAGCCCTCCCGGCGCACGGTGCCGTCCTTCTCCAGTCGCGTCACCGCGTACGTCAGACGGCTGCGGGTGATCTTCAGGGCCTCGGCGAGGTCGGTCATCCGCAGCCGCAGGTCCGGCGCCTCGGACAACTTGGCCAGGATGGAGTAGTAAAGGTGGGGCATGCCCGCCTCCGCCTGCAGCCGGCGGTCGATGGTGTCCTCCAGCAGGGAGGTCGCGGAGACGTACGAGCGCCAGGCGCGCTGTTCGGCGGCGGAGAGCCAGCGGGTCGTCATGGACCCAGTCTAGGTATTGTTTAAAACTTGAACCACTGTCCACGTGCGACCGGAGGATGCGTCCCGATGCCCCGTCCCTACGTCCTGTTGTCCGCCGCCGTCTCCCTCGACGGCTTCCTGGACGACACCGGCCCCGAGCGGCTGCTGCTCTCGGGCGCGGCCGACTTCGACCGGGTCGACGAGGTGCGGGCGTCCAGCGACGCGATCCTGGTGGGCGCCGGGACCCTGCGCACGGACAATCCGCGGCTCCTGGTCAACTCCGCCGACCGGCGCGCGGCCCGCGTCGCCGCCGGCCGCCCCGAGTACCCGCTGAAGGTCACCGTCAGCGGCTCCGGAGACCTCGACCCGAAGGCGCAGTTCTGGCACACGGGCGGCGAAAAGGTCGTCTACACGACCGACGAGGGCGCGAGGCGCGCAGCCGCCCAGCTGCACGGCCTCCCCGGCGTCGATGTCGTCCCGACCGGCCCCGAACTCGACTGGCGTGTGCTGCTGGAACACCTCCACGACGTACGGGGTGTGCGCCGCCTCATGGTCGAAGGGGGCGGGCTGGTCCACACCCAGCTCGTGCGGGAGGGCCTCGCCGACGAACTGCAGCTCGCCGTCGCCCCCCTCTTCGTCGGGCAGCCGGACGCACCGCGGCTGTTCGGAACGGGGACGTATCCTCCCGGCCGGCTGCGGCTGGTGGAGACCCGGCCGGTCGGGGACGTCGTGCTCATCCGGTACGTCCCCACCGCGCCCGGCACCGGCGGGCTCGCCTCCGCGGCGGACCGGCGGTGGCTGGAGCTCGCCTGCGAGCTGGCGGCGCTGTGCCCGCCCTCGGAGACCGCGTTCAGCGTGGGCGCCGTGGTGGTCGCGGCCGACGGGACCGAGCTGGCTCGCGGCCACTCCCGCGAGGGCGACGACCCCGTCGTGCACGCCGAGGAGGCCGCCCTCGCCAAAATCGACCCGGCCGATCCGCGGCTGGCCGCCGCCACCGTCTACAGCAGCCTGGAGCCGTGCGCCCGCCGCGCCTCCCGGCCCGCGCCGTGCGCCCGGCTGATCCTCGACGCCGGGGTGCGACGGGTGGTGACCGCCTGGCGTGAGCCCGACACGTTCGTCGCGGACGCCGACGGGAACGGGCTCCTCGCCGCCGCGGGCGCCGACGTCGTCGTCCTCCCCGAGTACGCGGAACGCGCCAAGGCCCCCAACCTGCATCTGCCGGGATAGGGGCCCGCGACCCCGCTGATGGGGTGCGTTTAAACGCGTGTGCTTCGGGTCCCGCGGATGGCGTACACTGGTTTCAACGACGCGGGGTGGAGCAGCTCGGTAGCTCGCTGGGCTCATAACCCAGAGGTCGCAGGTTCAAATCCTGTCCCCGCTACTCAAGGCCAAGGGCCGGAACTCGGATTCACGAGTTCCGGCCCTTGGTGTATGCCCTCCGGCCCGTCCACTTCCGGGGCCGTAGGCCTTCCCGGTTCTCCCTCTCCAGGCCGGTCCCCTTGCGGCAGCCGGTGTCATCCCCCGGTCGGGTCACACGGGTCGCCCGCCACCTTTCCTCCGGGTCTTCTGGACGGGTGGGGCAGCCAGGAGGTGAGCATCGAGCCGGAGAACCGCATGGCCGGGCCGACAGGCCGTCGCCCGGTGTGCCCGGGGGCGCCCGGCCGCCCGATCCGGGGGGAGCGGCTCCCCGCAGGATCTCCTTCGCGCGCGCCTTCGTCCGGAGCCTGCCCGCGCTGCTCGTCGTCGCCGGGATCCTCTACGACGTCCTCACGCCGTCGGACTTCACCGCGGCCCCCCTCTTCACGGCCGCGCCTCTGGTGGCCGCGCCCCTCTATTCGCTGCGCGGCACCGTTCTCACCGGCGCCCTCGCCGTCGGCGCGGTGGTCCTGGTCCACTACCTGCTCGACATCGTCATGAAGGTCGACGCGATCACCGAATCGGTCACCGTGGCGACGGCCGCCGTCCTCGCGGTCCTCATCAACATCCTCGTCCGGCGCAGCGACGAACGGCTCGCCTCCGTCCGGCAGATCGCCGAGTTCGCGCAGCGTGCCGTGCTGCCCGAGCCCGACGCGCGGATCGACGGCCTCGATGTCGCGGCGCGGTACGAGGCGGCGCAGGCGGACGCGTTCATCGGCGGTGACCTGTACGCGGTGCAGGAATCGCCGTACGGCGTGCGGATGGTCGTCGGCGACGTACGGGGGAAGGGGATGGCCGCCGTGGCCGCCGTCGCCGTGGTGATCGGCGCGTTCCGGGAGGCGGCCGAGCAGGAGGCGACCCTGGAGGCGGTCGCACGGCGCCTGGAGCGGGCACTGACGCGTCCGGGCACCCGGCACGAGAGCCCCCACGCTTTCGAGGAGTTCACCACCGCCGTCCTCGCGGAGATCCCGTACGACGAGGACATCGTGCGCATCGTCAACCGCGGCCATCCGCCGCCCCTGCTCCTGCATCCCGACGGCACACTCGTCACGCTCGCCGCCGAGCCCTTCGCCCTGCCCCTCGGGATGAGCGAACTGGGAACCTGGCCCGACCACGCTCTGCCGGCCCCCTTTCCGCGCGGGGCGACGCTGCTCCTGCACACCGACGGTCTGTCCGAGGCCCGTGATCCGTGCGGGGAGTTCTACGATCCGGCCGCGCGGCTGGCCGGACGGGTCTTTCCCGGCCCCGACGCGCTGCTGACCGTCCTCGCCGAGGAGGTGCGCCGGCATACGGGCGGCGCACTGACGGACGACATGGCGCTGCTCGCCGTCCGGCGCGTTTGAGGCGGGCTCGGCGACCGGGTCCCCGCACCGCTCGGACGGCTCGTCGCGCGCGACACGTACGGCCTTCTCGACCGTTGTCACGAGGAGTGATCGGACGGTGCCCCTCCGCATAACGACTGACACACCGTCAAATAAATCCGTGTCGAGGCCGCGTGGTCAACTCGCCCGTTTTTCATCGTCCATGACCCCAAAGTCCTGGCCAAAAGCTGTTAATGATCAGTCGGAACAGCTTGGAATCCGGTGCCTGGGTCTATTAACGTTCGATAACGCAGCGCGGTCGTCCCAGCCGTCACAAGAGATGGCTCCGTGCGCACGTGCCGAATCCTGCAAAGGAACCGGGGAACCACCTACTTGGGGTGAATCGAGCGTATTGCGCCGTGGAAGCACGGTGGTTATACGCGCGTAGGAGACCTTCCTGCTCCGAACCCGTCAGCTAACCCGGTAGGCGACAGGGAAGGAAAGGAGTGCGCCCACGTGGCGTCCAACCGGCCTGCTCAGCCAACCTCGTTCGCGCCGAATGACACTCAGACCTTCGGCTATGCCTCAGGCAAGGACGAGGGAACCTGGGAAGAGTGGAACCCCACCGAGGATTCCGTTCTTCCCGTCCGCGGCCGGCACCGCGTAGGCAAGCAGCGCGGTGGAGGACTCGCCCGCAGCTCCACCGTTCTCGGCGTGGGTGTCATAGCCGCCGTCGGCGCGGGTGGCATGGCCACCGCCGCGCCGGGCAAGGCGCCCGTCTCGATCTCGCTGCCCGACCTGTCGTCGGTCACCGAGTCCGCCAAGGCCCTGATATCGGACGGCGGATCCAGCGCTCCCAAGGGTTCCACCACTCCGCTCACGAGCGCCGGTCTGACCGGCGTCGACACGGCGCAGGGTGCCACGGACGCCGGTGAGGCGCTGCGCGCCCGCATCATGCAGCAGGCCGAGTCGCAGCAGAACCAGGTCGACACCGCCGCCCAGCAGGCCGCCCAGGCCGCCGCCGCGAAGAAGGCCGTCGCGCTCGCCGCCAAGCAGCAGGACGACGCGGAGGCCAAGGCCGCCGCGGTGAAGAAGAAGGCGGAGGACGCGGCCAAGGCGAAGGCGGAGGCCGAGCGTCTCGCCGAGCTCGCCAAGAGCTACTCGCTGCCGACCTCCTCGTACACCCTGACCTCGACCTTCGGCGAGGCCGGCTCCATGTGGTCCTCCGGCTATCACACCGGACTCGACTTCGCGGCGCCCACCGGCACGCTCATCAAGGCGATCCACAGCGGCACCATCACGGAGGCCGGCTGGGCCGGCTCGTACGGCTACCGCACGATCCTCACCCTCGACGACGGTACGGAGCTGTGGTTCTGCCACCAGTCGTCGATCAGCGTCAGCGTGGGCCAGAAGGTCGCCACCGGTGATGTCATCGGGCGCGTGGGTGCGACGGGCAATGTCACCGGGCCGCATCTGCACCTCGAGGTGCACCCCGGCGGTGCCGCCACCGGCATCGACCCGATGGCATGGCTCCACAGCAAGGGCCTCAACCCCTGACCTGTACGGCTTCTGACCTGTACGGGCTTTTGAGCCGTACGCCACCTGAGCCAGCTGAGCCGTACGCGTCCTGACGCGTACGAGCGATCCCTCAGACCTGAGGGTTCGTGATCCGTCTGCTCGCGGCGCGTGCGGCCCCCGGCCGTACGCGCGTCTCTCCCGATCTCCGGCGGTCCTGACGACACCCCCCCCGACGTCAGGGCTGCCGGTTCGGCGTCTGCGGACGCGTGCGCTCACCCGGCCCGCCGGAGTGGGTGCGGAATACATGCATCCGGTGGGGGCGTTGACGTCGGGCATGACTTCTCTTCGCAAGCTCGGTTCGTCCGACCTCGAGGTCTTCCCGCTCTCCCTCGGTGGCAACGTCTTCGGCTGGACGGCCGACGAGACCCGGTCCTTCGCGGTCCTCGACGCCTACGCGGCCGCCGGCGGCAACTTCCTCGACACGGCCGACTCCTACTCGTCATGGGTCGAGGGCAACGAGGGCGGCGAGTCCGAGACCATCATCGGCAAGTGGCTGAAGACCCGCGGCAACCGTGCGGACATCGTGGTCGCCACCAAGGTCAGCCAGCATCCCGCGTACCCGGGGCTGTCCGGCGCCAACATCAAGGCCGCGGCCGACGCGTCGCTGCGCCGCCTGGGCACCGACCACATCGACCTCTACTACACGCACTTCGACAAGCCGGAGGTGCCGGTCGACGAGATCATCGGCGCCCTCGACGAGCTGGTGACGGCTGGCAAGGTGCGGCACATCGCCGCCTCCAACCTCTCGCCCGAGCGGCTTCAGGAGTCCCTGGAGTTCTCCGACCGTGAGGGCCTCGCGCGGTATGTCGCGCTCCAGCCGCAGTACAACCTGGTCTCGCGCGACACCTACGAGGGCGCCCGGCGGGACATCGCCTCCCGGGCGGGCCTGGCCGCCGTCCCGTACTTCGGGCTCGCCGCCGGCTTCCTCACCGGCAAGTACCGCCCGGGCACGACGGTCGACTCGCCCCGTGCAGGGGCCGCGGCCAAGCACCTCGAGACGGAACGCGGGCAGCGGGTCCTCACCGCCCTCGACGAGGTCGCCGAGGCCCATGGCACCGAGGTCGCGACGGTCGCCCTCGCCTGGCTGGCCGCCCAGCCGACGGTCGCCGCGCCGATCGCCTCCGCCCGGACGGTGGAGCAGCTCCCGGCGCTGCTGGGGGTCGCGGACCTGGTCCTGACGGACGACGAACTGACGCGGTTGTCCAAGGCGTCGGCGTAACCACCGGAGGTCCTGGCGCCCGGCACCGCCGGTATCGGCCGGCGATGCCGGGGCGGTGCCGTGTCTACGAGCGGTACGGGTTGTACGCGGGATACGGGACCGGCGGAGCGTACGGCTGCGCTTGCGGGGCGGCGTATCCGTAGCCGTTCGCGTACCCGTGGGCCGGCCAGGGCGGCGGCGCGGGCATCGGTGTCGTCGCGTGGGCCGCGTAGGCGAGGGCCGGGCGGGCGATCTCCCGGCGGCGCCACAGCTCGTCGAGCAATCCGCGCTCCCGTACGACGAAATCGGCGCCCGCGCGGCCGAGGCGTCCCCGGTGGCGCAGGAATGCCAGTGAGGTCGCGTACGCCTCGTACTCCGCCACCGAGCGCGCCGCGGCCTTCCCGAAGTGGTGGCCGGCGTACTCGCGGGCGAGCCGCCGCGCCCGCATCGAGCCGAGCGCCCACGGCTCCGTCGCGCCCAGCCACCCGGCGACGGTGTACGCGGGCAGTTCCGCGCGCACGGTGCGCAGCTCGCGCTGCCGGGTCCAGACGACCAGCCAGGTCAGCAGCCCGAACGCGGGCACCATGAACGCGGCGTACACCCCGAAGAACCCCCACTCGCCGAAGCCCGACGAGCCGTTCCAGATCGCGTGCATGCCCATCGCGAGCAGCAGTCCGGCCAGGGGGAGCAGAACGCGGCGCACATGCTGGCGCTCGGCGGACAGCGCCGCGACGCCGAAGCCGATGCCGGTCAGCACGGTGAACAGCGGATGCGCGAAGGGCGACATCACCACGCGGACGAAGAAGGTCGCGGCGGTGACGGAGGCGAGCCCGCTGTCCCCGCTGAGCTGGTCGGTGCCGAAGGCGGTGCCGAGATAGAGGATGTTCTCGGTGAACGCGAAGCCGGTGGCGGTGACCCCGGCGATCACGACGCCGTCGACGATCCCGGTGAAGTCCCGTCTGCGGAAGAGGAAGACCAGCAGGACGGCCGCCGCCTTCGCCGACTCCTCGACGACGGGCGCTATGACCGTCGCGCCGAGCGTGTCGGCGCTGGACGGATCCGCGGTCGCGATCGCTATCCACCGGGTCGCGAAACTGTTGGCGACGATCGCTATGAGCGCGGCCGCGCAGGCACCCCAGGCGAAGGAGAAGAGCAGGTTGTGCCAGGGGCCCGGCTCGACCCGGTCCAGCCACCGGAAGGCGGCTATGAGCAGCGGCACGGGGAACACGGCCAGTCCGAGGCCGACCAGGAAACCCTCGGTGCCGGTCTGTTCGCGGACGAGGGCGAGGATCACGAGACCGGACATCGCGAGCAGCGTGATCAGCGATCCGTACCGGACCCATCTGCGCTGCCACCAGTGAGGGTGTCTCAGCGCAGGTCCGGCGGGGCCGCCGGGCTGTGTCGGGTACGGAGGATGGATGGCCACGGCATTGACCCTAACGAGGGAGGGCGTGGCCCGCGAGGGTGACCGGAGTCGTCCGGGTGATTCCCGGGAGACACCGGAGCGCCGCGTGCGGGTCAGTCACCCGGGGTGTGCTGGTCTCGATGCTGTACGCGCCGGAACAGGAGGTCGTTCACCACATGACCCTTGTCCAGTCCCTGGCCCTCGAAACGGGTCAGCGGCCGGAACTCCGGACGCGGCGCGAAACCGCCGTCCGGCCGAGTGTTCTCGAAGTCGGGGTGCGCGCTCAGCACTTCGAGCATCTGTTCCGCATACGGTTCCCAGTCCGTCGCACAGTGCACGAGCGCGCCCGGCGCGAGGCGGGTCGCGGCGAGATCGAGGAACTCCGGCTGGATCAGCCGCCGCTTGTGGTGGCGCTTCTTGGGCCACGGGTCGGGGAAGTAGACGCGCAGGCCGTTCAGGGACGCGGGAGGGAGCATCTCGCGGAGCAGGATGATCGCGTCGCCGTTGGCGACCCGGATGTTGGTCAGGCCGCTCCGCTCGGCGAGGTTGAGCAGGTTGCCCTGACCGGGTGTGTGCACGTCCACGGCGAGGATTCCGGTCTCCTGGTCCTCGGCCGCCATCTGCGCGGTGGCCTCACCCATGCCGAAGCCGATCTCCAGCACGACGGGGCCGTCCGTGCCGAACAGCTCCGCCAGGTCGATCGTCCGCCGTCCGTCGATGTCCAGACCCCACTTGGGCCACAGGCGCTGCAGCGCGTCCGCCTGTCCGGTCGTCACCCGGCTCCGCCGCGGCTGGAAACTCCGGATCCGGCGCTCGAAGTGCGAGCCGGCGGGATCGGGCTGCGGACCCTCGGGGAAGCGGGGCTCGCCCTTGGCACGGTGGTGACGCAGCGAGCCGTCCTCGGCGGGGGCGGGCCGGGTCTCTTCGGGGGAGTCAAGGAAGTCAGACACAGTGGAGTCGATTTTACGGGCGCCGCGGAGCGGGGCGGCCCGTCGTCACGCCGGGTGCCGTCGTCGCGCCGGGTGCCGTGGGCGTGGTGGCGGGCCGGTTCCGTGGTGGCGGGCCGGGCCGGTTCAGGCCGCTGTCAGGGCCGCCAGGGCTCGGCGGGCGACCTCGCGGCCGATCGGGAGCGATGCCGTGGCCGCGGGGGACGGCGCGTTCAGGACGTGCACCGTCCGCGGGCCCTCCTTGATCAGGAAGTCGTCGACCAGGGTGCCGTCCCGCAGGACCGCCTGGGCGCGGACCCCGGCGGCGGCGGGGACCAGGTCCTCCGGGGTCACCGCGGGCAGCAGCCGCCGTACCGCCTCCGTGAACGCCGCCTTCGACACCGACCGGCGCAGCTCCCCGGCTCCGTAGCGCCAGTGCCGCCGGGCTATCCGCCAGGAACCCGGCCAGGCCAGGGTCGCGCCCAGCTCCCGAGGCCGGACGACGCCCCACCCGTACCCCTCCCGGGCGAGCGCGGGCACCGCGTTGGGGCCGACGTGGACGCCGCCGTCGATGCCCCGGGTGAGGTGGACACCGAGGAAGGGGAACGCCGGGTCCGGAACCGGGTACACCAGGCCCCGCACCAGCTCCGGCCGCGCGAGCGTGTAGTACTCGCCCCGGAACGGCACGATCCGCATGCCGGGGTCGTCCCCCGTGAGCCGGGCCGTCTCGTCGCAGTGCAGCCCCGCGCAGTTGACGAGGACCCGCCCGCGGACGATCGTCCCGTCCGCCGTGCGTACGGCGACGCCGAGGCCGGGGCGGCGGTCGGCGCGCACGACGTCCGCCCCGTACCGGATCTCCGCCCCGGAGGCATCCCCGAGCCGCCGGGCCACCGCCGCGAAATCGCAGACGCCCGTGGTGCCCACATGGATGGCGGCGAGGCCGCGGACCTCGGGCTCGTGCTCGGTGAGCTGGGCGGGGCCCAGCTCCCTGACCGGAATGCCGTTCTCCCGGCCGCGCTGCACCAGGCTGTGCAGCCGGGGGAGCTCCGACTTCTCCGTCGCGACGATCAGCTTGCCGGTGACGGCGTGCGCGATGTCGTACTCCGCGCAGAACTTGACCATCTCGGCGGCGCCCCGCACCGCGTACCGCGCCTTCAGGGAGCCCGGGCGGTAGTAGATCCCGCTGTGGATCACCCCGCTGTTTCGCCCGGTCTGGTGCAGGGCGGGCCCCTGCTCCTTCTCCAGCACCGTCACTCGGGTGCCCGGCGCCGCGCGCGTGATGGCGTACGCCGTCGACAGGCCGACGATTCCGCCGCCGATCACCAGCACATCGCAGTCGTACGCGCTCCGCATGTGCACCACCTCCCGGCTTCGATAGTGCACTGCGCCACTGACAATGCCCTCAAACCCGAGAGACACGCCCCCGCGCCGCTTCGAACCGCGGGGCCGTCGCGCTCTGTCTACGCCGGAGCCATCAGCAGTGGGCGCGCCCGCTCCCGCAGCTCCACCACGCGCGGTTCGTCTCCGTACGGCTCCAGCCGGTGCAGCAGGTCCTTCACGTACTCGGTGGTGCGCGCGGAGGAGATGCGCCCCGCGACCTCCACCGCTCGTACGCCCTGCTCGCACGCCGCGTCCAGATTGCCCGATTCCAGCTCGGCGACCGCCGACACCACCAGCCGCAGCCCGTGCGACCGTACGAACTCCTCCGTCGGCTTCGACAGCGCCTGTTCGGTGAAGCGGCGCACCTGGCGCGGCGCCTTCAGGTCGCGGTAGCACTCGGCGGCGTCGGCCGCGAAGCGGTCGTACGAGTAGAAGCCGAGCCAGGACGGGTCGTGGTCGCCGTCGCGGGCCCGCTCCAGCCAGCCCTCGGCCGCCTTCAGCGCCGTGCCGGCCGCCTGGGCGTCACCCGCGCGCGCGTGGGCACGTGCCTCGACGAGGCGGAAGAAGCTCATGGTGCGGGCCGTGGCGAGACCGCGGTTGCGCTCCAGAGCGGCCTGGGCGAGGTCGACGCCCTCGTCCCCGAAGCCCCGGTAGGTCGCCTGGAGGGACATGGAAGCCAGGACGTAGCCCCCGAGGGGCACGTCGGCGGCGGCCCGGGCCAGCCGCAGGGCCTGGATGTAGTAGCGCTGCGCGGCCTCCTGCTGCCCCGTGTCGAAGGCCATCCAGCCCGCGAGACGGGTGAGTTCGGCCGACGCGCCGAAGAGCGCTCTGCCGACCTCGTCGGAGTAGGAGCCGAGCAGCAGGGGCGCGGCCTCGACCCGCAGGCACTCGGGCACCATGGACGAGCGCCAGTCGCCACCTCCGTACTTGGAGTCCCAGCGCCTGGCGTCCTCGGCTGCCTCGCGGAGCTTCAGCACATCGCTGTGGCCGACTTTCAGCGGTGCTCCGGAGCCCTCACCGGGGCTCACCTCGCGCGCCACCGAACTGTCGGCCGGGGTTATCAGCCACCGTGAGGCGGGAGTCGCGTACGCGCTCACGGCGAAGGAGCCGGCCAGCGACTGCCAGATGCCACCGCCGCCGGCCCGGCGTCCGGCGAGATCGAGGCGGTACAGCTCCGTCGCCGACCGCACCGCCTGCCCGACGTCACGAGGGAAGGCGAGGCCCACCTCCGGCGCGGGGTCCGCGTCCGCCAGGCCGATCTCGTGGAGCGGCACCGGACGGCCGAGCTTCTGGCCGATGGCGGCCGCGATGAGGTGCGGCGCGGCGCCCTGAGGCACCATGCCCTTCGACACCCAGCGCGCCACCGACGTCTTGTCGTAGCGAAGTGTCAACCCGCGTTGAGCGCCAAGGTCGTTGACGCGACGCGCGAGTCCTGCGTTGCTGATTCCCGCGAGGGCGAGAACGGCGCCGAGTTTTTCGTTCGGCCCGCGTTGCTCCCTGGACATGCGCCACCCCTCGACACAGACGGCTGCCGCGCTGGCATAACCATGCGGCATTCGTAAACCCAGCGTAGTTCGCCCGATCCCCAGCGTTAAGGGGCGTAGGTCCGGTTGGCGGGATTGTGGTCCGTACGACTGTACGGACGGTTGCGGCGTGCTCCCGTTGTGTGGCCGTGCGCCCGTCCGTGCGCTCTTCTCCGGCCATCTGGGGAGCGCTTCCATGGAACGTGCGTGGGTCGGCCCGCTGTACTGGATCCAGTGGGCTGGGGGACACCGCCGCCTACATCCCCGCGGGCGGCGGACCGGTCCGGGAGGCGAACTCCGCCTCCCGGACTGTGCGTTGCCGAAGCGGTGCGCAAGGCCTGTACGGAGCGTGTCCACGCCTGTCCGTCCATCGCCGATTTGGCCGAAAATCGACGGTGGTCTCGGAGGGTGATTAGGGCTCTCACCATGCGAGTTGAGGGCGCGAAGGGCGTCCTGAGGGAGCGTATCGGGGGCGCATTCGCGTCGACCCGGTGGGGGTCGGGTGGTTCGCCAGGGTTCCTCGCAGGGGGTGTCGAGGCGCTGGTCGGGGCGTCGGCCCAGGGGTCGGCCGGGGTGCCCTCGGGGTGTTCGCCGGGCCTGCGGCTGCGGTGGCGGGCGGTGCACGGGGTGTTGGGTGCCACCACGCGGCCCGGTTGACGTCCCCTCGGGGCGCCTCCTCGTGATGTCTCCTCGCGGCCTCGCGTCGTGCCGGATCGAGTGCCGGCGCAGTGGTGATCGCCCCGGTCCGTCAGGTGTTCGGTCGGGGGTCGGCTCAGGGGTCCGGTCCGCTGCCGAGTGGGGTATCGGGTCGAGTGCCGGGCGGAGGGCGCAGGGCGGTCCGGCGGCGGCTCGGGTGGATTACTGAGGGTGCGCGCGGCGGTTCCGGTTGCCTCAACGGGCCCTGCGCGAGGGGCATTTGTCCGTGGTGCGACCGCATCGCGTCGGCGCGGGCTTCCGCATGGGGGCGCACTTCGGGGAGCGCAAGCCGTCGCAGGGACCCTCCCACACGCTTCCTTCGTGGCAGCATGGTGCCGAGTTCGTACGGTGCACTGGTTGTCCACAGCCTGTGGAGGCGACGATGCGATGGTTGGTGGGGTGGAGCAGCACCGTCGCCAAAGCGTCCGGGATCGGCTCGGCGGGCGCCACGGGGAGCAACGGCGAGACCGTGCACCCGGTGGGTTCCCACCTCCTGTGGGGCGACCCCGATCCGCTGTGGGCCGTCGGCGACTGGCGGCCCGACGAGGTGCGCGTGGTGAAGGCCGACGCGCAGAACCGCATCGCCGTCCTGGGTACCTGCGGAGCCTCCGACGAAGAGCTGAGGGTCGGACTGTTCGCCGCGCGCGGAGGCGCACTCCGCCACCTCACCAACTGGTCCGGCAGCTACACCGCGGTCGTCCAGGTCGGCCGCCGGGTGACCGTCTGCGGTGATCTCGCCGGCGCGCGGCCCGTGTTCTACACCCCGTGGGCCGGCGGCACGGCGTACGCGACCGCCGCGCTTCCCCTCGCCGATCTCATCGAGGCCAACCTCGACTTCGGGCACCTGGCCGCGATGCTCGCCGCCCCCGACGTACCGGCCGCGGTGCACGACTCCACCCCGTACGAAGGCGTGCGCCGCATTCCGCCGGGTCACACACTCATCCTGCGCGCCGGGGCCCGCGAGATCGCCGGGTACGAGCCCGTCGCCTCCCTCGCCGTCGCCGCGCCCATCGCCGACCCCGCGGTCGCCGTGGACGCCGTACGGGACGCCCTCGTGGAGGCCGTCCGCGCCCGTCTCTCCGCGCCCCGCCACGTGCCGGGCACCGATGTGGACCCCGGTCCCGTGCCCGGCATGGGACCCGCCGAGCGGCGCGCCGCACGCGGGACGCCGGTGCCGGGCATCGGAGCCGACCTCTCCGGAGGGCCCGCCTCGGGGACCCTCGCGCTGCTCGCCGCCGGCCTTCCCGGGGCGCCCGGCACGGTCCTCGGACACGGCACGGGCGCCGGGGAACGGCTCCTGGCGGTTACCTTCAACGACCTCGCCGTGCGGGGGCGCGAGGCCGAGCTCGAGCGGGCGGGGACGCTGGCCGCGAATCCCCGGCTGCACCACGTCGTCGTCACCGGGGGCGAAGAGACCCTTCCCTACGCCGACTTGGAGGGGCCGCTGACCGACGAGCCGGGGCCGTCCCTGGTGACGGCGGCACGGCACCGCGCGCGGCTCGCCTCCGGCAGTGCGGACCACTTCACGGGCTACGGCGCACGGCAGGTGCTGGACGCCCATCCGGCCCGGCTCGCCGACCTGCTCATGGACCGCAAGCGGCGCCATCTGGTGCGGCCCGTCGCCGCGTTGGCGAAGGCCGACGGCTCGGTGATGGTCCCCGCGCGCGTGTACGGCGCGGCGCGCAAGCTCGCCCGTACGCCGTACCGCGCCGGAGTCGACGTCCTCGCCGACCGGTTGCTGCACCGGCGGTTCGAGGAGCCCGGAGGTGCGGTGGGGGCGTCGCTGGCGGCGCTCAGCTGGGCCAGACCCGGGCCCGCGGCGCGGTGGCTGACCGGGGAGGCGCTGGCTGAAGTATCGGTTCGCCTCCAGGCGGGCGGGGCGCGGTTGAACGTCGGTCCCGGGCAGCGGCCGGGGGACTTCCGCGCGCGTGCCGCGCTGGCCCGCCACGCGGCGGACGTACGCGTCCTCGAGCAGGCCGCCGAGATCCGCTTCCAGCGGCTGCACACGCCGTTCCTGGACAACCAGGTCGTCCGGGCGTGCCGTGAGCTGCCGGAGGCGCTGCGGGTGCAGCCGGGGGCGCGGGCGGCGATTCTGCGTACGGTGCTGGAGGGGGCCGGGGTGGCCGATCTGCCCCCCGGGTGGGGGGCTCCGTCCCACGCGTCCTCCGCGGCGGCCGTCCGTACGGGGTTGCGGGTGGCGGCCGATTCCCTGGTCTCCCTGTTCGACACGCCGTTGCTCGCGCAGGCGGGGCTGGTCGAGGCGCGAGTCGTGCGCAAGGCGCTGCGCGCGGCGGCGGAGGGGGCGCCGTTGCCCCTCGACGGACTGGCCGATCTCGTCTCGCTCGAACTGTGGCTGCGGCGGTTGCTGGCCCGGCGCGGGACGTGCTGGACGGGGACGCCCGCGCGGCAGCGGGCCGTTCCGGCGGGGATCGTGCCGCAGGGGAGGGCGTTGGGGGCGGGGGCGGCGGCTCGGCAGGGCTGAGGTCGCCCTCCGGGGTTCCGGGGTGGCTGCCCGGTGCCCGGGTGCGCTCGCGCTGGCGCCGGGTGCGGGTTCGGTGGGTGGGTCGGGGCCGTGCCGGTACATCCCAGTCCGTCGCCGCTGGATCAGACGTGGGTCCAGGAGGGGGGAACCGCTGCTCGATCCGGACGTAAGCGACGGAC
>NZ_JBSFYW010000040.1:0-87764 GCF_053599975.1 Streptomyces sp. NPDC005141 | reverse complement strand
GACGGCATCCCCATAAGCACCACTTTGCCTCCGTGACTCCGATGTTCCTCCTCCCGGTCTCCGTCCGCGACTCGCCCGTTCCGCGACGCTTCGACCGTATGCGCCTGTTCGTCTGCCCGGCGGGGGTGGCGGCGGTTCCGGCCCGCCGCGGTCACCCGCCGCTCATCACGGCGACTACTCGGTCTTGACCTGGATGCTGCCGTCGATGATGCCCGCCTTGGCCTTGGCCACGGCGTCGGTGAGACCGGCGATCTCCGCCATCTTCGGGTTGCTGTCGGCGAGGCCGACACCGTCCACCTTGAGGTCGAAGGTCTGCGTGCCGGTCAGCGGCTTGCCGTCGTGAACCGACTTGGCCAGCGTGAAGACAGCGCCGCCGACATCCTTGAGCGCGGAGGTCAGGATCGAGTCCTTGTACTTGGCCAGCGCTTCCTGCTTGTACTGGTCGGAGTCGACACCGATGGCCCACACCTTGTTGGCGGACGCGGCCTCGATGACACCCTGACCGGACAGACCGGCCGCGGCGTAGATGACGTCCGCACCCTTCTCGATCTGACCCTCGGCGGCGGCCTTGCCCTTGTCGGGGCTGGAGAAGCCACCCTCCTCGGCGGTCTGCGTCAGGTACTGCGAGAGGACCTTCACGCTGGGCTTGGTGTCCTTGACGCCCTGCGTGTAGCCGGCCTCGAACTTGTGGATCAGCGGAATGTCGACGCCGCCCACGAAGCCCACGGTGTTGCTCTTGGTGGCCTTGGCGGCCGCGACACCGGCGAGGTACGAGGCCTGCTGCTCGGCGAAGACGAGAGAGGCCACGTTCTTGCCGGGCACGACCGAGTCCACGATGCCGAAGCTGGTCTTCGGGTACTTCTTGGCGACGGCCTCCAGCGCGGGGCCGTAGGCGAAGCCGATGCCGATGACCGGGTTGTAACCCTGCTTGGCCAGCGACGACAGGCGCTGCTCCTTGTCGGCGTCCGTCTCGCCGTCGGTGGGCTCGATGTCGGCCGTCTTGTAGCCGAACTCCTTCTGAGCCTTCTCCAGGCCGGAGAACGCGGCGTCGTTGAAGGACTGGTCGCCCTTGCCGCCGACGTCGTACGCGATGGCGAGGCCCTTGGTCCCGCTGCTGTCGCTGCTGTTGCTGCTGCCGCTGCTGTCGTTGCTGGTGCCGCCGCAGGCCGTGGCGGCGAGTGCGAGCGACGCGACCCCCACCGCGACGCGGGTCAGGCTGGCTATCCGACGCATCTGAAGCTCCCCATTCTCCAAAGCCCCGCAGTGGGTGCTGAGTTCGGCGCACATTAACGCGCGTAGACCGTCCAGGGAACGGGGTTCCGCCTGGCCGTTATCCATTCGTGCCGATGGCCGGTTACGTCCTCGTGAACCATGGGACCGAAAGGTGCTTTTGGGGATGCAGCACCCACCACGACCATCACACGCTGTGTCCGGCAAGTGGAGCCCGCGTGACGGAGCGGGTGGTTCCTGCTCCACGGAGTGACTGCTGACGAATGACTCCGCCCACGCTACTGCGCGGCACCGGGGGGCGCGACCGGAGTCACCGGCCGCGCCCTGAGCGGTCAGGCCCGCTCGTCCAGGAGGGCCGCCGCGGTGAACATCTCGACGCCGACCGTGATCGCGTACTCGTCCGCGTCGAAGTCGCCCCGGTGCAGATCGCGGATGGTGCGGTCGCCCGGCGGGCGGACGCCGAGGCGGGCCATCGCGCCGGGCACGTGCTCCAGGTACCAGGAGAAGTCCTCGCCGCCGAGGCTCTGCTCGGTGTCCTCGATGGAGTGCGCGCCGCGCCGGGCGGTCATCGCGTCACGGAGCAGCTCGGTGACGGCCGCGTCGTTCACGACCGGCGGGACGCCCCGGATGTAGTTGATCTCGGTCTTGGCGCGGTAGAGGTTGGCGATCTCGTCGATGGCCGCGTGGACGAGGTCGGGCGCGGCCCGCCAGGCGTCGAGGTCCAGGCAGCGGATGGTCCCGGACAGCTCGGCGTGCTGCGGGATCACATTGCAGGCGTGCCCCGACTCGATGCGCCCCCAGGTCACCGCGAGTCCGCTGCGGGCGTCCACGCGCCGGGCGACGAGCGCCGGCACGTCGGTCACGACCCGCGCGGCGGCGGTGACGAGGTCGGTGGTCAGGTGGGGGCGCGCGGTGTGGCCGCCCGCGCCGTCGAGGGACACCTCGAGCCGGTCGCATGCCGAGGTGATGGCGCCGTGCCGCAGCCCGATGCGCCCCGCGTCGACCCTCGGGTCGCAGTGCACGCCGACGATCCGCCCGACTCCTTCGAGCACACCGGACTCGATCGCGTCCGGGGCCCCGCCGGGCAGCACCTCCTCCGCGGGCTGGAAGATCAGCCGCACGCGCCGGGGCAGCAGCCCCTGGGCATGCAGGTCCGCGAGGACGAGACCGGCGCCGAGCACGACCGCCGTGTGGATGTCGTGGCCGCAGGCGTGGGCGCGGTCGGGCACGGTCGAGCGGTACGCGCAGTCACTCTTCGTGTCCGGGATGGGCAGCGCGTCGATGTCGGCGCGCAGCGCCAGCATGGGGCGTACGTCGGCCGGGTCCCCGATGTCACAGATGAGGCCGGTCCCGATGGAGAGGACGCGCGGCTCCAGGCCCGCCCGCTCCAGGCGCGCCTTGATCGCAGCGGTGGTGCGGAACTCCTGATTGCCGAGCTCCGGGTGCATGTGCAAGTCGCGACGGAACGCCACGAGTTCGGCGCGCAGTGCCTCGGGCAGCGCGCCGGGGAGCAGCGGCTCCCCGGGGAGATCGGCCTCGGACTCTCGGGACATCAGTTGGTTCACCCTTTGAAGGGTAGGACGATCGGGCGGCCAACTGACCCACGATCAACAAAAGTTCAGCCCGTTAGGGGAAGAAAATCTGACCGCGTGGTGCATGGCTGGCTATGAGGATGGGTAAACTCGCCCGGCTCTTCGGGCGTTTGGATCTTGAACAGGCCTGGGTGACCGGCTGCGATCCCACTCGGCCGGGGATCGCCCGCCGATGTGCACAGGAGAACGCCCGACGTGCCCGAGCCCATTCCCGTATGTCGTCTCCACAGTCTCACAACACCGCGACCGAGTTCCGGAACCGTCACCGCATCGCGACGGCAGCGTCACTTTCCGTGATCTGCACGGTGCGCGCGGGGCGGCCGGGGTGCGCCCGGGGCGCGGCGGGGTAGGGCACGGGCGGGCGCGGGTCGGCGGGCGAGAGCCGGGGCGGCGGCTCAGCCGAAGCGGCCCGCCACGTAGTCCGCCGTGCGCTGGTCCTCGGGGGTGCCGAAGATGTGGCCGGTGGGGCCGTGCTCGACGATGCCGCCCGGGGTGCCCTGCTCGGCGAGGAAGAAGGCGCACTGCTGGGAGACGCGGGCCGCCTGCTGCATGTTGTGGGTGACGATGACGACGGTCACCTCGCCGGCGAGCTCGTGGATGGTCTCCTCGACGCGGCGGGTGGACGTCGGGTCGAGCGCCGAGCACGGCTCGTCCATCAGCAGCACCCGGGGCCGTACGGCGAGAGCGCGGGCGATGCACAGACGCTGCTGCTGGCCGCCGGAGAGCGCGCCGCCGGGCTGCCGCAGCCGGTCCCGGACCTCCTTCCACAGGCCGGCCCGGGTCAGGCTCTCCTCTACCAGTTCGTCCTTCTCGCGGCGGCCCACGCGCGTGCCGGTCAGGCGCAGGCCCGCGACCACGTTGTCGTAGATCGACATGGCCGGGAACGGGTTCGGCTTCTGGAAGACCATGCCGATCCGGCGCCGGGCCTCGGTCAGCCGCCGCTCGGGGGCGTAGACGTCCTCGCCCTCGAGGAGCACCTCGCCGGCCATCGCGGCGGAGGGGATCAGCTCGTGCATCCGGTTGAGCGTGCGCAGGAAGGTCGACTTGCCGCAGCCGGAGGGGCCGATCAGGGCGGTGACCTGGCCGGCGGGCATGGTGAGGGAGACGCGCTCCAGCACCAGGTGGCTGCCGAACCAGGCCGAGACGGCACGCGCCTCCAGGGTCGCGGGGGCGGTCTTCGGCCCGGCGAGGAGCATGCCCGACGGGACGGGCGGCAGCACGGCGGTGTCGGCCGCGGCGGTCCCGGGGTCGGCGACGGCGGTGGCGGTCGGCGCACGGCCGGTCCCGGCGGTGGCGGCCGGCACCTTGTCGGTCGGGGCGGTCTCGGTCGCGGCGCTGTCACGCGCGGCGGTCGCATCGGTCACGTCGGGCACCTCATGGCGGGATCGGGTCGGGCTCGGCTGGGTCACACGGGTGGGGCCGGTCGGCGGTGTCACATCAGGTTCGGCAGCAGTTCGGTGACGCGGGTCGCGACCTGGAGGCCGAGGACGGCGACGACCGGCGCGAACACGATCCAGGTCTGGTGACGGCCCCAGCGGTGCCAGGCCCACACCGCGGCCACCGCCACGGCCACCAGCGCCTGGAGCCACATGACCAGCGGCCACGGCACTCCGCCGGGTCGGGCCAGCGGCTGCTCGGACTCGGGAAGCGTGCCGGAGCGGATGACCGCGGCCGGGGTCTGCGCGGGCGCGGAGACCAACTCGGCGTCGACGCGCAGCACTCCGCCGGGCATGAAGTCCGGCCCGGTGGCCGTGAGGAGGACCATGCGGCCCTTGCCGGCGGCGAGGGTGGTGGGCGCCGGGTCACCGGCCCGTCGTACGCCGAAGACCTGGTACTTCGCCCTGCCCTGGCCGGTGGTCACGCTGAAGGTGTCGCCGGCGGCGAATTCGTCGAGGCGCTCGAAGGGTCCGCCGTACGCGGCGGCGCGGCCCATCACCACGCTGGTGCCGGCCTGCCCCGGCAGCGGGGTGTCCCGGCGGTGGCCGGGGCCGTCGGTGAGGACTGTGGAGTCGGTGCCCTCCAGGACCACCTGGTGGACGTGGAGGGCGGGGATGTCGATGAGCGCGACCGGGGTGCCGGGGGCGAGCAGGTCGCCCTGCTGATCGGTCTGGGCCACCGGGGCGGTACCCAGAGCCAGTTGGGCGCGCAGAGAGTCGAACGCGCCATGCTGCGCCGCCCGTTCCTGGAGGCCGCTGACGAACAGCAGCTGCACGGTGAGGCCGAGCAGCAGGGCCGCCAGGGTGAGCAGTCCACCGCGGGCGAGGTGCCGGACGGCGGTGACGCTCCGAACGCCCATCCGCGGTGCGGGCGTTGCGAGCGTGGTCTGTACGGCGACCGTCACGGCGGCACGTCTCCTTCACTCAACTCATGGAACGGGTGGGACGGATGGGCGGAAGGACGGAAGCGGGACCCCGCCGGGGAGTGCCCTGTGGGGCGCCCCCCGGCGGAGGTGTGGTGCAACCGGCCACGGATCAGGTGGACTTGATGGTGAAGTTGGAGCCGTTCTTCGAGTTCACCGTGGTGGAACCCACGTACCAGACGTGCATGGTGTGCGAGCCGCGGGACAGCTTGGGCAGGGTGAGGGTCACCTTGCCGCCGCTCAGGGTGCCGGTGGCGATGACGCGCGAGCCCTCGTAGACGCGGACCGTGCCGGTCGGCGTGGTGCCGGTCGCGGCGACCTTGATGGTGACCTTGGCCCGGGACAGGTGGCTGATCGAGGTCGGCGCGATGGTGCTGACGGTCGGGGTCGCCTTCGTGACGGTCAGGGAGACGGTCCCGTTGGACGTCAGGAGCTTGCCGTTGCCCGCGTACGACACCGTGAGGCCGTGCTTGGCGACCTTCAGGTGGCTGGACAGGCTGACGGAGACCTTGCCCGTGCTGTCCAGGGTGCCGGTGCCGAGGGTGGTGGTGCCCTCCTTCACGGTGACCGTGCCGGTCGGGACGACGCCGTGCGTGTCGGCGACGGTGACGGCGACCTTCGGGGCCTTGCCGTACGCGGTCGTCGCGGTGGTCGCCTTCGTGGTGGTCGTGTACTTGATGTCGCCGGTCCAGGAGGCGACAGGACCGCTGCCGTTGAGGTTGGCGGCGGAGACCGTGGCCGTGTGGCGGCCGAGGGCCAGACCGCTGAAGGTGTACGACAGGGTGGTGGCCGGGACGTCCTTGACGGCCACGACGGCGCCGTCCGAACCCGTCAGGATCACGCGGTAGTCGGTGACCGGGAGGCCGGTGGCGGACGGGGCGGTCCAGTTCAGCCTGACGCTCCCGTCGCCGCGGGTGCCGCTCAGGACCGGCGCGGCCGGCGTGGAGGCGTCGACGCCGGACTCCTCCAGGCCGCCGAGCTTGGCGTGCTTGGCCGGGTTGACCGAGCCGTTGTAGGACTCGTTCACGAAGCCGAACTTGGCGATGACGCCCTCGGCGCCCTCGGAGGCGAGGGCCGCCTCATGGGTGCCGCTCGTGACGAAGACGTCGTAGACGTCCTTGTCGAAGAAGATGCTGGTCGGGTCGATAGCCCGGGTCGGAACGACGTTGTAGACGTCGCGGCCGAAGGTGGCGTTCTCGTAGTAGGCGCCTACCGGGGCGAGTTTGCCGTTCACGGTGGCGACCGGGGTGGTGGCGCCGGAGTCGCCGGGCAACTGTACGGCGGCCAGGTGGGCGCCGGCGGCGGCCGCGTCGGTGCTGAAGTCCGGCGAGATGCCGTTGTTCTGGGCGATCCAGCTGCCCACGGAGAACGGGACGAGCGCGCCGTCCGCGTCGAGGGCGCCGTCGGCCTGGTTCTCCTGGACGGTCCCGACGTTCGGGGAGAGCGTGGCGTCGGTGAGGCCGATCGCGCCGAGGAAGAACTTGCGGGTACCGGAGCCGCTCTGCGGGATCTTCGGGTGCACGCTCTGGCCGTTCACCACGGTCAGGGAGCCCGAGTAGATGTCGTGCAGCTGGTCGACGGTCAGCGTGTTCAGGGCCGAGCCGCGGACCGCCACGCCGACCGCGTCACGCGCGAACGGGATGTAGGTGAAGGCGGTTCCGGAGGTGCTCGGGCCGCTGGAGGAGCGGGCGAAATCGACCTGGCCCTTGATGGAGACGCCCGAGCTGTCGGGGAACTTGTCGCCGGTCAGCGCCATGCTGAGGGCGAGGCGGCCCTTGCCGGAGCCGTTGGGGCGCAGGAAGGACGGGCCGCCCGTGCGGGTCTGGATGTTCGAGGTGGTGGAGCCGGTGCCGGGCTCGATCGCGTCGTAGGAGGCGACGCCCGCGCCGCTCGCCGCCTTCACGGCGGTGTCGGCGTAGCCCTTGCCGTTGACGGTGTCGCCGGCCAGGGCGTTGAGCACGTCCTGGGTGGTGTCCGAGCCCACTCCGACCAGCTTGCGGAAGGTTCCGGCGGGAGTGGGGTCGGCGGACGCCGGGCTCGCCAGAGCCAGCGTGCCGGACACCACGGCGGCGGCGACCATGGCCGCCGAAAGGCGCATCGTGCGCATTGAGAGTCTCCAGAGGGTGTGCGACGTGACGTCGGGAGGATCTGGCAGGGTGGTACGGGCCGTCCGCCCCGACTGCCTTTCGGGGCGGGCGGCCGTCTGTGGGGACCGCGGGCCCGGCGGGCCCGCGGTCCGGGGGCTCAGTCCCGGCCGGAAGGCAGCCGCCTGCGCAGCCACTCCGGCAGGGTGAACGCGGGGACGGTCACCGCGCGACCGCCGGGGAGCGGGATGCGCGGCGGGAGCCGGAGCCTGCCGCCGCCGGCGAACGGCGCCCCGATGCCGGCGAAGGCGCCGAGCGCGGCGCCGACCGGGACGGCGTACCGCAGGGAGTTGGCCGGGTCGTCGGGTGTGGTGCCGAGCGCGGTGGTCTGTACGGCCTCGCCGCCGTCGTAGGACGGTGCGCCGCTCGGCGTCGCACTCGCGCCTGTGCTCGGAGTGGCGCCGCCGTCGCCGCTGCCACCGGTGCCGCTGTCACCGCCGGTGGAGCCGCCGGAGACGGTGCCGTCCGATCCGCCGCCGGAGCCGAGGGAGTCGCCGCCGCCCGTGGAGCCGCCGCTAGATCCGCCGTCGGACCCCGTGCCGCCGGAGGGCGTCGAGGTGGGCCCGGTGTAGTGGACGAGGGCGTCGGCGGCGTCCGTCGCCTTGGTGCGCAGGGCTTTCGAGAGCGGGGCGTAGCCGACCGGGAGCAGGCCCGGGTCGGCGCCGTTGGTCTGTCCGTCACCGGCGGCGTACCGCAGCAGGGCCGCGTAGTCCTTGCGGGCGGCCGCGTCGACCCCGGCCGGACGGACGGCCGCGTAGACCAGCTGGGCGAGCGGGTAGGCGCCCTCCGTGTCGGCCGTGGCCGGGGTGATCTCGGGGGCTCCGGTGCCGGTGGCGCCGGTGGCCGCCGCGGTCAGGGACGCCGTGGCGGGGCCCACGAACTTCCCGGCGGTGTTGCGCAGCCGGGCGGTCTGGAGGCCGTACCGCGCGGCGGAGGCCGCGTCGGTGACGGTGATCACGAAGCGGGAGCCGACCGTCTGGGGTCCCGGGCTCTTGAACGCGGGCGGGTTGGCGAGCGCGTCCCAGCTGGACTTCCAGAGGGTGTCCGCGCGCCGGGTGTGCAGGGCGCCGGAGTGCATGTCCTCGACGTAGGGGTGGAAGTCGGTCATGCACTGCTTGACGGTCGCGTCGGTGCCCGGCGGGATCGTGCACCAGGGGTCGCTCTTGGGGTAGTCGTCGGTGTTCGCGGGATCGAAGGCGATGCCGGTCGGGTTCAGGCCCGCGCTGGTGCTGTAGTACGGATTGACCCGCGTGCCCCAGTCGTCGGCGGCACCGGCGAGGAAACCGCGGGCGTCCTTGTCGGAGAGGATCCACTGCCACAGCGCGCGGGCGGAGTCGCCGTGCCCGAGCGAGGTGATCAGGTCGGTGTCGGTGGACGGGGTCTCGGAGACCGACAGGTCCGCGAACTCGGGGTTGAGGGCGATGAATTCGGGGTCGCTCGCCAGGCCGGCGGGGTTGGTCCTCGCCCAGCCGTAGCCGGTGGCCGCCCCGTCGCCGAGCACCGCTCCCCAGGGCGAGTTGCGGTACGACTCGGTGAGGAGCTTGGCGACCAGGCGCGGGGTGAGGTCGACGGACATGACCTTGGTGCCGGCGAGCCGGCGGACGGAGTCGGGTGCGCCGGCCTTGGGCCTGCGTTCGACGGTGAAGCCGATGACGGTTCCGGAGAGCGCGACGGGCGCGTACACGGTCGGGTCGGAGGGTGCCGTGGTGCCCGGGTCGGTTCCGAGGGCTCGGGTGGTGAAGGCGAGTCCGGAGGAGCCGTCGTTCGTGAGGCGGGCGCGGGTGTCCGGCTCGCCCAGCTCGGTGTAGCCGTACACCGTGCCCGTCGGGCAGAGAGCCGCCTGCCAGCTGGTCATCGCGTCGGCGGCGAGCTCGCTGCCGGTGGTGGCGCGTTCCTTCGCACCGAGCGCGCAGTTGGTGCCGACCGGGTTGAAGCCGATCGGGATCGCGACGCGGTTGGCCCAGTTGGTGGAGGAGACCGGGGATCCGGCGTTGACCTGGCTGTGGTCGGCGTACGGGTTGCCGTCCAGGTCGAGGTGCCCCTGCGGGACGATCACCAGCCAGCAGGAGCGGGGCGCGGTGCCGCCGTTCCGTGCGACCGGGGTGCCGCAGCCCAGGTGCGGGGCCTCGTTGGCGGTCTGGACCTCGAAGTACTCCTTGCCGGTGCCGTCGGCGCCGGTCCGGGCGAAGTCGACCTCGTTGGTGGTGTTGCGGTTGAAGAAGGCGTTGCTCTGGGTGCCGGAGGTGATCACCGTGCCGTCGACGGACTTGAAGGGCACCTCGCCCGGGGCATTGGGGTTGGCCGCTCCGTACCGGTTGTCCTGGCCGTAGTTGGTGGGGTCGGCGCTGTAGAAGACCTTGCGGGTGTCGTCGTAGTCGTTGCCCGGCCAGCTGCCCCGGTCGGTGGTCGGGGAGGCGCCGTACTGGCACTGGGTGCGCGCGGGGCCCGGGTTGGCCGGCACCGTGCCGTCGTCGTCGCCCCAGCACTGCATGATCTGCACGAAGTCGGTGTTGAACGACGTGCCCGCGAAGGTGGTCGGGGTGCCGCCGGACCAGGAGACCGTGACCGCCTGGCTGGTCAGGTGGGTGGTCTGGTCGACGGTGAACCTCATGTCCTTGAACTCGCCGCGGCCGGGGACCGTGACGGCCGAGGAGGTGGCGTCCGCGGTGCCCGCCGCGGTCGCCGGGGCGGCGGCCTGTGCCACGCCGAGGCCGGCGAGGGCGCCCACGGCGGCGCCTGCGACGACGCGCAGGAGCAGCCGTCGTACGCGGAGCAGCGCTCTCCCGCGCGTGCGCCGGCTCGTGCTCGCGGGTCCTGTGCCGCGGCGTCCTGTGATGCGGGAGCTCATCGCGTCCGCCCCTGTCCGGCGTCCTTGCCGCTTCCGTCGACGCTGCCGCCGCTTCCACCGGTGCCGCGCCCGGCGATCACCCGGGACACCACGGAGGGCAGCAGCACGAGTCCGAGCACCAGGAAGGCGGCGATCAGCATCAGCGTCTGGGTGCCGGTCCAGCCCTGGCTGCCGGCCACGGACACCGGCTGGGCGAGCGCGATGGTGTCGTTGACCGCGCCTCCGCCGCCGCCGGCGCTGCCGCCCGAGGAGCCGGCTCCGGAGCCGCCGCCGGTTCCGGGCGACAGCGTCTGTCCGGTGTCCGGGTCGACGACCGGTTCGGCGCCGCCTCCGGTGCCGCCTCCCGCGGTTCCGCCACTGCTTCCCGAACTACCGCCGGTGGTACCGCCGTTGGTGGAACCACCCGAGGCGGAACCGCCGCTCGTCCCGCCCGTGGAGCCCGAACCGCCGGAGCCACCGCCCTCCTTGGCGCCGCCACTGCCGGTGGTGCAGGGCGGTGCGCCCTTCTTGTCGCAGGCCGCCGGGTAGGGAGCGGTGTCGGCGAGCTTGTTGTGTCCGTCGCTGGAGAAGGTCGGGTTGTTGCAGCCCTTGATGTTGATGCTCCGGGCCTGCACGCCCGGGATGCGGCGGATCTGTTCGAAGCCGGCCTTCACCAGGTTGATCGGCAGGGGCGAGTAGCCGAGCGAGGGCGCCTGTTGCTGGCCCTGGCACATGAAGTAGTACGAGAACGCGCCGAGCGTCTTGCCCTTGGCCTTGGTGAAGGTGCCCTGCACCTTCAGGGGCAGGATCATGTACGAGTAGCTGGAGAGCGGGTAGTTGCGCCGGTCGGAGTCGTTGTAGACGCCGTCGAGCTTCTGGGTGAGGTAGTCCGCGGAGCTCTTGTCGGTGTTGATCTTCGCCTTGAGCAGCGAGACCGCGACGTTCTGCGGGGTCGGCTCGGTGTAGTAGCCCGCGTGGTTGAGGACCTTGGCGACCGGATAGTGCGCCTTCAGGGCGTACGAGTAGTTGACGTACCCGATCGCGCCCTCGCCGTAGTTCTGGGCGACGTAGCCCGCCACTCCCAGGTCACCGGCCTGGGCGATCATTCCGGAGACGGTCGGGTAGTACGAGGTCTGCCCGCAGGCTCCGGAGCGGCCGACCCTGCGGCAGTAGGCCTGCCACAGCGACTTGTGCTGGTTGGCCATCCACATCGTGAACTGGGCGGTGGAACCCGAGCCGTCGGAGCGTACGACGGGGACGATGGTGCGGTGCGGGAGCTGGATCCCCGGGTTGTCCGCCTTGATCACCGGGTCGTCCCAGGTCTTGACGGCTCCGGTGAAGATCTTGGTGACCACGTCGCCGGACAGGCGCAGGTTGGTGACCCGCTTGCCGTTGACGGTCAGGTGGTACATGAAGACGGTGCCGCCGGCCACGATCGGCATGTAGGCGTACGACCCGGACCCGGGCCGTTCGGCGGCCGAGCCGTCGGTCGGGTGGGTCTGGAACGGGATGTCCGAGACGGCGAAATCGACGGTACCGCTGAGGAACTGGCGGCGGCCGTCCGAGGAACCGGTGCCGGCGTAGCTGATCCGCATGCCGTACTGGTTGACGGCGCGTCGCCACTCGTCGACGGCGTTCTCGGCCCAGGTGGAGCCGGCGCCGGAGATCGGCGTGTAGCTTTCGGCGGCCGCGGGGGCCGCCAGGGGACCGGCCAGCAGCCCGGCGATCACGCCGAGCAGCGCGCCGAGCGTCCCGAGTGCCCGCAGGCGCCCGAGGGCGGTGTGGAGGTGGCTGCGCATCAGTCGGTCTCTCCGGTGGCGGGGGCGGACAGGGCGGTTCCGGTGGGTTGTGACCCCACCGGGCTCTCGAACAGGGACAGTCCGGGCGTGTGCAGGTCCTCGAAGCGCCGTACGTCCTGGCGCGAGGCACGGGCGGTACGGCGGGCCTGACGCTTGGTCTGGTGCCCTGGACCGCGCCCGCCGATCACCCGGGCGATCACGAACAGCACCAGGACGAGGGCCATCAGGACGGCCGCCGCGCCGAACCCGCGGGCGATCATCGTGGGCTCGGGCGACTTGACGAAGTTGAAGACGGCCAGCGGCAACGAGATCATCGGCCCGCTGGTCGGGTCCGCGTTGAGCGCGGCCGTGAAGCCGGCGGTGAGCAGGACGGGCGAGGTCTCGCCGATGCCTCGGGCGGTGCCGAGGATGACGGCGGTGGCGAGGCCGGAGCGGGCGGTGGGCAGCACGACGTGCCACACCGTGCGCCAGCGCGGCGCGCCGAGCGCCTCCGCCGCCTCGGTGAGGTTGCCCGGCACCAGGCGCAGCACCACGTCCGAGGCCCGGATCACGATCGGCAGCATCATCACGCTGATCGCGAAGCCGGCCGCGAGGCCCGACTTCTGCAGGCCGAGGCCGAGGATCCAGGTGGCGTACACCATCAGACCGGCGACGATCGAGGGCAGCGCGGTCATGGCCTCGACGATCGTCCGGACGAAGCGGGAGAACCGGCCCGGGATCTGGTTCAGATAGACGGCGCAGGCGAGGCCCAGCGGCACGGTGATCGCGAGCGCGATGGCGATCATGGTGAGCGTGCCGAGCATCGCGTGGGCGATGCCGCCGTGGGTGAGCGGGTCGAGCGGGCCCGAGGCCTGCATGTCCTCGGTGAAGAAGTTGCGGTGCGGCAGCGCCTCCCGGCCGCGCCAGGCGGTGAAGCCGACGACCAGGAAGAGGCCGGAGAACAACAGCGTGGCCGCCGTCCACAGCACGACGGTCATCACCCGGTCGCGTACGGCCTGGCCGTCCTCGTCGAGCCCGGTCAGTACCGCGTAGATCCCCAGGAAAACGAGATAGGCGGTGATCGCGAAGCCCAACCCGCCGGAGAACGGTGCGAGTTGACCGAACAGCAGGACGGTGACGCAGAATCCGGAGGCGGCGGCACCGCACAGGGACAGCACCCCGGAGCGGCTGACACCGCCGATGCGGCGCGGCCGGAGGGGCGGCAACGCGGGCTCCGCCGTGACGTTCGCGGGCGCGGGAACGGTGTCCTGGACACCGGACGGGGACGCTTCTTCGATGACGGTCATCTCATGCCTCGCTCTGCGCGCCGGACCGGCTGCGGGCCACAACGGAGGAGGCGGTGAAGTTGACCGCCAGGGTGAGCAGGAACAGCGCCAGGCCCGCCGCCATCAGCGCCGACATGCCGAAGGTGGAGGCGTCGCCGTAGTGCAGGGCGATCAGCGAGGACACCGAGTTCGAGCCGGTCTGCAGGATGTGCGGCTGGATGACGAAGACCGGCGAGATGATCATGTAGACGGCGATGGTCTCGCCGAGCGCCCGGCCGAGCCCGAGCATGGTGCCGCCGATCATGCCGCCCTTGCCGTACGGCAGGACGACGCTGCGGATCATGCCCCAGCGGGTCGCGCCGAGCGCGTAGGCGCCCTCGCGTTCGCCGGCCGGGGCCTGCGAGAAGACCTCGCGCATCACCGAGCACTGGATCGGCGCGACCATCAGGGCGACGACGATCCCGGCGATGAAGGTGGAGGCGGTGAAGACGCTCTCGGAGGCGAGCGGGTCACCCGGCTGGGCGCCGTCGACCGTGAACAGGGGGATCCAGCCCAGCCACTCGGACAGCCATCGCGACAGGCCGATCACGTGTTCCTGGAGGAAGAACAGCCCCCACAGTCCGTAGACCACCGAGGGCACGGCCGCCATCAGGTCGACCATGCTCACCAGGGTGCGGCGCAGTCTGGGCGGGGCGACGTCGGAGATGAACAGCGCGGTCCCGACGGCCAGCGGCACGGAGATCGCCACCGCGACGAACGCGATCAGGACGGTGCCGGTGAGGACGGCCGCGATGCCGAACCTGTGGACGTCCGGCTGCCATTCGGCGGTGGTGAGGAAGGAGAAGCCCCGGGTGCGCAGCGCCTGGCCGGCCCGCAGGAGGAGGAAGAGTCCGACGCCCGCCATGACGGCGAGGACGGCGATGCCGGTGGCCGTGAGCTGGTACCGGAATATCCGGTCACCCACACCGCGGGCCGCGTTGAGCCGCCGGGGAGCGAGCTCCAGAGGATCGGGCCCACCGGAGACGGCGACAGCGGTCCCTGGTCTGTCGGACTCCGGTCTCTCGGACTCCGGTCTGTCGGACTCGTCTTGCGCGGACGCCACGTGCGGTCCCCCATTCCGGAACGGAATCCCCGCGCGGCGGCCGATCGGCACCGCGCGGTGCGATTCAATGGCCGGTTCGTGTCGGTCCAACGCGTGAACTATGGAGAACTGGCGAACAGCGTATGTCTGTTCGGTGCGCTCATCGTGGAGGATGCGGGTAGACGGCGCGGGCGATGCGCGTAGGCAGGGCTACGGAGGAACGTGGAGAGCCCGGCGCGGCGCGCCGGGCTCTCCACGATGACGAATACGGCTGGTTCTAGACGGCGGAGACCGCCGAGAGGCGGTGGACGTCCCGGGCCGTCCCCGTGACCCCGGACAGGAAACCCTGGGCCCGCGGCGAGGCGTTCTCCGTCAGCCAGCTCGGGTCGATGTCGCAGACCGCGACGCGCACATCGGTGCCGACCAGGGCCAGCGGCAGCGTGTGCACGACCGTCGAGGGGAAGCTCAGGATCGTCCGGCCTATGGGACCGCGCCGGGCGATCAGTTCGAGCGGCAGGTCGGGACGGACGATCTCCAGGCCCGTCTCGGCGGCCAGCCGGTGCAGCTTGTCGGCGCTCTCGCGGCGGTGCGCGAAGTAGCGGGTCGCGCCATGCGCCTTCGCGAGGGCGCGGACGGCCTCCAGATAGCGGTCCGGGTCGACCACGCCCGTCTCGACGAGCGAGGTGCCCACCAGGTCCGCGCTCCGGGTGATGCGGGGCGGGCCGAACCGGGCCCGGGTCCAGGAGAAGTCGTTGGCGGTGATGCGGACGCCGTCGGGTGCCGATTCGATCGGCATCGAGGAGAAGACCTCGACCGTACGGCGGTCGGTGGGCGTCAGCCGGCGGCGGGCCGCGGCGGACACGGGAGCGAAGAGCACGTCCCGCGGGCCGGGGCGGCCACCGCGCCGGTGCCAGCGCACCAGGCGCTCACCGCGGGCGAGCTGGGCGACGAACTCCATCGTCGCCGTGCCGTCGTCGACCACGACCAGGTCCTGTGCCCGGGTGATGGTCAGCAACAGCTGCACATAGCGGGAGAACGGGTCCCCCATGACGATCCGGCGGGCCCGCCGCAGCAGCGGAGCCAGTCCCCCGATGGTGTGGAAGGGGGCCGTGGTGCCGCCGCGCGCCTCCTCCCAGCGGACCGCGTGACCCTCGTCGCGGGCCAGTTCGGCCATGCGGCGCAGCTGGCCGCGGGTCATCGGGTCGTTGGGAGAGAGGACGACGAGGGTGAGCTCCGCGCCGGGTGCCGCGGCGTTGTGGGCATGTGTGTGCGCCCACTCCAGCACGTTCAGGAGCTGTACCGGACTCTCGACGAAGGCGAGAGTGGGGGAGCCGGCGGAACCGGCGCGGGGGCTCATCGACGTACGACCGTCCCGTCGTAAGGAGTTCAGGGCGTTCAGACCGAGACGGGTTCGCCCGCGGCCGCGGCGATCTCGGCCTCGGCGATGACGCCCGTGACGCGGCGCAGCTTCTTCATCGGGCCGAGCTCCGACTCGTAGACCTTCTTGACGCCGTCGCCGAGGGAGGCCTCGATGGTGCGGATGTCGCGGACGAGGCGGGTGAGACCCTGCGGCTCGACGGAGGCGGCCTGGTCGGAGCCCCACATCGCGCGGTCCAGGGTGATGTGACGCTCGACGAAGGCGGCGCCGAGGGCGACCGCGGCGAGCGTGGTCTGCAGGCCCGTCTCGTGGCCGGAGTAGCCGATCGGAACGTTCGGGTACTCGGCCTGCAGGGTGTTGATGACGCGGAGGTTGAGCTCCTCGGCCTGCGCCGGGTAGGTCGACGTGGCGTGGCACATCAGGATGTTGTCGCTGCCGAGGACCTCGACCGCGTGGCGGATCTGCTTCGGCGTCGACATGCCGGTGGAGAGGATGACCGTGCGGCCGGTGGAGCGCAGCGAGCGGAGCAGCTCGTCGTCGGTCAGGGAGGCGGAGGCGACCTTGTGGGCCGGGACGTCGAACTTCTCCAGGAAGGCCACGGCCTCGGTGTCCCACGGGGAGGCGAACCAGTCGATGTTCTTGGTCCTGGCGTACTCGTCGATCTGGCGGTACTCGTCCTCACCGAACTCCACGCGGTGGCGGTAGTCGATGTAGGTCATGCGGCCCCAGGGGGTGTCGCGCTCGATGTCCCACTGGTCGCGCGGGGTGCAGATCTCCGGGGTGCGCTTCTGGAACTTGACGGCGTCGCAGCCGGCCTCGGCGGCGGCGTCGATCAGCTTGAAGGCGTTCTCGAGCTCACCGTTGTGGTTGATGCCGATCTCGCCGACGACGTAGACGGGGTGGCCGGGGCCGGCGGTCTTCGAACCGAAGGTGCGCAGACGGGAGTTGCTCATGGGAGACGTTCCTTACTTGTCGAGGGAGTCGAGAGAAGGGCCGAGGATCCAGCTGGCGATCTCTCGGATCGCGCCGTCGCCGCCGGGGACGGTGGTGACCGCGCGTGCGGCGCCGCGCACGACGTCGTGGGCGCTCGCGACCGCCACCGGCCAGCCCACGAGGGCGAAGCACGGGAGGTCGTTGACGTCGTTGCCGACGTAGAGCACGCGCTCAGGCGCGATGCCCTGCTCCTCGCACCACTGCTTCAGTGCGAGGTCTTTCCGGTCGATGCCGTGCAGGACCGGAATCTTGAGCTTCCGGGCCCGGGCGGCGACGACCGGGTTCTGTTCCGTGGACAGGATCAGCATCGTCAGCCCGCTCCTGCGGAGAGCGGCGATACCGAGGCCGTCCCCGCGGTGCACGGAGACGAACTCCCGTCCGTCGGAGTCGATCAGCACCCTGTCGTCGGTCTGGGTGCCGTCGAAGTCGAGGACGACCGCGTCGATGTCTTCGGCGGTCGGGAGGGAGCCGGGCCGGTTCGCGTCGAAGAGCGGCGCGAGGGCCCGGGCGCGGGCGAGGTCGTGCGGGTCGTCGATCTCCAGCACGCGGGCCGGGTCGGTGCGCACGAGTTCGGTGCGGCCGAAGAAGCGGTGCTTCGCCACGCGGAAGCCGGCGGCCTCCATGGCGTAGACGGCTCCGGTCTCCAGGAGGTCCTGGGGACGGTCCTGGCGGCGCGGGCGGAAGGACTTGTCGTGGTTGACGCCGTAGCCGCCGCTGGTGGCGGTGTCCGCGACCAGGGTGTCGGTGCCGCCGTCGACGGCGGCGCGCTCGGTCTCGACGGCCACCGCGGCCGTGGCCTCGTCGTCGCCGTCGCGCCACACGAAGCCGTGGAAGGGGGCCACGGTCAGCGCCGTGTCCGCGCCGTTCGCGACGATCGCGTTGACGACGCCGTCCACGTCCTCGCGGATGATGAACGGGCTGGTGCACTGGACGAGCAGCACCACGTCGACCGGGGAGCCGTGCAGCGCCTCGTGGGTGTCCATGGCGTGCAGGACGGCGGCCTCGGAGGTGGCGGTGTCCCCGGCGATGGCGGCGGGTCGCAGCACGACCTCGGCACCGGCCTGGCGGGCGGCCGTCGCGATGGCCTGGTCGTCGGTGGAGACGACGACGTCCGTCACGAGGCGGGTGGCGCGGCACTCGCGCACCGCACGGGCCACCAGCGGCACGCCGCCGACCGGGAGGAGGTTCTTCGCGGGCACGCCCTTGGAGCCGCCGCGCGCGGGGATCACCGCGAGCACGCGGCGCACCGGCGCGGCGTGGCCCGCTTCCGAGTTGGTCATGCGCTGTTCTCCTTGACGAGGGAGGCGGGAGAGGCGTGGGGGGCGGGGCGCGATGCCCGGTGTCGGGGCGCTCACAGTTCGCCCATCCGCCGGATCACCGGAGCCACGCGCTGGACGCCGTGGCGGTAGGCGCCGCGGGCCGCCCGGCGCACGATCTGCCGTACGGGGCTGGGTTCCCGGTCCGCCGCGGGGGCGCCGGGAAGCGGGCTGCCGTCCGGGCCGAGGTGGTGGCGGGCGAGGATGCCGGGCAGATAGCCGGGCGCGGTGACGGGCGTGTAGTAGGGGGCGAGGGAAGGCAGTTCGTCCGCCGCCAGCAGCGCGGTGATGCGCAGCCGCGCCGCGTCGAAGGCGGTCTCGTAGGATCCGTCGGCTGCGACGCCCTGCCGGGCGACCCAGGCCGCGTCGGGCGCCGGCCGGTACCCCGTGTCGAGCTGGTCCCAGGAGGCGAGGCAGCCGGAGCCCACGAAGTGGTGGTTGCCGAGCGCCTCGCGCACCCCGAGGTCACTGAGGACGACCGTGGGGACACGGCGGTGCAGGGACTCCAGGGCGGCGGTGGAGCTGATGGTGACCAGCAGGTCGGTGCGGTCGAGGACCTCGCCCATGTGCCCGTACACGAGGCGGAAGTTGGCCGGCGGGTCCGCCTTCTGCACCAGCTTCTGGTAGGGCAGCTCCTCGATGTGCGTGGTGTGTTCGCCCGGCTTGGACCGCAGCTTGAGCAGGACCTCGCGGTCCGGGTGCAGCCGTGCGTGCCGGATCAGCCGGTCCAGCAGGTACGTACGGTCCTTGCGGCTCTCCGGGACGGAGGGCTGGGCGGCGAAGACGACCGTGTAGGGCCTGCGCCCTTGCTGCGCGGACGGGTCGTTCTCCGTGTACGCGGCCCCGCCGAGGAAGGGCAGCGCGACCTCGGTCACCGATCCGGCGTCGGCGCCGACCCCCTCGTACACGGCCCGGAAACGGTCCGCGTCCTGACGGGAGTTGGCGAGGACGAGATCCGCGCCGTGCCGCAGGAGCAGCCCGTCCGCGAGCTTCTCGTAGACGACGCCGACATAGCCGGTGACGACCAGGGGCCGCTTCGTCCGCCCGTCCCAGGCGCGGGCCAGGCCGTGCAGCACCGCCTGGACGGCACCGCCGACCAGGGCGAGCACGACCACGTCGTAGGCGCGGTCCTCCTTGCCCAGCTCGCGCAGGAACTCGACGGCGGTGACCTCGCGGAGGGAGTCCGCGCGGACGCCGACCTCTTCGAGCTGGCGGGCGGTCGGGGTGGCACGGCCACGCAGGAGGAACCCGTCGAGGCGGATGTCCGAGTCGGCCGGGGAGACGCGGTTCGCGGTGAGCGAGCCCCATTTCCACCTGGTGTCGGAATCCGCGAGGACGGCCACTCGCAGGGACTTCGTGGTACTTGCTGGCACGTCCTAGACGCTAGGAAGCCTTTTCGAGGTGCGGCCCAACCTGAATACAACAAACGGTTAACAGCGCGTCGACGAATGGCGAATCAGCCCGGGATCGGCTGAGAAAACGGCTTGGTTCACGGTTCCGCCACGCGTCGTTCACCTGGCATCTCACCAACGGTAAAGACGAATGCCGGGCCGCCCCCTAACGTCACAGGGGTGGTCAAGCTCTCCGTCATCGTGCCGTTCTACAACGTGCAGCAATATGCGCCCGACACCCTGAAGAGCCTGCGTGCGAACGCACGGCAGGACTTCGAATTCATTCTCGTCGACGACTGCTCGCGCGACGAGACACCGGACATCCTCGCGCGCGCGGAGCGCGAGCTCCCGGGTGCGGTGTATGTCAGACACGAGAAGAACGGAGGACTGGCCACCGCACGCAACACCGGGATCGACAAGGCGCGTGGCGAGTACCTCACGTTTCTCGACGGGGACGACTGGCTCGCCCCCGGATACTACGAACAACTCCTTTCCTCCATCGAGGACCTGGGCTGCGACTTCGTCCGTACGGACCATGTCCAGTGCACCGCGCGGGCGCGGTCCGTCCACCGTGTTCCACACGGCCGCCGCGGAGTCGTCCTCGATCCCCGCGACGCCATTCTGCCCTCCGACCGGTCCACCTCCGTCGACTACGCCTACGCCTGGGCGGGCATCTACCATCGCCGGCTGGTCGACCGCGGACTGCTCCACTTCACCGACGGACTACGCACGGCCGAGGACCGGCCGTGGATCTGGAAGCTCCACCGAGAGGCCGAATCCTTCGCCACGGTGGGGCTTCTCGGCGTGTTCTACCGGCGTGGCGTCGCCTCCTCCCTCACACAGATCGGGGATGTGCGCCAACTCGATTTCATTCGCGCGTTCGACCAGGTCGTCGCGGAAACCGCCGAGGACCGGGACGCGGAAAAACTCCTGCCCAAAGCCGTGCGCACATATTGCGCCATTATTTCCCATCACCTGGGATCCATCGAAAGGTTCGAGCCCGCGGTGGCACGGAAACTGAAGTCCATGAGTGCCGTCGCACTGCGCCGCATGCCACAAGGTGTGCTCGACGAGGCCCTCGACTCGATGGACGTCCAGCGCGCCACCCGGCTGCGCCGGCTGCGCCGACGGCCCGCGCCCGCCGCGGGGGTGGCCGCGTGACCACCCAGATCTTCATGGCGTCCACGCTGTACGGCACGGCCACGCTCGCCGCGGCCCTCGACACCGACAGCTTCGGACCGGCCGACCGGCGTATCCTCCTCGTCTCCAACAACGCGGCGACGCCCGAGACGACGCCCGGCGTGGACGGGATGCCCGGCTTCGAGCAGTTGCGCGGCCGCTTCGACGACGTCATCTCGTGGAACGAGACCATCTCCCCCTTCCACCCGGGCGGCTGGGCCCCGCGCCCGGACGACGTACCCCTGTGGGAGCGGCATCTGCGGCTCGCCTGGAACCTCGGCGACGACGACATCGAACTGGCCGTCGAGTCCATCCAGGTCAACCCGGCGCTCGGCGTCTCCCAGATCTTCATGGGCGCGCCCGTCACCGTGTACGCCGACGGCCTGATGAGCTACGGGCCCACCCGCAACAAGATCGACCCGTTGGTCGGCACCCGGGTGACCCGGCTGCTCCATCTCGACCTGGTCCCCGGCCTGAGGCCGCTGCTGCTCACCGAGTTCGACGTCGAACCGGAGATCGTGTCCACGGACGCCTTCGTGAAGGTGCTCGCCCAGCTCGTGGACACCGGCGACACCCTGCCCGCCCTCGACGAACCGGCACTGCTGCTCGGCCAGTACCTCTCCGCGCTCGGCATCCTCACCGCCGAGGAGGAAGAGGACCTCCACGTACGGATGCTGAAGGGCGTGATCGCCCTCGGTCACACCCGCGTGGTGTTCAAGCCGCACCCGACCGCACCCGCCCGCTGGTCGCGTGTGCTGGAACGGGAGGCCGAGAAGCTGGGCGCGGACCTGACCGTCCTCGACACCCCGGTCCTCGCCGAGGTGCTCTACCAGCGGATGCGTCCCGCGCTGGTCGTCGGCTGCTTCTCCACGGCGCTGCTCACGGCGTCCGCGCTGTACGGCCTGCCGGTCGCGCGGGTCGGCACCGGCTCACTGCTGGACCGTCTGACCCCGTACGAGAACAGCAACCGTGTCCCGGTGACCATCGTCGACGCGCTGCTGCCCGATCTGTCGGACGGCGCGGCGGTCACCGGGCAGCGCCCCGGCATGGGCGTGGCGGACCTGACGAAGCTGCTGCGGGCCGTGGGCTTCGCGATGCAGCCGAAGATCGGTCCGGACCTGCGCCCGGCGGCCGAGAACTACCTGACGAACCATCTGTCCGAGCACACGTGGCGCTACTTCAAGCGCAAGCGCCTCACCTCGCTGGCCCTGCCCGGAGCGGTTCCGGCCCAACTCGCCTTCATCCCGCGCAACGCGACGGTACGGCGGGTCGCCCGCAGGGCGCGCTCCCTGAAGCGGGCCGTGGGGCGCTGAGCCGGGCATCCCCACCGCGGCCGCGGGCCGCAGGGAGTGCACCGCCGAGGCGGCGGCGACCGGGACGGGGGTGTTCCCCGGGAGCGGGGCGCTGCGACGGCGCAGGAAAGCGGGGCCGGTTCGAATCCGACCGGCCCCGCTCTTCGGGCTGCCCGGACCGACCCGCTGCCCCGGCCACGCCCGCCGCTCCGGCCGGGCTCTCCGCTTCTACGCCGTCAGAGGCTGTCCGGCTTCCGCGTGTTGGTGCCGGGCTTCCGTGCGTTGCCTCGTCCGGTTGCGTGCGCCCCCGCATGCGCGCCCCGCGCGCTGCGGCGACAGGTGCTTCGCGCGCCTTCTGAGCGCGCCTCCTGCTCCCTCTTGCGCCCTCTGCGCGCGACCTTGAGCGCCCCCTGCGCTTTCTCCTGCGACACCCGTTCGGTCGCGCTGCGGGATCCGGTGGCGATTTGTGACGATTCGGAAGAATTCTCAACGTGGCGGCATCACCGAGATGAACTCCCATGGGCGGTATGACGAACCGGCCTTGCCAAGACGCAAACATCCCCGACTATCGGACTAACGTGCTGTGGGCCAGCTGAGTCCCATTGAGGGGAACCCTGTGATCGACACGCCCGAGGAGGCCCGCGGGACGTCAACCGGCACCGTGGTCCGTACCGTCCTGCCTCCTGCCGAGACATCTCCCGCGCCCAGGCCCGTGGCGCGCCGGGAGAACCGGCTGCGTGCCCTGGACGGGCTGCGGCTCGTCGCGGCCCTGATGGTGGCGGGGTATCACTACGGCGGCCGGGACGGCGAAGTGGTGCGGGCCTGGGGCAGCTCGCCGAAGCATCAGTTCCCCACGCTGCACCAGCTGTTCGCCTACGGCTGCCTGGGCGTGCAGGTCTTCTTCGTGATCAGCGGCTTCGTCATCTGCATGAGCGGCTGGGGCCGTCCGCTGCGCTCCTTCTTCGCATCCCGCGCCTCCCGCCTGCTGCCCGCGTACTGGGCCGCGATCGTCATCGTGACGGCGGTGTTCGCCCTGCCCGCCGTCGCGTACGAGGCGGTCTCGCCGAGCGACGCGCTGGTCAACCTCACCATGCTCCAGCAGCCACTGGGCGTCGACCGGGTGCTGGGCGTGTGCTGGACCCTGTGGGCGGAGATCCGCTTCTACGCCCTCTTCGCGCTGTGCATCGTGCTGCCGGGGGCGAACCGACGGCGCGTGATCCTGTTCTGCGCGGGCTGGACTCTGGCCGCGGCCATCGCACAGGGCGTGAACGAGCCGCTCCTGAACATGGTCCTGATGCCGGAGTACGCCCCGTACTTCATCGGCGGCGTCGGCCTCTACCTCGTCCACCGCGACCGGCGTGACGCGTACGCCTGGGGCATCGTCGGTGTGAGCTGGCTGATCGGCCAGCACTACGCGGTCCAGCGCCTGTGGCACGCCCCGAACCCGGCGTTCTTCTCCGACCGCTCGGCCCTCGGCATCATGCTCGTCGTCACCTTCGGCTATGTCGCCGTGGCCGCGATCGCGCTGGGCTGGCTGAACTGGGCGAACTGGCGCTGGCTGACGGTCGCGGGCGCGCTGACGTACCCGTTCTACCTGGTCCACGAACACCTGGGCTGGGTCGCCATCAAGGCCTACCACCAGACCCTGCACATCCCGTCGTACGGAACGTTCCTGGCCACGGTCGCCACCATGCTGCTCCTGGCCTGGCTGCTCAACCGGTTCGTGGAGAACCGGCTCACCCCGAAGCTGCGCGCGGCACTGGCGAAACCGCGCCCGCAGCCGACCCTCCGACAGCCGGTCCCCCGATAGCCGATCCTCCGACAGCCGGTCCTCACGCGCGCGGTGCGCAACGCCCGCGCCTCCCGGCGTGCGACGGCGCGGCTGCCGGGCGGGCCCCGGTGACACCGGCTCAGCCGATGCCGTAGCGCGCCTCGATGCCCGCGACGACCAGGTGCAGGCCTTCCTCGAAGTGCCGTTCGTAGTTCCCGAAGATCTCCGCGCCCGCCGCGGCCGACAAGGGGAAGTCGGCCATGCGGCGGGCGCGTTCGTCCAGGTCGTAGCCCTCGCGGCGCTCGCCCGGCAGAGGCTGGACGCCCTGCTCCTCGGTGACGAAGCCGATCGTGTACACGTACGTGGTGGACGTCGCCCGGACCGCTTGCGTGAGGGTGAATCCCGACTCGGTGAAGAGCCGCAGTGTCCGCTCCATCTCGACCGCGTGCAGGGTGCCCGTGAAGCGTGAGCCGCTGAAGACCTTCGCGCCGTCGCGGTAGCTCAGCAGGGCGGCGCGCAGTCCGCGGTTGGCGGCGAGCAACCGCTCCCGCCAGCCGGCGTCCGGGCCCTCCCCCACGTCCGCCACCATCCGGCGGTACATCTCCGTGGCCATCTCGTCGAGCAGTTCCTGCTTGTTCTTGAAATGCCAGTAGAGCGCGGGCGCCTGGACGTTCAGCTCCTTGGCGATGGCCCGGAGGGTGAGGCCGTCGAGGCCCGTCTCGTTGAGCAGCCGAAGGGCGGTCTCGACGACCTGCTTCTTGTCCAGCTTGGGGGATCGCTGGGGTCTCTGGGTAACCACGCTTGACAGTTTAACGCCGTTAAGGGCATGCTCGCGGCATGGAACTTAACAGCGTTAAGGAGATGACTGTGGACGTGAACATGGACGTGGACGTACTCGTCGTCGGCGCGGGCCCGACCGGTCTCGCCCTCGGCTCCGATCTCGCCCGGCGCGGGGTGGACGCCCTCGTGGTGGAGCGGGCCGACGCGCTGTTCCCCGGCTCACGCGGCAAGGGGATCCAGCCGCGCACGATGGAGGTCTTCGACGACCTCGGCGTCCTCGACGCGATCCGCTCGGCGGGCGGCGACTACCCGGTCGGGATGATCTGGCAGGACGGCGAGCGGATCGGCGAGCACCAGATGTTCGACCCGGCCGAGCCGACCGACGACTCGCCGTACAACGCGCCGTGGATGGTGCCGCAGTGGCGTACGCAGGAGATCCTCTTCGCGCGACTGGAGGAGCTGGGGGGCCGGGTCGCCTTCGGCCGCGAGGTCGTCGCGGTCGCCCAGGACCGGGACGGGGTGACCGTGGAGTTCGCCTCCGGCGCACCGGTCCGCGCGCGGTACGTCGTCGCCGCCGACGGTGGGCGCTCCGCGGTACGGCGCGCGCTCGGGATCGCCATGACCGGGGAGACCGTCGACCCTGACTCGATGCTGGTGGCGGACGTACGGATCAGCGGGCTGGACCGCGAGAACTGGCATGTCTTCCCGCCGCGCGAGGACACCGGCGGATTCCTGGCGATCTGCCCGCTGGCCGGCACGGAGGACTTCCAGGTCGTGGCGCAGTTCCCGGAGGGCACGGACGTCGACCTGTCCCTCGACGGCATCCGCAAGACCGTCGCCGCGCGCTCCCACCTCTCGCCCGAGGCCGTCACCGAGGTGCGCTGGGCCTCCGACTTCCGGCCGCGCGCGGCGCTGGCGGACCGCTTCCGCGCGGGGCGGGTCTTCCTCGCCGGGGATGCGGCGCACATCCACTCCCCGGCCGGCGGCCAGGGGCTCAACACCAGCGTCCAGGACGCCTACAACCTGGGCTGGAAGCTCGGCGCGGTGCTGCGCGGCGAGGCTCCCGCGTCCCTCCTCGACACCTACGAGGAGGAGCGGCTCCCCGTCGCCGCCGACATGCTCGGCCTGTCCACCCGGGTCCACCGCGGCGAGGTCCGCCGCGGCGGGGCGACCCGACAGCTCGGGCTCGGCTACCGCGACTCCTCGCTCGCGGTGGAGACCCGTACGGACCTGCCGGACGAGTCCCTGCGCGCGGGTGACCGCGCCCCCGACGGAACCGTGGAGGGCGTACACCTCTTCGACGCGTTCCGGGGACCGCACTGGACGCTGCTGACGGTCGGCGCGGACGCGCAACCGCCGGTGCTCCCCGGCGTCCGCACCGTACGGATCGGGTCGTACGAGAGGTACGGGACCGGGGTCTTCCTCGTCCGCCCCGACGGCTATGTGGGATGGGCGGGCACCGGCACACGGGATCTGCCCGAGTACGCGACCCGGGTGGGTCTGACCGTCGGCTGACCAGGACCCGCCCTGCTCCGCACCGCCCTGCCCGGGGCGGGTCCGCCCTAGGCGCCGGCGAGCGTGAGCTTGACCGCGAAGCCGAGGAAGAGGGCACCGGCAGCGGTCGTGGCGCCCGCGGAGAGGCGCTTGCGCCGGCGGAAGGCCGCCGCAAGCCGCGTGCCGCTGAAGATCAGCGCGGTCAGATAGAGGAAGCTCGCGAGCTGGGCGAAGGCGCCGAGCACGACGAAGGAGAGGGCCGGGTAGGCGTACCCGGGGTCGACGAACTGCACGAAGAAGGCGACGAAGAACAGGATCGCCTTCGGGTTGAACAGGCTGATCACCAGCGCCCGCCGGAAGGGCCGCTCCCCGGCCACCGCATCGGTCTCCGCGCTCTGCACGGCCGGCTCACGCCGGGCCCGCCACATCGCCCACGCCGCCCGCAGCATCCCGACCGCCAGCCACGTCAGATATCCCGCTCCGGCGTACTTCACGATCCCGAAGAGCACGGCGTTCGTCTGCAGCAGCGACGCCACCCCGGCCGCCGACAGCGTCATCAGCACGGTGTCCCCGCACCACACGCCCGCCGCGGCCGTATATCCGGTGCGGATGCCCTTGCGGGCGGCGACGGACAGCACGTACAGCGAGTTCGGTCCCGGCAGCAGGACGATCAGGACGAGACCCGCGAGATAGGTGGGGAGATCGATGACACCAAGCATGAGAGCGAGTGTCGCACGGGGGTACGACAGCGCGTAGGGGCGTCTCGCTGGTCAGTCACCGTCGAGGAGGGTGTCCACCGGGAGGTCGAGGTCGACACCGACGGACGCCGGGACCGGGACACTCTGGCCCCGCTTGTAACGCTCGGGCGCCGGGTATCTGCCGGCGGCCGGGTCCTGGTACAGCAGGACCTCGTCGTGTTCGCGGTCGGCGACGATGTAGACGGGGACACCGGCCTCGGCGTAGCACTCGACCTTGGGGCCGAGGTCGACGGACCAGTTCGACGAGGTCACTTCGACGACGAGGCGGAAGACGTTCGGGGCGTAGCAGTTCTTCTGGACGAGGGCGTCCCGGAAGTCCTCGTCGACGATGGAGAAGTCGGGGATCGCGAAGTCCGCGGGCAGCGTAGGCAGCCAGAGGCCGACGCCTTGGACGTACCGTACGGAGGAATCACCCAGGTCAGAAGGCGTCCGCCGGCACATACGTCCCCCAGATCTCGCGGAGCGCGTTGCAGACCTCGCCGACCGTCGCGCGGGCGCGCAGGGCGTCCTTCATCGGGTGCAGGACGTTGTCCGTGCCCTCGGCGGCCTTCTTCAGGGCGGCGAGGGCGGCGTCGACAGCGGGCTGATCGCGCTCGGCGCGGAGCCGGGCGAGGCGTTCGGCCTGCTGGGCCTCGATGGCCGGGTCGACGCGGAGCGGCTCGTAGGGCTCCTCCGTGTCGAGCCGGAAGCGGTTGACGCCGACGACCACACGTTCGCCGGAGTCGGTCTCCTGGGCGACGCGGTACGCGGAGCGCTCGATCTCGCCCTTCTGGAAGCCGTGCTCGATGGCCCCGACCGCGCCGCCCAGGTCCTCGACCCTCGTCATAAGATCGACGGCCGCCGCCTCGACGTCGTCGGTCATGCTCTCGATGACGTACGAGCCCGCCAAGGGATCGACCGTCGCCGTCACGTCCGTCTCGTAGGCCAGCACCTGCTGGGTGCGCAGGGCCAGTCGCGCGGACTTGTCGGTGGGCAGCGCGATGGCCTCGTCGAAGGAGTTGGTGTGCAGCGACTGCGTGCCGCCGAGGACGGCGCCGAGGCCCTGGACCGCGACGCGGACGAGGTTCACCTCCGGCTGCTGCGCCGTCAGCTGCACACCCGCCGTCTGGGTGTGGAACCGCAGCATCAGCGACTTGGGGTTCTTCGCGCCGAACTCGTCCCTCATCACCCGGGCCCAGATCCGGCGGGCGGCACGGAACTTGGCGACCTCCTCCAGGATCGTCGTACGGGCGACGAAGAAGAAGGAGAGGCGGGGCGCGAAGTCGTCGACGTCCATGCCCGCCGCGACCGCCGTACGGACGTACTCGATGCCGTCGGCGAGCGTGAACGCGATCTCCTGCGCGGGCGACGCCCCCGCCTCGGCCATGTGGTAACCCGAGATCGAGATCGTGTTCCACTTCGGGATCTCGGTCCGGCAGTACTTGAAGATGTCCGCGATCAGCCGCAGGGACGGCTTGGGCGGGAAGATGTACGTCCCGCGCGCGATGTACTCCTTGAGCACGTCGTTCTGGATGGTGCCCGTCAACCGGTCCGCCGGGACGCCCTGTTCCTCGCCGACGAGCTCGTACATCAGCAGCAGCAGCGCGGCGGGCGCGTTGATCGTCATCGAGGTGGAGACCTTGTCCAGCGGGATCCCGCCGAACAGGACGCGCATGTCGTCGATCGAGTCGATCGCCACGCCGACCTTGCCGACCTCGCCGTGCGCGAGGGGGGCGTCCGAGTCGTGGCCCATCTGGGTGGGCAGGTCGAAGGCGACCGACAGGCCCATCGTGCCGTTCGCGATCAGCTGCTTGTAGCGGGCGTTGGACTCGTTGGCCGTGCCGAAACCGGCGTACTGCCGCATCGTCCACGGGCGGCCCGTGTACATCGACGGATACACACCACGGGTGAAGGGGTACGCGCCCGGGGCTCCCAGCTTCTCGGCCGGGTCCCAGCCGTCCAGAGCGTCGGGGCCGTAAACCGGTTCGATGGGCAGTCCGGACTCGGATTCGCGCGTCATTGCTGTGCCTCCCGTGAAGCTGCCCGATGACAGGAATCGACCTTGGCGGACTGTAGCGGCCGAGGTGCACCCGGTGGAGGGACCCGCGCCGGGACCTTGCTCAGGGACCGGATCATGGGCCCGTTTCATGGTTCCCTTCCACCATGCCGCCTGGTTCGCAACCGGTCACCCGCGGGGAGCATCTCAGGTGACACGACGGCGGAACGGGGGGCCGATGTGCACGACAGGACGGGTGGAACAGGGGTCCGGATGCGTACGAGTGGCAAGAAGAGATCGCTGGCCGCGCTCGCGGCGCTCGCCGCGGTGAGCGGCTGCACGGCGCAGGCCGTGGACGCGCAGGGAAGGACGGCTCCGCCGGTACGGATCGACGGTTCGCTCGGCGCGGCCCCCACGACGACGGGGAAGGACGACAAGCCCCCCGCCGCGTCGAAGGGCAAGGACGACGACAAGCCCGCCGCCACCCCGACAGGGAAGGACGACAAGCCGGCCGCCGTCCCCGCCAAGGTCCTCTGGTCCCGCGGCGACCGGGGCGACGACGTCCGCGAGGCGCAGGCCCGGCTGCACCAGGTCGCCTGGCTGATCACCCCGCCGACGGGGACGTACGACGCCCGGACGGTCGCGGCCGTGAAGGGGTTCCAGGGCAAGCGGGGACTGCCGCGCACCGGTGAACTGGACGCCGTCACCTGGCAGCGGCTGCGGAAGATGACGCACGAGCCGGCCGACTGGGAGCTGTACCCCTACGGCGGGCAGCCGGCCGCGAAGCCCGACCCGCGCTGTCTGACGGGCCGCGTCCTGTGCGTCAGCAAGACGAGTCGCACGCTGCGTTGGATGGTCGACGGGAAGACGGTCTCGCAGATGGACGTGCGGTTCGGCTCGCAATACACGCCGACCCGCGAAGGTGTGTTCAGCGTCTACTTCAAGTCCCGCCACCATGTGTCGACGATCTACGACACGTCCATGCCGTACGCGATGTTCTTCAGCGGCGGCCAAGCGGTCCACTACTCACCGGACTTCGCGGCCCGCGGCTACTACGGCGCCTCGCACGGCTGCGTCAATGTGCGGGACGAGGGGAAGGTCGCGGCGCTGTTCGCGCAGGTCCGGACGGGCGACAAGGTCGTCGTCTACTGGTGACGGGCCCCTGCGCGAAGGCGGGGCGGGGAAGAGTGGGGCGCGGGCGGGACCGGGGGAACGTGTCCCGCCCGCGCCAGTTGCACAGAGCCATGGGTACGGGGGGAACCCCGGCTCCGTGCGACGGCCGATGACCAGTCGGCTCACCCCTTACTGCGTCACCGGTGCCGAAAACGTCACACCCGGGCCGAAGAAAGTTGAAAGAAGTACGAAACCGCAGGTCAGCGGGGTGCCGCGGGGCTCGCCGGATGAGGGGTCAGGGGGCTGAGCCGCCCGTGGGCGCGGCCGGGCGGGGCACCCGAGCGCCCCGTGCGCGAGGGCGACCGTCACGAGAGTGCGCTGGTCGGAGAGCTGACGGCACGAAAGCACGCCGGTCGAGGAGCCGACGGCGCGGCGGTCGAGGAACGACCGCACGACGGCACGGGAACGAGCGGCACGCCCGCACACGCCGGAGAACTGACGGCCCGGCAGGCGGCGAACGAGGGTACGACGGCGCGGCGGCCGCGGAACCACGGCACGACGGCCGGACGGCAGAGGGCCGGGAAGCCGACGGCGCGATCAGCGCCTGGATGAACGGCGCTTCACGACAGGACGCTGTCCAGCGGGCCCGGCGTCGGGCTCGTCGAACTCGGCGTCGAGGCCGACGCGGACCTCATCGGCCTGACCGGCAGGAGCGGTGTCAGCCTCGGGTTCAGGGCGGACGGGACGGTGAGGCCGCCGTTGCCCCGGTGGTCGTTGCCGCGCGGCCCTATGTGGTGGCCGTCGCCGTCGCCATCGCCGCCGCCCTGGTCTCCCTGGTCGGAGCCCTCTTCCCCCGACCCCTGCCCGCCGCCGTCCCCCGCTCCGCCGCTCCGGCCGTCGTCGGAGTCGCCCAGTCGCCGGCCGAGGACACCCGAGCAGTACAGCTTCACCCGGGCGCCGCCACCGGCCACATGCTCCAGAGCGCGCCGGCGGTCCGCGTCGAGGTCCTTGCCGTCGAGGACGTCACGGCAGTACGCGCGCGTACGGGCCCACCACTCGCGGGTGCGGTCGGATCTCCCGGTGGAGTCCGGACCGGGCCGGCCGGTCGTCTCCTCGGCGCCGGGTCCGGCGGTCGAGGGGGAGTCGGCGGACGGGTCGCCGGACGGACCGTCGGGCGTCGGCAGCACGGTTCCCCTGCCGCCGGTGACCCCGGGCGAGGGCGAAGGTGAGACCAGCGGCCGGTCCGGGGTCCGTACCGCCGAGGCCGAGGCGGCCGGCCCCGGGTGCTCACGGGTGAACGGCGTCGGCAGCACTCCGGTTCCGGCCGCGACGGCCACCCCGCCGACCATCCCGACGGCGAGCACCGCGGCGAGCCCGAATCGGGTGGGACGCCCCCAGCGCGTCCGGCGTCCGTGCGCGGCGGGGCGCCCGAGGCGTACGAGTCCGGCGTCAGCGGCATGCGCACCGGGGCGCGCGCGACGGTGGCCGAGCTGCGCCGCGGCGCCGTCCCCGCCCGCGCGCACCTTGCGGAAAGCGGCCAACGCGGCTGCCTCGCCCGGGAGTTCATCGCTGCTCAGCCAGGGTTCGGCGGCCAGTGCACCGAGGGCCTCGGCGAGTCGGTCCACCTGTTCGCGGGTACCGGCGTCGACGGCTTCCAGCGGCTCTCCCCGCAGCAGGCGCTCCGAGGCATCGCGGTCCAGCCACCTGTACTGCTCGTCGGCCATCACATGTCCTTCTGCGTCCGCGAACGCGTATGCGTCACACCGGCGGACGTCACCGCGCGGGTGCGCGAACCTCGTTGCGGGGGTACGGCGTCCAGTGCGCCGGCGGATTCCGGATCGGCTCCGAGCAGCTCCGCGAGTCGTTTCAGGCCGCGGTGCGCCGCCGTGCGGACGGCTCCGGGGCGCTTGCCGAGGGTCTCGGCGGCCGTCTTGGCGTCGAGGCCGACCACGACGCGCAGGACGACGGCCTCCGCCTGGTCCTGCGGGAGCTGGGCTATGAGCGAGAGGGTGCTGTCGGTCGACAGCGCCTCGATCGCCTCGATCGCGGTGTCGGACTCGGCGGCCTGGCCGGTCAGCTCGGTCTCGTCGCCGCCTATCGCGGGGCGGCGTCCACGCATGCGTATGTGGTCCAGGGCGCGGTTGCGTGCGATCCTCGCCGCCCAGCCGCGGAACCGGTCCGCGTCCCCGCTGAACCGCTCCAGGTCACGGGCGATCTGGAGCCAGGACTCGGACGTGACGTCCTCCGCGTCCGGCTCGCCCACCAGCGTCCTCACGTACCCGAGCAGGCGTGGGTGCACCGCTCGGTACACAGTCCGGAACGCGGTCTCGTCCCCGGCCTGTGCAGCAAGTACCGCGGCGGTCAGCTCCGCGTCGTCCCCCAGCACCCCCGCGCCCCTCTTTGCGCCTCGACCGGCGCCGCTCTCGCGGACCGGGTCCTCGCCGTTGTCGTCCCTCGATGGACGGTTGTGGTCTCAGGTCCACGTGGTACTGGTCTCAGGTCCCACGTGGTCGCGGTCCCCGGATCCACGCATTCGTGGTCCCGGATCCCTCGTGGTTGCCGTCGTCCGTTCTCCGCACCCGGCGCGAAAGGAACGTTACGGCCTGAAACAGCTCCCCGTCCATGTTCGTACAACACGCAACTACATGGTGACGGAGCGAGGTGTGACACAAAACGCAGTCGCGGCGCTGTAGAGAATACGGGTCGCCGCGCGGCCCGTGCCGCGCGACGGTCGGGGCCTCTCCTGTGGGGGGTGGCGGCCCCGGCCGTTGCCATCGGCAGGGACGGACGCCGTCGCCGTCCGCAGGATGTGCGCCGTCGCCCTCGGCGAGGACGCGCGCGGCCGGACAGGCGAGAACATGCGCCGCGCGCCCACCGCGTCCCGAGACTCCCGCCCGAGAACGGGCTCACCCGCATCCCCGGTCACGTGCTCCGTGCCGCCCGGACCGGCCCGGGCGCCACGCCCCGCCGATCCCGGCCCGCCTACCGCCCGCCCTTGGCCTTCGTCGGCTTCGGCGTGACCGCCGAGGCTCCCGGAGCCGGCGTCCCGCCCGCGTTCCCGCTCTTCCCGCTCTTCCCGGTCCGCTTCGCGTCCTTGGTCCCGCTGTCATCGGCCAACCGCTCGGCGCAGAACGCCTCGACCTTGTCCTCGCCGCCCGCGGCCGTGACGAGCCGCTGCCAGGCCGTCGCGTTCAGGGCGTCGCCCCGGCCCCTGACCGAGGCGTACGCACGGCAGTGGGCCTCGGTGTCCTGGGCCCGCGGCGGACGGCCCGTGAGGCCGGGCGCCACGGAGCCGCCCGGGGTGGAGACACCGGGAGCCCCCGGACCGGCGGACGGCGCGGCCGCGGCGGGAAACCGGTCCTGGACGCTGTTCGACGGCCGGGCCCCGGCCCGGTCCCGGTCGCCGTCGCCGTGCGAGGACGACCCGATGGCCGCGACGGCGACGCCGCCGAGGGTCAGACCGGCCAGCAGTACGGCGAACGTGACCCGCACGGAACGAATCGGCGCCCACCGTTCCCTGGGGCGCCAGTCGTCCCGCCGCCGGGTGCGCGCGCCGTGCGCGCCACCGTCCCGCGCGGCCCGGAAGGCGGCCACGGCATGCGCCTCCGCCTCGGTGCCGTCCGCCCGGCCGCGGATCGCCGCGGCGAGGCGCGTCTCCAGCGCGGCCTGTTCGCTCCCGGGGTCCACCGGATGCGCGACCCGACGGTCGGGGGTCCCGCCGTCACCGTGCCGTTCACCCATGTCCGGTTCCATCTCCGCCTGCCGCTCCGCCCGACAACTCCTCGCCGTACGACGCCTTCCCACCGAACGGCGGCGTCTCGCCGTTCGGCGCCCCGGCTCCGCCCGGCAACCGCCCGCCGCACCAGGGCAGTTCGCCGTCCGGCGGTCCTGCGTCGTCCAACGTCCGGCCGCCGTACGACGGTTCCGTTCCGGGCGCCGACGGGGTGCCGGACGTCGCGTTCATCCCGACTCCCCCAGCGTCCGGGGCTCCTCATCCGTCACACCCGTGACGCCGAGCTGGCGCGCGAGCCGCTTCAGGCCCCGGTGGGCGGAGGTGCGCACCGCGCCCGGGCGTTTGCCGAGCACGCGCGCCGCGGCCGGTCCGTCGAGGCCGACGACCACCCGCAGGAGCACTGCCTCGGCCTGGTCACGCGGCAGTCCCGCGACCAGTTCCAGGGCGTACTCGGTGGACAGGCTCTCCAACGCCTCGTCGTGCGTGCTGTGCCTGCCGGGCAGGTCCAGCACGTCCTGCTCGAGGGTGGTTCCTCTGGGCCGAACCTTCAGCCGGCGCAGATGGTCCAGTGCCCGGTGCCGGGCGATGGTCGCGGTCCAGCCGCGGAACCCGGCGCCGTCCCCCCGGAACCGTCCCAGATCCCGGGCGATCTCCAGCCAGGCGTCGGAGGCCACGTCCTCCGCGTCGTCGCCGACGATCCCGCGCAGATATCCGAGCAGTCCGGGCTGCACGATCCGGTACGCGACCGCGAAGGCGGCCTCGTCCCCGTCCTGCGCCCGCGCCACGGCCACGCCCAGTTCCGCGTCGTACGGCTGCGCGCGGCGGGGTTCCCCTCCCTGGCCCAACACTGTCCTCGTTCGCACCGAGTTCGCTCGAATGTGCCCTGCCGACGCGGTCGGCCGCGTCGACACCCCCATGGTCATCAGCGTCGGGCCTCAAGGAAATGTCACAGTGCGTCAGAGGACCCACCCGCCTCAGGCGGATCACCGACCGCAGGCGGCAGGCGGCCACTGAACCCGAACACCCGCGCTCGCGGCCCGGGTCGAGCTCATCGACGTCGGACCAGGGCTTGCCGGCGGCCCAGCGCGCGACCCGGCCGGCGACCCGGGCTCGGCGCTGGTGTTCCCGAACTCGGCGCCGAAGGGCATGGCGCCCACATCGGCGATGTTCCGGACGTACCCCCGGCCTTGCGGACACGACGCTAGCGCGTGGCCTCCCGGCACAGCAGTCGGAGGGAGCCGTCGCCCGCGTAGCAGCGGCGGGCCTCCTCGATCGGGTCCCAGAGCCGCCCGTCGGGCGTGCGCAGCCAGTGTTCGCCGCCCGTCTCCCACCACTCGGCGCCGGTCTGACGGGCGACGACCTCGCCGGCGTACGCCCCGAATCCGCGCAGCACGCTCTCGACGGCGGCGTACGGCGCACCGTCCCGGCGGATCTCCTCGATCATGCGGTCGACACGCCACAGACTCTGCCCCGAGTAGTCGAGACGCAGCCGGGCGCCCTCGCGCATGGTCGCGACCGTGTCGGCCGCCCAGCGAACGGGCTTCGTCGCAGCTGCGGGCCTGGTTGCTTGAGTTGCGTTCACACTCGTAGAGCGTGACGGCGGCCGGATTCGTCACCCGCTCGGACGAGGGTTCGCGACACCGGCCCAGGACCGCCATCTCCGCCCCAGGACCGTCACAGGAACCCCGCAGGAACCAGGTTTGGGCGCGCCGGAGCCGCACCCCTCCTCCGGCGCACCCGCGTCCCGGTCTACGCCCGCCCGCGCGCCCTGCGCGACACCACCGCCCGCAGCACACGTCGCCCCTCCGTCGACGCGTCCAGCGCGAGCCGCAGTCCGCCCGCGCCGTGCTCGGCGAGCACTTCCAGGATGACGACCTGCCGGCGCAGCTCGGCGGCCACGAGCGGGGACATGCCCTCCGTACGCCCCTCGCGGCGGGCCGTCACACAACCCTCGGCGTCGTCGGCGTGGTCGAGGAACCGGTGCACCTGCAGCGCCGCCACCGAGCAGGCGTCCGCCCAGGCGCGGAGTTCGTCCCCGGAGGGCTCCGTGGGGACGGCGTCGAGCATGCGGCGTGCGAGTACGGCGGCCTGGTCCTCGTCGGTCACGGCCGGCCCGGGGTCCTCCGCGTCCAGCTTGGCGCGCGCCTGCTCCAGACGCGTGCCCCACTCGGCCCAGGTGTCCGCCTCCGCGAGGCTCGCCCACAGGGGCCGCAGGACATCGTCGTCCCCGCCCAGCAGCGGTACGCACCGATCCAAACAAGCCAGACCGCTCGCCGCCAGACCTCGCTCGTCCGCCTGAGCGATCAGTTCCACCAGACTCATCACGACTCCCTCGAAATGCCTCGACAGGGCGCCCATGCCTCACGGAGCCCGCACTTCCCCTTACTGCGTGCAACGGTCCAGGAGTGTCACAGTGGGACCACACCGAGCCGGTCGAGGAACTGGAAGAACAGGTTTTCGGCCAACGGCCCGGGCTCGGCACCCAGCACGTCGAGGAGCGGTCCGACCGCCACGGAGAGCCCCGCCTCGGCGGCCCAGGCGACCGCGCGCTCGGCCGCGTCGGCCGGCTCCAGGAAGTAGTCGTCGACGCCGAGTCCGCCCTCGGCGCCCTCGAGGTAACCGGCCATCGCGTCCCGCGCGAGACACGTGGTCCACGCGCCGCCCGACGGCGCCGCCGCCTCGACAGCCACGCAGGCGCTGTCCATGACGTATCCGAAGAGCGCGGGCGCGCCGGTCTCCCGGGCGAGCGCGTTCATGTTCCCGATCCCGCCGTCCCCGCTCGGGTACTCCCACACCTGCCAGCCGCCGGGCGCCGTGCTCCGCGCCAGCAGGCCCGGCGCCCCGGCCAGCGCGATCGTCTCCGCGAGCGGTGCCTCGCTTCTGCCCACGACGTAGTAGCCCCAGTAGCCCATACCGGTTCCCCCCGGGTGTGTCGGTTCAGCGGCTGGGGCCGAATACACCACAGCGGCGCGGGGGTTGGCCAGCGAAACGGACGAATCGGCGCGCGTCAGGCGCCGTGCGCGAGCGGACCCTCGTGCGCCTTCCGGTCCTGCATGCGGGTCAGCCTCAGCACGACGAGGATCGCGAGGCCCGCGGTCACGATGTCGAGGAGGTCGGCGACCATGACCTGGCCGACGGCGTCCCGGATCTCCTGGGCGGTCTCGGCCTTTCGGTACGCGGTGAAGGAGGCCCGGTTGGCCAACAGCCCGATGATCCAGAAGGTCCACCAGGTCTGGACGAGCCCGCGCCCGTTCCGGGCGCCTGCGGGGCCGCTCGCGTCCCAGATGTCCAGCATGATCCGCCGCGGGAACCAGAGGTTCACCACCGGCACGAACCAGCCCCAGCCCGCCCAGGCCCGGGACTTGGTGTGCCCGAACGGGTTGAAGACCTCGGCGTTGACGCGGACCCGCAGGAACCAGATCAGGTAGACGACGACCGCCGCCACGAGCGTCAACATCTGCGCGTTCCCGGCGATGGCGTAGAGCGAGTCCGCGTGATCGGCCCGCCGCTGAACGGCGTCACCGAACTCGCCGTCCGCGAGGGCGCCCGTCACGTCGAGCATCGTGTTGTCCGCCCAGAGCGCGAAGAGGTCGGCGGCGATCACCAGGCCGAGCAGCGCGGCGGTGGCCTTTCCGAGGGCGACCGGCGAGCGCAGCCAGGCAGCGCCGTGCGGCGGGGCGAGCGGCGGCAGCGGCGCCAGGGGGAGCGGCGATACGGGTCCCTGCGGCATGGGCTGCGGCGGGACGGGTCCCTGCGATGGCGGCATGGTCATGAAAACCCCCCGGAGGTGCCGGCACCGCGTGGTGACGACACAGGAAACCGGGCGCGCCCCTCCCCAGGGATCACGCCCGGCATACGAACAAGTAACCGGAAGATACGGTTCGGCGCGTCGCCGCGTCCAGCCCGTTCCCGACGCGCCGGTCCCGGCTCAGCCCAGCCGGTCGGCGAGCGCCCTGAACTCCGCCCAGGACAGGGCCGGCTTGCGCGGATCCCACAGCTTCTGGGTCAGGGCGCGCAGCGGCATGCGGATGCCGGCCGCGACCTGGTCCTGGGTCTGCGAGCCCGCGAGGTCGCACCAGACGGCGAAGGACGCGCCGAGGATCTGGGGGTCGTACTTCGCGGGGACCGGTGCCGTACCGCGCAGGACGAGGGGGGTCCACTGCTCGTAGATACGCTGCCCGGTCGGATAGACGAAGGTCTGGGGTTCACCGAGGACGTAGTAGAGGAACTCGTCGTTGTAGTTGATGACCTTGCGGCCCGTGCTCAGGTACGCGACCGGCGGCCGGGCCCCGATCTCCTTGCCGGTCCAGTACGCCACCTGGAGATCGCTGTCCGCCTGGACGGTGCCCCCGCTGAAGATGCCGTCGTTCCAGACCCGCGCCGTCCGGTCGTGCCCGTGGATCACCTTGGCGCGGTCGTTCAGCCAGCCGGTCGCGAGGTCGGCGACGCTCGCGCCCGCCCCGAACCTGTTCCGGGCCGCGGTGGCCAGCTGCGGGAAGGACGCCGCCGGGTTCGCCACCGTCAGAGCCTGGTACTCGTCGCCGCCGAGGTGCCAGTAGGCGCCGGGGAAGAGGCCCGCGTACTCGTTGAGCAGCTCGTCGACGATCTTCGCCGAAGCAGGCTTGGAGATGTCCACGGCGCCGCGTGTGGGGACCCCCGACACATTGCGCAACTGGAGGTCGGGGTGTGCCGCGATGACCGCGCCGAGGTGTCCCGGCGAGTCGATCTCGGGCACGACGGTGATGTGCCGGCTCGCCGCGAGGGCGAGGATCTTGCGCACCTCGGCCTTCGTCAGATGCTGCTGCGACACGATCTCGGGGTGCGTGTCGGACTGGATGCGAAAGCCCTGGTCGTCGGAGAAGTGCAGGCCGAGCTGGTTGTATTTCAGGTCCCCGAGCTCGCGGACCCGGTCCTCGATCCAGGCCGCCGTGAAGTGCTTGCGCGCGATGTCGAGCATGAACCCGCGGAACGGCTTCGCGGGCCGGTCGCGTACGACGCCCTCCGGCGCCGTACCGCCTCCGTGCACCTCTTGTTTGAGGGTGCGCGTGCCGTAGAAGACACCGGTCTCGGCGGGCCCGGTGATTTTGACCCGGCTGTTCTTGACGGTGAGGGTGTACGACTCCGGGCCCGCGCTCCCCTTGTCGAGGCCGAGCTCGACATCGCCGGCCTTGGAGCCCGTCCGCCCCGCGTACTTCAGTTTGAGCTCGCCGGCGAGCAGCTTGCCCTCGTCGGCGAGGTTGCTGTCGTTCACGACCACCCGGGAAGCGGCGGCCGGGCGCCAGCCGGGACCGCGGGCCGCGGTGTGCTCCCGTACGGCGGGGATGGTCGAAGGGGCCCGGGAGAGGGCGTAGCTCCGGCTCGGCGAGGGACTGGCGGCGGGCGACACGCCGGCGGTCGCGGCCTTCGACCGGTCGCCGGCCGGCACCCCCGCCCCGGCCGGCTGCCCGTCGCCGCCGGGCCAGACCGCCACGGCCACCGCGACGACGCCGGCGACCGCCAGACCGCCCGCTGCGAGCCCGGCCCGGCCGGTCCGCCCGGTCTGCCATGTCCGCCGCCGGGGCGCCCGCCGCCTGCCACCACTCACTCCGCAACCCTCATTCCGCCATGCTCATTCGCCACACTCATGCCGCCACGCTCATGTCGACACCGGGGTCCGCCCCCCCATCCAGGTGTACTCCTCCATCGGGAAGTCCACCTCTCCAGCCTCTCCGCACCACCGCGAACTCTGCCCCGACCGTCACCGTGACCGTCCACCGCACGCTCCGAAACTCTCCCGTGCGGGTGAAATCCGGGCATCCGTCGGACACCTCTCGACACACCTCGATAGCGTGAGCGGCACACCCTTCACTTCTCCCCCTGCCGAAACACACGTACCGCGCACACGTCACGCTCACGAGACGTCGCGCGTTTCCATCCCACCGCCGAGGACCCACGCTGACGTCGCACCGTCTCCCACGCCTCCCCGGCCAGGTCGCCCTCCCCGAGCAGAAGAGCGCGGCGCCGTCCCCGGCCCGCCTCGACGGATTCAACTCCGCACCCCTCGATGTGGTCACCCGCGCCCTGCTCACCTGCTGCCGCAGCCTGCGCTGGGCCCACCGCCTGGCCGACCACCGCCCCTACCCGGACCTCGGCGCCCTGCTGGCCGCGGCCGACGAGGCGGCGTACGACCTGACCTCCGCCGACCTGGCCGAAGCCCTGGCCGGCGAATCGCTCACGCTGCTCCCGGACGGCTCGTACTCCGCCGCCCACACCGCGCTGAGCGCCGCGCACGCCGCGTACGAAAGTCGATTCGGACATGTATTCGTCATTTGTCTGGACGGATTCGCCCCCGGGGAAGCCCTCGACCAGGTGCTCGTCGGCATCCGGTCGCGATTGACGCACGACCCCGAGGAAGAACGGGTCATCACCGCCGACGAGCTGCGCAGACTGGCCCGCGGCCGGCTGGCCCGACTCGCGCGCCAGTTCGCCGACGAACCGCGCCCCGCCGACATCAGGCGCCCGCAATAGCCCGAACGTGCCTGATTGATTGCCAGTTTGATCACATTGATAGGGCCGCTGTAAGCGTTCCGACAACACGTCGCTACGATGGCCGGGGCCGGTGGACCGTACCCGGCCGGGCCCGACCGACAGAGAAGCCGGCGCGGCCCCAATCCCCGCTTTCGGAGGGTTCTTCCGTGCCGGCTGGAACGCTGTACCGCGGCCGGGAAGGAATGTGGTCCTGGGTGGCTCATCGAGTCACCGGCGTCCTCATCTTCTTCTTCCTGTTCGTACACGTGCTGGACACCGCTCTCGTCCGTGTCTCCCCCGAGGACTACGACAAGGTCGTGTCCACGTACAAGACGCCGATCGTCGCGCTGCTGGAGTACGGCCTCGTCGCCGCCATCCTCTTCCACGCGCTCAACGGCCTGCGTGTCATCGCCGTCGACTTCTGGTCGAAGGGCCCGCGCTACCAGAAGCAGATGCTCTGGTCCGTCGTCGGCATTTGGGTCGTGCTGATGGCCGGGGCGCTCTACCCCGTGCTCGGGCACGCATTCCGCGAAGTCTTCGGGAGCTGACGCAGATGTCCACTACTGACACCGCCGCTTCCGGCATCGGGCCCGTCGAGGGTGCCGGAGAGTTCTCGGCGTACAGCGTCGACAACCCGGCCCCGTTCATCGAGGCCCCCCGCAAGCGCACCAAGAAGACCCCGAAGTCGACCCGCGGCAACTTCGAGATGTACGGCTGGCTCTTCATGCGCCTGTCCGGCATCGTCCTGGTCGTCCTGGTCATCGGCCACCTGCTCATCCAGCTCGTCCTCGACGGCGGCGTCTCCAAGGTCGGCTTCGCCTTCGTGGCCGGCCGGTGGGCGAACCCGTGGTGGCAGGTCTGGGACCTCGCGATGCTGTGGCTCGCCATGCTGCACGGCGCCAACGGCCTGCGTACCGTCATCAACGACTACGCGGAACGCGCGGGCACGCGCCTGTGGCTGAAGGGCCTGCTGTACACCGCCACGGTGTTCACGATTCTGCTGGGCACGCTGGTGATCTTCACCTTCGACCCGAACATCCGCTAGGCACGGGGCTGAGGCAACCACTCATGAAGATCCACAAGTACGACACCGTCATCGTCGGCGCCGGCGGCGCCGGCATGCGCGCCGCCATCGAGGCGACGAAGCGCAGCCGCACCGCCGTGCTGACGAAGCTCTACCCCACCCGCTCCCACACGGGCGCCGCGCAGGGCGGCATGGCCGCCGCGCTCGCCAACGTGGAAGAGGACAACTGGGAGTGGCACACCTTCGACACGGTCAAGGGCGGTGACTACCTGGTCGACCAGGACGCCGCCGAGATCCTGGCGAAGGAGGCCATCGACTCGGTCCTCGACCTGGAGAAGATGGGCCTGCCGTTCAACCGGACGCCCGACGGGAAGATCGACCAGCGCCGCTTCGGCGGTCACTCCCGCAACCACGGCGAGGCCCCGGTCCGCCGGTCCTGCTACGCCGCGGACCGCACCGGTCACATGATCCTCCAGACGCTGTACCAGAACTGCGTCAAGGAGGGCGTGGAGTTCTTCAACGAGTTCTACGTCCTCGACCAGCTCATCGTCGAGGTCGACGGGGTCAAGCACTCCGCGGGCGTCGTCGCCTACGAGCTCGCGACCGGCGAGATCCACGTCTTCCAGGCGAAGGCCGTGATCTACGCGTCCGGTGGCACCGGCAAGTTCTTCAAGGTGACCTCCAACGCGCACACCCTGACGGGTGACGGCCAGGCGGCCGTCTACCGTCGCGGGCTGCCGCTGGAGGACATGGAGTTCTTCCAGTTCCACCCGACCGGCATCTGGCGCATGGGCATCCTGCTGACGGAGGGCGCCCGCGGTGAGGGCGGCATCCTCCGCAACAAGGACGGCGAGCGCTTCATGGAGAAGTACGCGCCGGTCATGAAGGACCTCGCGTCCCGTGACGTCGTGTCCCGCTCCATCTACACGGAGATCCGCGAGGGCCGCGGCTGCGGTCCCGAGGGCGACCACGTCTACCTCGACCTCACGCACCTCCCGCCGGAGCAGCTCGACGCCAAGCTGCCCGACATCACGGAGTTCGCGCGCACCTACCTCGGCATCGAGCCCTACACGGACCCGATCCCGATCCAGCCCACCGCGCACTACGCCATGGGCGGCATCCCGACGAACGTCCAGGGTGAGGTCCTCTCGGACAACACCACCGTCGTTCCGGGCCTGTACGCCGCCGGTGAGGTCGCCTGTGTGTCGGTGCACGGCGCGAACCGTCTCGGCACCAACTCGCTGCTGGACATCAACGTCTTCGGACGCCGGGCCGGCATCGCGGCCGCGGAGTACTCGGCGAAGGCCGGATACGTCGAGCTGCCCGAGGCCCCGGCCTCCCAGGTCGTGGCCCAGGTCGAGCGCCTGCGCAACTCCACGGGCACCGAGCGGGTCGCCGCGATCCGCCTGGAGCTGCAGGAGTGCATGGACGCCAACGTGATGGTGTTCCGCACCGAGCAGACGATCAAGACGGCGGTCGAGAAGATCGCGGAGCTGCGTGAGCGCTACCTGAACGTCTCGATCCAGGACAAGGGCCGGCGGTTCAACACGGACCTCCTCGAAGCCATCGAGCTGGGCAACCTGCTCGACCTGGCCGAGGTCATGGCCGTCTCCGCGCTCGCCCGCAAGGAGTCCCGCGGCGGTCACTACCGCGAGGACTACCCGAGCCGCGACGACGTCAACTTCATGCGCCACACCATGGCGTACCGCGAGGTCGGCGACGACGGCACCGAGTCGATCCGTCTCGACTACAAGCCGGTCGTCCAGACCCGCTACCAGCCGATGGAGCGTAAGTACTGATGGCTACTCCCACCCTGGACAAGGCGGACGCGGCCGGCACACCCGAGCCCGGTTTCGCCGACTCCCCGTACATCACCGCCACGTTCCGCATCCGCCGCTTCAACCCGGAGATCTCGGCGGAAGCGGTCTGGGAAGATTTCCAGCTGGAGATCGACCCCAAGGAGCGTGTCCTCGACGCGCTGCACAAGATCAAGTGGGACCAGGACGGCACGCTCACGTTCCGCCGCTCCTGCGCGCACGGCATCTGCGGCTCGGACGCCATGCGGATCAACGGCAAGAACCGCCTCGCCTGCAAGACGCTGATCAAGGACCTCAACCCTGCCAAGCCGATCACGGTCGAGGCCATCAAGGGTCTGACGGTCCTGAAGGACCTCGTGGTCGACATGGACCCGTTCTTCCAGGCGTACCGCGACGTGATGCCCTTCCTCATCACGAAGGACACCAACGAGCCGACGCGTGAGCGTCTGCAGTCGGCCGAGGACCGCGAGCGGTTCGACGACACGACGAAGTGCATCCTGTGCGCGGCGTGCACGTCGTCCTGCCCGGTGTTCTGGAACGACGGCCAGTACTTCGGTCCGGCCGCGATCGTGAACGCCCACCGCTTCATCTTCGACTCGCGTGACGAGGCCGGCGAGCAGCGGCTGGAGATCCTCAACGACAAGGACGGTGTGTGGCGCTGCCGCACGACGTTCAACTGCACGGACGCCTGCCCCCGAGGCATCGAGGTCACGAAGGCGATCCAGGAAGTCAAGAGGGCGCTGATCACTCGGCGGTTCTGACGCCTTTCGCTGCACGAGCCTGTAGGCCCCGTTTCCGGATTCGCACCGGAGGCGGGGCCGACGTGCATCCGGCGAGCCTCGTCGTGCCTGCCTCGAGCGCGTTGCCATGCGCTGTGGGCAGAAGGACATTCGCGGGAGGGCGGGTGGCGAGCCGACGGTGGGCATCCGCGGTGACCCGTGCGACAGCCGCGTCCGACGCGACCCGCCGTGACCGCGTCCACAGAGCTGCCCGCCTCCGCCGCTGGATCTCCGTCAACACGCCGGCGAGGCGGGCAGTTATCGGCCACCTGTCCCAGTACCCCTCCAGCACTCGCACCGACCGTACTTGGAACGGATGCAGCAGCAGGGCGAGCACGCATGCACACGCCACAACCCCGAGGAGGGCCGAGGCCCAGTCGATGAGGGATGGAGGAGGAGCTTCGCTCCAATTACCCGGACCGTCGTAGCTCCCGGAGAAAAGCGGTCTGCGGACTCGTGAAGACGAGACTCCCGTCGATCAACTCCGTGTGCGGCGGGAGGCCCGGAATCCGGTCGAGGTCGTCCGCGGTCCAGCCCTCGGGGGGCGGGATCGGCCGGCGGTACGCCGGCTCGTCGTCGAGCCCGTTCCCGGATGCGGCGCTCATCAGTGCTCCCATGGACCGGAGTCTCGCCTGTCGATTCAGCGCACCCAGGGGGAATGGGAGGCGCTTCACCTCAACGGGTGATCACATGTTCGGGCCGCGGTCAGCCCGTCCCGTCTCTCCGCGGTCCGCTCCTAATCTGATGGCATGTCAGATGACGTGTCACACGAGCTTCTGGGGCTCGACAACGTGCTGCTGCCCGTCGGGAATCTGGGCGAGGCTGTGAGCTTCTACGAGCGGGCGGGGTTCCCGCCGGCCTTCCGGCTCGACGAGGCCGGCATCGCGGTACTGAAGGTCGGCAAGGAGACGCCGGGCGTGCTGTTGCGGCTGGACGACGAGCTGAGCCACCGGCCGCCGCCGTGGGCGTCGCCGCGGCTGTGGCTGGAGGTGGCGGATGCCCGGGCCGCGGCCCGCTCACTGGCCGCCGCCGGCATCACCGCCCTCGACGAGCCGTTCTCCGGAGCCACCGGCTGGACCGTGGAGATCGCGGACCCCTGGGGCAACGTCATCGGCCTGACGGACTACACCAAGCGCCCCGAACTGGCCCGCAGGGCCCAGCGGTAGCCCCCCCGGCGGCCCCCGGCAGCCCCCGCGCGCCACCCCTGGACACCGTGCGGCCCGAGCGCCGGGGGCGCGCTCACGAAACCCGACTTGAACATGTTCAAAAGCAGGTCTACATTCATCCCTGACAGCGTTTTGAACGCGTTCAAGAAGGGGTGGGGATATGGATCTCACGGTCGTCGCGTACGTCATCTATCTGCTGGTCAGCATCGCGCTGACGGTCTGGGTGGCACGCACGCTGAGCCACAACGGGCGGATCTTCCTGTCGGACGTACTGCGCGGGAACGAGAAGCTCGCCGACGCGGTGAACCATCTGCTGGTGGTGGGCTTCTACCTCGTCAACCTGGGCTTCGTCGCGCTCTATCTGCACCAGAGCGACGAGATCTCCAACGCCCGCGAGATCTTCGAAGCCCTGTCGACCAAGCTGGGCGTCGTCCTGCTGGTGCTCGGGGTCATGCACCTGGGGAACGTGTACGTGCTCAACAAGATCCGGCGGCGGGGTGTCATGGAGCGGGAGCAGACGCCGCCGGTGCAGCCGACGGACTGGATCGCCCCCGCGGCCGGGGCGTGAGACCGATGGCCGGCACCTCAGCCACCCGGGACCGGGGCGCGGCGCGCGTCCCGGTCCTCGGGCTCACCGTCCTCTACGACGCGCGCTGCTCGCTGTGCGCCTTCCTGAAGCACTGGCTCGCCAGGCAGGCCCAACTCGTCCCGCTCCGGTTCCTCCCCGTGGGTTCCGAAGAGGCCCGGCGGCGCTTCCCGCGGCTCGATCACCGCGCCACCCTGAGCGAGATCACCGTGGTGGGGGACGGCGGACAGGTGTACCAGGGAGCAGCCGCCTGGGTCGTCACCCTGTGGGCGCTGCGCGAGTACCGGGCGCTGGCCCATCGGCTGAGCACTCCCACGGGCGCCAGGCTGGCCAGGGGCGCGACCCTCGCCGCCGCCAAGTGGCGCGAGGCCCAGGCGTCCGAACGATGGGGCGGTGGCGCGTACCACTGGGGCGACGGGTGGAGCTACGACCCGACCGCGGGATGGACGTACGCACCCCCCGCCTGCGACAGCGGCGAATGTTCCACCGCTCCCACTCGTTAGGCTCGTCCCGTGCCAGCACCGACAGACAGCCCCGGCCCCATCGGGTCCTCCGAGCCCTCCAGTGCCTCCGAGAGCTCCGCGCCCTCCGAACCGGTGGACAAGGAGGCGGCGAAGAGCCCCGCCAAGAGCGAGCAGACCCGGGCCCTGATCCTGGAGACGGCGATGCGGCTGTTCCAGGAGCGGGGATACGACAAGACGACGATGCGGGCCATCGCCAAGGAGGCCGGGGTCTCCGTCGGGAACGCGTACTACTACTTCGCCGGCAAGGAGCACCTGATCCAGGGCTTCTACGACCGGATCGCCGGCGAGCACCAGGAGGCGGTCCGGGAGGTGCTGGACCGCGAGACGGACCTGGAGGCCCGGCTGGGCGGTGTCCTGAAGGCGTGGCTGGACATCGCCACGCCGTACCACGAGTTCGCGGTGCAGTTCTTCAAGAACGCAGCCGACCCGGACAGTCCGCTCAGCCCCTTCTCCCCCGAGTCGGAGCACGCGCGCATGGAGGCCATCAGCGTCCACCGGGAGGTGCTGGCCGGGGCGAAGACCAAGGTGCCGGAAGAACTGCGGGACGTGCTGCCCGAGCTGATGTGGCTCTCCCAGATGGGGCTCGTCCTGTACTGGGTCTTCGACCGTACGGAGGGCCGTGAGCGCAGCTACCGGCTCGCCGAACGCGGCGCACGGCTCACCGCGCGTGGCGTCTCGCTCTCCCGTTTCCGTCTCCTGCGGCCCCTCGTCCACGAGGTGCACGAACTGTTCACGGACTTCCTGCCCGGGATGACCAAGGCGCTGCCCGACCCGGCCAGGAAGAAGGACTAGGAGTCGGGGGCGCCCGCCGAAGGAGGAGGCGCGCCCGCCGGGCGAACACCCCTTGCCCGGCGGACACCCCTCACCCGGACGGTTCTCGCGTCCGGCCGCCTCAGCCGACCGCGTCGGCGTCCACCTCGCCCTCCGCCAACTCCACGTCGTACACGAGCGGTTCGTCCGTGACGACCACGTGCCGTGCCCGCGCCCCGTACGAACGGGCCGTCGCCGACAGCAGATACGTCCCCGGAGCGGGGACCGAGACGATGTACGAACCGTCGGCCAGCGAGGTCACGCGGTCCAGTTGACGGCCGCCTTTGGACAGCAGGGTGAGGACGGCGCCGTCGACGGGCGCGCCCTCCGCGTCGCGGACGAGGCCGTGGACGACCGACGCGCCGCCCTCGACGGGAACACCGTCCTCGGACGGCGCCTCCGCCGGCTCCACCGCCAGGTGCGGCAGCCGCTTCTCCAGGCCCGCGGGCAGCCACCAGTTGGAGTCGCCCAGCAGGTGCATCGCGGCCGGCACCAGGGCCGTACGGAGGATGAACGCGTCCAGCGCCACCGCGGCCGCGAGGCCGACGCCCGCCATCGCCGCTCCCGAGTCACCGCTCAGGACGAAGGCGAGGAAGACGCACACCATGATCAGGGCGGCGGAGTTGATGACCCGGCCGGTCTCGGCCAGACCGACCCGCACCGCGCGCGCGTTGTCCTTCGTGTGCACCCATTCCTCGTGCATGCGGCTCACCAGGAACACCTGGTAGTCCATGGAGAGGCCGAACAGGAGCGACAGCATGATGACGGGCAGGAAGGCGTTGATCGGGCCCTCCTTGCCCAGGCCGAGCAGCTCCAGGCCCCAGCCCCACTGGAAGATCGCGACGAGGACGCCGAAGGACGCGGCGGCGGCGATCAGGTTCATCAGCGCGGCCGTCAGCGGGACCACCAGGGAGCGGAACGCGATCAGCAGGAGCAGGAAGCCGAGCCCGATGATCGTGGCGACGAAGTACGGCAGCCGGTCACCGGTGATCGTGGCGAAGTCCTTCGAGACGGCGGTGACGCCACCGACGTGGGCCTGCGCCCCCGCGTCCGGGATCACCCGGTCCCGCAGAGTGTCGATCAGCCGGTCGGTCTCCACCGACTGCGGTGACGTCGTCGGCACCACCTGGATCACCGTCACGCCGTGCGCGGCCGGCAGCGCGGCGGCCTGCGCGACTCCGGCGGTGCCGTCGATGCTCTTCACCAGGGCGTCCGTGTCGCCGCCGGTCACGACCACCTGCAAGGGGCCGTTGAAGCCGGGCCCGAATCCCTGGGCGAGCAGGTCGTACGCCTGCCGGGTCGTCGTGGTGGCGTCGTCGTTGCCCTGGTCGGTGGCGCCGAGGCGCAGCGAGAGGACCGGGATCGCGAGGATCGCCATCACGGCCAGGGCGAGGGCGGCGATCGTACGGGGTCGGCGCTGCACGCTCATCGACCAGCGCGCCGCGGCACCGCTCGCCCGCTCCGGTTCGGGCCCCCGCGCCGCCAGTTTGCGCCGCTGGCGACGGCTCAGCACCCGGGTGCCGAGAAGTCCCAGGAGCGCCGGCAGGAGGGTGGTGGCCGCGAGCACGCTGAACACGACGGTGAGGGAGGTGCCGATGACCACGCCGTCCAGGAAGCGGAGGTTCGTCACGAGCATGCCCGCGAGCGCGATGCACACCGTGCCGCCCGCGAACAGCACCGCCCGGCCCGAGGTGTTGAGGGCGACGACGGCCGACTCCTCGGGTGCCATGCCGCGCAGGATGCCGCGACGGTGCCGGGTGACGATGAACAACGCGTAGTCGATGCCGACGCCGAGGCCGATCAGGGTGGCGAGCAGCGGGGCCAGGTCCGGGATGTCCGTGGCGTGGCTGAGCAACTGTGTGGAGAACAGCCCCGTACCCACGCCGAAGATCGCGATGCCGATCGGCAGCAGCATGGCGAAGAGCGAACCGAACGCGAGGAAGAGGACGACGGCCGCCGCCAGGATGCCGACCATCTCGGCGAGCCCGGTGGGCGGTTCCTGGACGCGCTGGATCGCCTGACCGCCCAACTCGACCTGGAGTCCGCCGCGTTCGGCGTCCTGCGCGAGGTCGACGACGTCCTGCACCAGCTCTTTGGGCACGGCGTTCGCCTGTTCGGCGAAGGTGATCTGCGCGTACGCGATCGTGCCGTCACGGCTGATCTGCGCGGCGCCCCCCTTCCCCTCGTACGGCCCGGCGACCTGGCCCACGCCCTTCATGCCGGCGATCTCGTCCAGCACGGGCTGGATCCGGGAACGCACGGACGCGTCCCTGACCGTGCCCTCGTCGACCTTCCAGACCACCGTGTCGGTGTCCCCCGCGCTGTTCGGGAAGGCCTTCTCCATCTGGTCGTACGCGCGCTTTGAGTCCGTGTTCGGGAGGGAGAAGACGTTCGCGTAGTCCGTGCCCGCGGTGGTCGCCGCGAAGCCCAGACCGAACAGTGCGCCCACCCACAGCAACAGGACCACCAGCCGGTGCCGATAGCACCACCGTGCCAATACCGCCACGTTCAACGCTCCTTAGTCGGGTCGGTCGGTCCCCCAGGTCCTGGCACCAGGATTGGTGGCGGCGCGCGTGCGGGGACACGACCCGCCCATGACTCTCAAGGAACTCCAAGGCGCGAACCGTGCGCGCTGCCGGTGGCCCCGCCGATACTGGGGGCATGACCGCTCACGAGGGAGCCACCGTCCTCGTCGTCGAGGACGAGCCGAGCATCGCGGACGTCCTGACCATCGCCCTGCGCTACCACCGCTTCGAGGTGATGGCGGCGGGCACCGTCCGCGAGGCGCTCGCGCTCGCCGAGCGCACCCGTCCCGACGCGGCGCTGCTCGACGTGATGCTCCCGGACGGCGACGGCCGGGCGCTCGGCCGTGAACTGCGCTTGCGACAGCCCGAGTTGGCCGTCGTCTTCCTGACCGCGCGGGACGCGCCCGCCGAGATCGTCGGCGCGCTCGGCTTCGGCGACGACTACATCACCAAGCCGTTCAACATCGACGAGGTCGTCGCCCGGATCACGGCCGTCCTGCGCCGTACGCGGCCCGACGACGTCCTGCCGCAGCGCCCGCCCCTGCGCTACGGCGATCTGGAGCTGGACGAGACGACGTACAGCGTCCACCGCGCGGGCACCACGGTCGAGCTCACCCCCACCGAGTACGCCCTGCTGCGCTTCCTCGTCCGCAACGGCGGGCGGATCGTGCCCAAGGAGCAACTCCTGCGCCATGTATGGCAGTACGAGCACCCGGCCGAGTCGACCGTGGTGGAGACGTACATCAGCTATCTGCGGCGCAAGCTGGAACCGCTGGGGCCGCCGGTGATCCAGACCCGCCGGGGCGTGGGATACGGACTCGCGTGAGCCTGATCGTCCGGCCCGGACTCCGCCTCCCGCGCTGCAAGCACGGCGTCCACTCGCTGAGGGGCCAGCTGACCCTGGCGAACGTGGGGCTGCTGGCCCTGGGCATCGTGGTGGCGACCGCCGTGAGCCTGATGGGCATGCGGCACTATCTGCTCGACCAGGTGGACGCGCAGCTCGTCAAAACGCGGGAGTCACTGGGTGTTTCGCAGCTCACCATGAGCCAGATCGACTCACTGAGCGCCCTCGCGTTCGTACGGGACCGGATCGGGCCCGCGGTGGACGAGTCACCGAACCCGGACTCGCTGTTCGTGGCCGTCGACCGGCGGGGTGAGGCGATCGAGGTGGCCGGTTTCGAACCCACCGCCACACAGCGCGCGTTCGCCGCCGCCGTCGACGAACCGGGCGCGCTCGCCCGCGACACCGAGCCGCGCGACATCACCGTGCGCGGCGCCGACTACCGGGCGACCGGAGGACGGCTCGCCGACGGGACGTACGTCCTGTTCGCCGCCTCGACCGACGGACTGCACAAGGGCATCGCGAAGGCGCTCAAGCTCGATCTGACCGTGGGCACCCTGCTGTTGGCGCTGCTCGCGTGCCTCACGATGTTCAGCGTGCGCCGCCGGATGCGGCCGCTGGAGGCCATGGTGGAGACCTCGTCGGCGATCGCCGAGGGGGATCTGACCCGGCGCGTGCCCTCCAGTCACCGTCCGACCCAGGAGGTCGAACAGCTGCGGCTCGCGCTCAACTCCATGCTGCAGCAGGTCGAGTCGGCCTACCGGACGCGTGAACACAGCGCGGCACAGCTGCGCCGGTTCGTCGGGGACGCCTCGCACGAGCTGCGTACACCGCTGGCGGCGATACGCGGCTACCTCCAGCTGTACGAGAAGGGGATGCTGACCGATCCGGCCGAGCGCAGGCGGGCCTGGGACCGGATGAACGGGGAGGCCGACCGTATGGGCCGGCTCGTCGACGAGCTGCTCACCCTGGCCCGCCTCGACCAGCGGCCCGAACTCCGCTTCAGGAACGTCGACCTGAGCCGGCTCGTGCGGGACGCGGCCGCGGACCTGCGCGCCCAGCAGCCCGGCCGCCCGGTGACCGTGGGCGCCGACGGCACGCTGCTCGTGCAGGCCGACGAGTCGGGGCTGCGGCAGGTGCTGGGCAATCTCGTGGGCAACGTACGCACGCACACGCCCGACGACGTGCCCGTGCGGCTCGGTCTGGAGCGCGCGGACGGCGCCGTACGGCTGTGTGTCGCGGACAAGGGTCCCGGGCTCACGGAAGAGGACGCGGCGCGCATCTTCGACCGCTTCTTCCGGGCCGGCGGCGGCGCGGGCAGCGGGCTCGGCATGGCGATCGTGCAGGGCGTGGTGCGGGCACACGGAGGCACGGTCGCGGTGCGGACGGCGCCCGGAGAGGGCCTGGCGGTGACGGTGACCCTGCCGGTGCGGTGAGGCCGCGGACGCCGGTGGGGTGATGGCGGCGTCTCGGGGCCGGTGACGCCGCCGAGCCTGCAGTGCGGGCCGGGAGGCCTCGTTCGCACCGCTGTGACCTGCTGGAACGGGCTTTGTGACCTGCTGGAACGGACTTGGGGAGAAGCTGACCGAGGCGGTTGAACACGGGCCGCCGTGGCGCCGTACACCACGATGAGGGCGGAATCGGTGTCATCCGGTCGGACCGCCACGCCACCACCGCGCTTCGCACGGAAGGACCGCCGGGTTGTCGTTCAAAACGAGCTCTCGACAGCTGCCGAAAACGGACGGGTCGCCTCCGCGGGACGAGCCGGGGCCGGAGCCGCTCGCGGACGCCGAAGCGGCCACGGAGGAGGGCGCCGCCTCGGGCGAGGGGGAGGGGGAGGCGGAGGCCGCGGCGGCCGAACCCGAGTCCGAGATACCCCGGGCCGACGCCACGGCCCCGGCCACGCCGACCGACGGAACCCCCTCGCTCCCGGCCGGGGACGACCCGGTCGGCACCCCGCCGGAGGCAGCAGCCTCCACCGCACCGGAAACCCCTTCCGGAACCGACACCGGCACCGGCTCCACCCCGACCGGGACCGAGGGCACTGCCGAGGTCGGCGCGGGCACGGGTGGGTCCTCGGCCCGGGCCGAGGACTCCGTGGAGGGTGACACCGGCGCCCCGGACACAGCAGCCGGGGACGGGGACGGGGACGGGGAGGAGCCTCCGGGCGGAGCGCCGCCCGTGCGCGGACGGTGGCGCGGGTGGCGGGGCCGGCATCCCGCCGCCGCCCGCATCCTCGCGGCGACCACGACCGTCCTCGCCGCCGCGCTCGTCCTGTTCGCGCTGCTCATGCCCAGCCAGTCGGACCGGTTCCGGCCCGCCGAGTTCCTGCGTCTCCCGGTGGAGGCGATCTTCGGAGCCGCCCTGCTGATGGTCCTGCCCCGCAAGCCGCGCACCGCCGTGGCGGCGCTCTCCGGGCTCGGCCTGGGCGTCCTGACCGTCCTGAACCTCCTCGACGTCGGCTTCCACGAATACCTCGGGCGAGGCTTCAACATCGTCCTCGACTGGTCGCTCCTCGGCGACGCGCAGGCCTACCTCCAGGACACGTTCGGCGAGGGCGGCGCCCTCGGCATCGCGGTCCTCGTGGTGGCGCTCGTGATCGCCGTACTGGCCCTCATGACGGCGTCGGTCGTCCGGCTGGGCAACCTGGTGGCCCGGAACTCCGAGACGGCGACGCGGACGACGCTCGTGCTGGCCGTCGTCTGGGTCGTCTGCGCGGCGCTGGGCGTGCAGTTCACCGGGGTGCCCATCGCCGCCGAGCACACCGCGCTGGTCGTCCAGGACCGGGCGGAGCGGGTGCGCAACACGCTGCGGGACGAGGCGGAGTTCGGCAGGATCGCGAAGAAGGACACCTTCGCGAACACGCCGCCCAGCCAGTTGCTCACCGATCTGCGCGGCAAGGACATGATGATCACGTTCATCGAGAGCTACGGCCGCAGCGCCATCGAGGACCCGGTCATGGCACCGGGCGTCGACGCGACACTCACCTCGGAGAACGAGAAGCTGACCCGCGCCGGCTTCGCGGCGAAGAGCGGCTGGCTCACCTCGGCGACCTACGGCGGCAGCAGCTGGCTCGGCCACTCGACGTTCCTGTCGGGTCTGTGGGTCAGCAACCAGCAGCGCTATCGCACCGTGACCGCGGGCGATCACCTGACCCTGCCCGGTGCCTTCAAGAAGACGGGCGACTGGGACACCGTGGGCATCATGCCGGGCATCCAGAAGGCCTGGCCCGAGCAGAAGTTCTACGGCATCGACAAGCTCTACGACTCCCGCGATCTCGGTTACCAGGGACCGAAGTTCAGCTGGTCGACCATGCCCGACCAGTACGCCCTGGCCGCGTTCGAGCGCCTGGAGCACGGCAGGAAGCACGACAAGCCGCTGATGTCGACGATCATCCTGACCTCCAGCCACCAGCCCTGGGCGCCGATCCCCAAGACGGTCCCCCAGGACCGGATCGGTGACGGCTCGGTCTACGACGCCATCGAGAAGGCGGGCAAGAGGCCCGGGGACATCATCACCAGCTCGCAGAAGTCGAAGGAGGAGTACGGCAAGTCGATCCAGTACTCGGTGACGAGCCTCATCGACTACCTGGTGCGGTACGGCGACAAGGACACCGTGCTGATCTTCCTCGGCGACCACCAGCCGATGGCCCGGGTCAGTGGCGACCACGCCAGCCGTGACGTGCCCGTCTCCATCGTCGCCAAGGACCCGAAGGTGCTCGGCAGGATCGCCGACTGGGGCTGGACGGACGGCCTCCGGCCCGAGCACAAAGCCCCGGTGTGGAAGATGAGCGCGTTCCGCGACCGCTTCCTGACGGCGTACGGGTCCACACCCCACCCGTAGGGCACCACCGGCTCGCCCGCGGGCGGCGTCACGGCGCGAGCCGCCGTCGCCGCCCACGGTCCCGGACTGACCCCGAACCGACCGGACTGACCCCGAACCGACCGGGACGGTCACCGCCGTCCATTTTCGCGGCGGGCTCTCAGGCCTCTCGCGAAGCCAGCTCCACGACCGTGATGTCCGAGGGCGCGCCGACTCGGGTCGGCGGCCCCCAGGCCCCCGCTCCCCGGGAGACGTACAACTGCGTGTCGCCGTAGCGCTCCAGGCCCGCGACCGTCGGATTGGCGGCGGCCGCGATGAGGTTCCCCGGCCACAGCTGCCCGCCATGGGTGTGTCCGGACAGCTGGAGGTCGACCCCGTGGCGCACCGCATCATGGATCTGCACCGGCTGATGTGCGAGCAGCACACAGGCCCGCGTGGTGTCCCGGTCCCCGAGCGCCTTGCCGAAGTCGGGCCCCTGCCCCTCGCTCTCGCCCTGTACGTCGTTGACGCCGGCGAGGTCGAATCCGGCCAGCTCGGTCCGCGCGTTCTCCAGGGGGTGGATTCCCAGCTCCCGCACCTCCCGGACCCACTGCTCGGCTCCGGAGAAGTACTCGTGGTTCCCGGTGACGAAGTAGGCCCCGTGCCGGGCCCGCAGCCCTGCGAGAGGGGCGGCCGCCGGTCCGAGATCCTTCACGCTGCCGTCGACGAGGTCACCGACGACGGCGATCAGATCGGGCTGCGTGGAGTTGATGGTGTCGACGACCTTCTGGGCGAACCCGCGTCCGAGCACCGGCCCCAGATGAATGTCGCTCACGACGGCGATCCGGAAGCCGTGGGCGGACCGGGGCAGTCTGGCGAGCGGCACGGTGACCCGCTTCACCGCGGGCCCGCGCAGTACGCCGTACGTCCCGTATCCCACGGTCCCCACCGCGACGGCCGCGGCGGCACCACCCACGACCCGGGAGACGAACAGGCGACGCGACGGCAGGCGAACCGTCCCCGTCGGCTCGGTCGACCCGGTGGGCTCTGTTGATTCGGTCGGCTCGGTCGGCTCGGTGGGAGCGGCCGATTCCGCCGGCCCCTCCGAGCCCACATGCCCGATGGATTCCGGCTGTTCCGCGGGTTCCGGCCGTTCCGCCGGACGCGTCGAGGACGACGAACCGGAGAGTCCGGTCGGCGCGGTCCGCGCCCCGGTCCCGCCGTCGCCTCTACCCGCCGCCGCGCCGGACCGGGAACGGACGCTCTCGCGCGGACCCGCCTGCCCGGCCGCGGCGGGGGACGCCGACCCGTCGGCCTCCTGCCGTCCGCCTGCCCGGCGTTCCCCGAGCCTGCGCAGCACCGGCCGCACGAACTCGCCCGCCAGCAGGGCCAGCACCAGGTAGAGCAGCAGCGCCATCCACAGGAACCCGGGCCAGGCCAGCGTCCGCTGGAGCCAGAAGGGAGCACCCGCACGCTCACTCGCGACGGCACCGAACATCAGCAGCGGCCCGGCGGCGAAGGCGACCGCGCCCACCCGGCGGACCGCTCCGGGGCCGGCCGTGGTGTCCCGCACCAGCCGTCTCCAGGCATACCAGTGCGACCCACCGAGCACGGCCAGGACGGCCACACCCACCAGCACGAACACGATGACCATGACGCCGTATCCCCCGTTATGACGTCTGGCGCAAAGCGCGTACGCCGCGCAACCCGATGACCCCGACGACCGTCCCCAAGACAAAGGAAACGACGGCGAGCGTCAGATGCACCCAGAAGTACGCCGTCGGATCGCCCGCGTCGTCGAACGCGAGCCCGCTGCCGTCCTTGTACAGGTTCTTTATGAAAGTGACCCAAATGACCCAACTCCACACCCCGAAGGCGAGCAGGAACCAGGACACGGGGCGGCTGAGCTTCATGCGTTCAGTATCGCCGTCGCCGACCGTGACCCGGCGCCGGGGTGGAGAGGGCGAGGAGGCTTCCCCGAGAGGTGATGGGACTTCCCGTCGTGAGCCCTGTACTTTCTCGACCGTGCCTGCCTCGAAAAAGACCGCCAAGCGATCCTTGTCGGTCGCTTCCGCCACGCTGTTGGCCCTTTCGCTCACAGCACCCGCGTTCGCCGACACCGCCGACGAAACGAGCCCGGCGAAGAGCCCCACGGCCTCGCCGTCGGCCACTCCCCCGGCGGACATGTCGACCGTCGGCGGTGAGCAGCTCGGCCGGTCCGGGAACCAGGTGAACCTCGGCAGCGGCGTTCCCGTCCTGCCCAAGGACATCACCGCCCGCTCCTGGATCGTCGCCGACGCGGAGTCGGGCGACGTCCTGGCCGCTCACAACGCGCACTGGCGGCTGCCCCCGGCGAGCACCCTGAAGATGCTGTTCGCCGACACGGTGCTGCCCAAGTTCCCGGGGACCACCCCTCACAAGGTGGCCTCCTCCGACCTGGCGGGCATCGGCTCGGGCTCCAGCATGGTGGGCATAAAGGAGAACGAGACGTACACCGTCCACGACCTGTGGCTCGGTGTCTTCCTGCGCTCCGGCAACGACGCCGTGCACGTGCTGTCCGCGATGAACGGCGGCGTCGACGAGACGGTCAAGGACATGCAGGCGCACGCCGAGGACCTCCAGGCCCTCGACACGCACGTGGTGAGCCCGGACGGCTACGACGCCAGGGGCCAGGTGTCTTCGGCGTACGACCTGACGCTGTTCGCCCGTTCGGGGCTCCAGAAGAAGGACTTCCGGGAGTACTGCTCGACGGTGCGGGCGAAGTTCCCCGGCGCGACGGCCAAGAACAAGAAGGGCAGGACCACCCGGGAGTCCTTCGAGATCCAGAACACCAACCGGCTGCTGACCGGCGACAGCGACGTCACCACGTACCAGGGCATCGCGGGTGTGAAGAACGGCAACACCACCAACGCGGGCGCCACCTTCACGGGTGTCGCCGAGCGCGACGGCAAGGTGCTGCTCGTCACGGTGATGAACCCGGAGAAGAACGAGCACAACGAGGTCTACAAGGAGACCGCACGGCTCCTCGACTGGGGATTCAAGGCCTCGGGCAACGTCCAGCCGGTGGGCGAACTGGTCCCGCCCAAGGGCGTCGACACCTCCGCCCAGCCGGGTGCGAAGGCCTCGGACGGGGCGAGCTCGGACAGCGCCTCCACCAAGCCGGTGGCGGCCGCCACCGCCACGAAGAAGGGCGGTGCGAGCGGGATCGGCGTCGCGCTCGGCCTCACAGGCGGCTTCCTCGTCCTTCTCGCGGCGGGCGTCTTCCTGGTCAACCGCCGCTGGCCGCTGCCGGACCTGATGCGCCGCCGCCGCTGATCCCCCGGGGCTCCGGAGCCTTCGCGTTCTTCGGAGCCCCCGAGGTCCTGCGGCCCTCCGACCCGGACGCCTCGTCCGGCTCCGCCGCTTCGTCCGGGTCCGCCCCTCCCCGCGCGGCCTCCGTCCGCTCCCCCGCGTCGGCCTCTTCCTCTCCCCGCGCCGACTCCTTGCTCCTCGTCGCCGTCCAGGCGGCGCAGTACAGGAGCAGTTTCGACGTGAAGTTGATCCACAGGAGCAACGCGATCGGCACCCCGAAGGCGCCGTACATGCTCTTCGACGCCACACCCCGCATATAGCCGCTGAGCAGCAGCTTGAGCAGCTCGAACCCGGCGGCGCCGATCAGCGCCGCGACCATCAGCCGACGGCGCGGCGGCTCGACCCCGGGCAGCAACGTGAGGACGTACAGCAGGACCAGGAAGTCGGCGAGCACGGCGACCGTGAAGGCGACGGCCTGCAGGACGACGCTGCCCCAGCCGTTCTCGTCGAGGCCGATCTGGCGCGCCGACCAGCCGACCGCCGTGGACGCGAGCGTCGAGACGGCGATGGTGAGGAGCACGGCGCCGCCCAGCCCGACGAGTACGCCGCCGTCCTTGAGCTTGCGCAGGAGGGGGTTCTCCTCGCTGTCGGGCAGCTCCCAGACCGCGCGCAGGCACTCCCGCATCGAGCCGACCCAGCCGATGCCGGTGACCAGGAGCAAGGCGCCCGCGATGAGCCCGATCGTGCCGGCGTTCTGCACGAGGCTGTTGATGTCCAGCTGGTCGGAGATGCCCGGCACCTGCTCGGCGAGCTTGTCCTGGAGGTCCTTCTGCTGCTGACTGCTCAGCGTGGCGGCACCGATCGCCGCGGCCACGGTCAGGAGCGGGAACAGCGCCACGAAGCTGATGAAGGTCATCGCCGCGGCGAGCCGCGTCCACTTCACCCGGTCCAGCCGCTCGTACGACCGCCACGCGTGCGTGGCCATCAGGCGCACGACCAGGGGTCCCACGCCGGGAATCTTTTTCAGCCAGTCCATGATCCGACTCTGCCCTCGCCTCGGAAAACCAATGACCGAGCACCCCAAAAACGCAGGACAGTGGCGAGCGCCATGCCGATTCCCGCGCCCGAGACGGTGTCCGCGCGCTGCGAGGTGAACCCGAGTCCGTAGTGGCTGACGGCGAGGCACAGCAGCTGCACGAGAGCGCCCGCGATGTTCACCGCGAAGAAGATCATGTACTGGCGCGGGCCACGGGCCGCCGCGTGCCGGTAGGTGCCGAGCGCGTTTCCGGCGTACGCCACCGAGCAACCCGCCAGGAAGGACAGCGCCTTGGCGGTCAGCGGGTCCAGACCCACCGGGCCGCGCAGCCAGACGAAGAGGCCGAGGTCGGCGGCGTAGGCGAGGACCCCGACCGAGGCGAACCCGAGAAGTTCACGCAGGAACGGCTTCCGGAGGCCGATCGCCCCGGGGGGCATCACCGTCTCCCTGGCTGCGATCAGCTCCGTGACCGCGGTCCCCGGGGCGATCGGCTCCGTGACCGCGGTCCCCGGGACGATCAGCTCCGAGGCGGCGGTCCCCGGGGCGATCGGCTCCGAGGCGGCGGTCCCCGGGTCGGCCGGCTCCGCGACGGCCGCTCCTCGGGCGACAGGGAGCCCGGGGCCGGGCCGGCCCTCGGCGACGCTCACCAGTTCGCCACCGCGAGCCCGTACAGCGCCAGCCACACCAGTCCGATGAGGACGAGCGCGCGATCGCGCAGGACCACGTCCTCCGGCTCGCCCGCCGTACCCCGGTCGGCAAAGACGGCGTAGCGCAGGACGGCCAGGATGAAGGCGATCATCGACAGCTGGCGCCACGGCAGCACTCCGGCGCTCGGTACTCCGCCCTCCTCCAGGGCCCACAGGCAGTAGCCGAGGACGGAGACCCCGGCGGCCAGCTGCCAGACGAAGCGCAGGTAACCGGTCGTGTACTCGGTGAGCAACGCGCGCGTGGCCCCCGCCTTCCCCGCCATCTGCACCGCCTCGGAGTACCGCTTCGCCGAGACCATGAAGAGCGCCCCGAAGCCGGTCGTGATCAGGAACCAGCGCGAGAGCGGGATACCGAGAACCAGCCCGCCGATCATCGCCCGCATCAGGAACCCGGTCGTGACGACGACGAGGTCCACGACGAGCACATGCTTCAGGCTGACGCAGTAGGCCAGTTGCATGCCGATGTACGCGGTCAGCAGCGCGCAGACGGCCGGTGCGCAGAACCAGGCGGCGACGGCTGGAGCGAGGACCGCGAGGCTGCCCCCGACGGCGTACGCGACCGGGACGGGGACCTGTCCCGCGGCGACCGGGCGGTGGCGCTTCACCGGGTGGGCCCGGTCGGCGACGACGTCCCGGGCGTCGTTGATCAGGTACACCGCGGCGGCGCAGGCCGTGAACAGGGTGAAGACGAGCGTGAGTTGGCCGAGCGCGTGCCGGGAGAAGAGCTGGCCCGCGGCGGCCGGGGCGGCCACGACGAGCACGTTCTTCACCCACTGGCGGGGACGCGCGGTCCTGACGAGGCCCCGGACGACGCCGGTCAGGCTCCGTGGCGGCGGGGCGGCGGCCGGGGTGCGCTCCAGGAGCGCCGTGCGCTCAGCCATGGCCGGCCCCGATCCAGCGGGCGCCCAGTCCGGCCGCCGCGGCGCCCAGGGCCGCGCCGGCGGCGACATCCGTGGGGTAGTGGACCCCGACGACGAGCCGCGAGAGGCACATCGCGGCGGCGAGCGGCGGGACGGCGTACGCGCCGAGCATGCCGTAGGCGACCGCCGCCGCGGCCGCGGAGGTGGCGTGCGAGCTGGGGAAGGAATGCCGTCCGGCCGTGCGCACCAGCGGCGTGACGTGCGAGGGGCGCGGGCGGCGCACGATCCGTTTCACGCCCATGCTCGCGAGGTGCGCGGTGGCGGTGAGCGCCGTCGCACGCAACCACGCGCCGCGTCGCTCCCGGTCGGCGGCCGCCCCCACGAGTCCCGCGGCGAGCCACAGAGCTCCGTGCTCCCCGCTCCAGGACAGGGCCCGTGCGACGACCGCGACGCGCGGGTCCCCGCCGTACGAGTGGAGCGCGGACAGCAGCCGACGGTCCACGTCATCGAGCCGACGGTCCACGTCATCGAGTCGGCGGTCCATGGCGTACGGCTGCCGGTCCATGTCGTCGTGATCGTCATGGTCGTCGAGCCGTCGATCCATGCCGTCATGGCGGTCACGTTCGTCCGGCCGTCGGTCCATGTCACCGCGGTGGCCATGGTCGTCAAGCCGCCGATCCACGTCGTCACGGTCGTCAAGGTCGTCCATGTGATCCCACTCTTCTAGGGCGCGGTCGCAGAACTACGGCAATCTAGGACGACATCCCATTAATCACCCATTTCGGTGAGGAGCCGTGAGGGCCGGTTAGATTGCCCCGTTGTGCACCCTTGGCGGCGCTACGGTCACGGTCATGCCTGCCGACACCGTCTCCGTCACGGGTTGGGGCCGCACCGCCCCGACCTCCGCCCGTCTGGTCCGCCCGCGCACCTACGAGGAGGCGGCGGCCGCCGTCCGGGAATGCGGGGCACGGGGAGGGATCGCCCGAGGGCTCGGGAGGGCGTACGGCGACGCCGCGCAGAACGCGGGCGGGGCGGTGCTCGACATGACGTGCCTGGACCGGATCCACGCCATCGACGTGGCCGGCGGCACGGTCCTGTGCGACGCGGGGGTGTCCCTGCACCGGCTCATGGAAGTCCTGCTCCCCCTCGGCCGGTTCGTGCCCGTGACGCCGGGGACCCGCTATGTGACCGTGGGCGGCGCGATCGGCGCGGACATCCACGGCAAGAACCACCATGTGTCGGGCTCCTTCGCCCGGCACGTCCTCTCCTTCGAGCTGCTGACCGCGGACGGCGAGATCCGGACGGTCGGGCGCGGCACCCCGCTGTTCGACGCCACGGCGGGGGGCATGGGGCTGACCGGTGTGATCCTCACGGCGACCGTCCGCCTCCAGCCGGTGGAGACCGCCCTGATGTCCGTCGACACCGAACGCGCGGTGGACCTGGACGACCTGATGGCCCGGCTCACCGCCACCGACCACCGGTACCGCTACTCGGTCGCCTGGATCGATCTCCTCGCGCGCGGGGCGCGGATGGGGCGCTCGGTCCTGACCCGCGGCGATCACGCGCCGCTGGACTCGCTGCCCCCACGCGCGCGCAGACACCCGCTGACGTTCCGCCCCTCGCAGCTGCCGGCCGCCCCCGCCTTCGTACCCGAAGGGCTCCTCGGGCGGACGACGGTGGGCCTCTTCAACGAGCTCTGGTACCGGAAGGCGCCCCGCGCGCGGACCGGTGAACTCCAGCGGATCCCGGCCTTCTTCCATCCCCTCGACGGGGTCCCCCACTGGAACCGCGTCTACGGGCGCGGCGGCTTCGTCCAGTACCAGTTCGTCGTCGGACACGGCCGGGAGGAGACCCTGCGCCGGATCGTGCGGCGCATCTCCGAACGCCGCTGCCCCTCCTTCCTCGCCGTCCTGAAGCGCTTCGGAGAGGGCGATCCGGGCTGGCTGTCCTTCCCCGTGCCCGGCTGGACCCTCGCCCTGGACATCCCGGCGAACCTGCCCGGCCTCGGCGCCTTCCTCGACGAGCTGGACGAGGAGGTGGCGGGCGCCGGAGGGCGCGTGTACCTCGCCAAGGACGCGCGGCTGCGGCCCGAACTGCTGGCCGCGATGTATCCGCGGCTCGACGCGTTCCGGTCCCTGCGGCAGGAGTTGGACCCACGAGGAGTCTTCACCTCCGACCTGTCCCGCCGACTGTGCCTGTAGCCCGGCGTTCCCGGTCGCCCGTCTTCGTTCCCTCGTCTCAAGGAGCTGTCATGAAGGACGCTTTCGGTATCCCCCAGTCCCTGCTGATCCTCGGCGGTACGTCCGAGATCGCGCTGGCCACCGCGCATCGGCTGATCACCCGGCGCACCCGTACGGTGTGGCTCGCCGGACGGCCGACGCCCGCCCTGGAGGAGGCCGCCGAGCAGCTGCGCGCGCTGGGCGCGGACGCCCGTACCGTCGCCTTCGACGCCCTCGATCCCGAGTCCCATGAGGCCGTGCTCGGCAAGGTCTTCACCGAGGGCGACATCGACATGGTGCTGATGGCCTTCGGAGTGCTCGGCGACCAGGCCGTGGACGAGAAGGAGCCGGTCGCGGCGGTGCGGGTCGCGCAGACGAACTACACGGGCGCGGTGTCGTCCGGCCTGGTGTGCGCGCGGGCGCTGCAGGCGCAGGGGCACGGCTCCCTGGTGGTGCTGTCCTCGGTCGCGGGCGAACGCGCCCGCCGCTCGAACTTCATCTACGGCTCCAGCAAGGCGGGCCTGGACGCCTTCGCGCAGGGCCTGGGCGACGCCCTGTACGGCACGGGCGTGCACGTCATGGTCGTACGCCCCGGGTTCGTCCGTACGCGGATGACGGCCCATCTGGCGGAGGTGCCGCTGTCGACCACTCCGGAGGCGGTGGCCGCGGCGATCGAGCTGGGGCTGAGGCACCGTTCCGAGACGGTGTGGGTGCCGGGGGCGCTCCGGATGGTCATGTCGGCGCTGCGGCACGCGCCGCGAGCGGTGTTCCGGCGGCTGCCGATCTGAGGTTCCGCGGACGGCCGTGACCACGGAGGCCGGGGCCCGGGGCGTACGGGCCGGTCGTCCTAGAGCGCCGGGAGTGTGGTGTCCCGCTCGGGGGCGCCCGCCTGCGGGGGTACGACGGCGCTGCCGAAGGCGAACTCGCGGAGCTTGCGCCACACGTCGTCGGCGCCCTGCTCGTAGAGGGCGAATCCGGTGCAGGGCCACTGGGCCTCGTATCCGGAGAGCGCCTCGAAGGCGCGGTCCATCGCCTCGTCCTCGATGCCGTGCGCCACGGTGACGTGCGGGTGGTACGGGAACTGCAGCTCGCGGGCGACGGGTCCTGAGGCGTCCCTGACCTGCTTCTGCAGCCAGGTGCAGGCCTCCGCGCCGTCGGCCACCCGTACGTACACGACGGGCGACAGGGGGCGGAAGGTGCCGGTGCCGGACAGCCGCATCAGGAACGGGCGTCCGGTGGCCGCGACCTCGACGAGGTGCGCCTCGATCGCGGGCAGCGCCGCGTCGTCCACCTCGGTCGGCGGCAGCAGGGTGACGTGCGTGGGGATACCGGAAGCCGCGGGGTCACCGAAGCCCGCGCGCCGCTCCTGGAGCAGGCTGCCGTGAGGCTCCGGGACCGCGATCGACACGCCGATCGTTACGGTCCCCACGTCGTCTCCTGTCGTTGTTCGATGGTCCGGGCTGTGCGGTGGTACTGCGCGGGCAGGGGCGGTTGTGCGGCCTGCCCGGCTATCGACTGTACGGCGGTATCGCCCGCAATCGGCTGCCGTACGAGTGTCGCGCTCGTCTCGTACTGACTGCCGAGGGGGCTGTGGTAGAGGGCCGTGCCGCCACCTCGGGGCGGCCGGACGGCCGCGGGTACGGTGGCGGCCCCGGCCGTCAGTGCTTGGCGGGCAGGAATCCGACCTTGTCGTAGGCCTGGGAGAGCGTCTCCGCGGCGACGGCACGGGCCTTCTCGGCGCCCTTGGCCAGGATCGCGTCGAGGGTCTCCGGGTCGTCCAGATACTGCTGGGTGCGCTCCCGGAACGGCGTCACGAAGTCGGTCATGACCTCGGCCAGGTCCGTTTTCAGCGCACCGTAGCCCTTGCCGGTGTACTTCTGCTCCAGTTCCCCGATTCCGGTCCCGGTGAGGGTCGAGTAGATGGTCAGCAGATTGCTGATACCCGGTTTCCCCTCCGTGTCATACCTGATGACCGTGTCCGTGTCGGTGACCGCGCTCTTGACCTTCTTGGCGGTCGCCTTCGGCTCGTCGAGCAGATTGATGAGCCCCTTCGGCGTCGAGGCCGACTTGCTCATCTTGATCGACGGGTCCTGGAGATCGAAGATCTTCGCCGTCTCCTTGAGGATGTACGGCTTGGGGATCGTGAACGTCTCGCCGAAGCGACCGTTGAAACGCTCCGCGAGGTCGCGTGTGAGCTCGATGTGCTGGCGCTGGTCCTCACCGACCGGGACCTCGTTGGCCTGGTACAGCAGGATGTCCGCGACCTGGAGGATCGGGTACGTGAAGAGGCCGACGCTCGCGCGGTCGGCGCCCTGCTTGGCCGACTTGTCCTTGAACTGGGTCATGCGGGAGGCCTCGCCGAAACCGGTGAGGCAGTTCATGATCCAGGCGAGCTGCGCATGCTCGGGGACATGGCTCTGGACGAAGAGCGTGCACCGCTCCGGGTCGAGGCCGGCGGCGAGCAGCTGCGCGGCGGCGAGCCGGGTGTTGGCACGCAGGTCCGCGGGGTCCTGCGGAATCGTGATCGCGTGCAGGTCGACGACCATGTAGAACGCGTCGTGGGACTCCTGGAGGGCCACCCACTGACGGACGGCGCCGAGGTAGTTGCCGAGGTGGAACGAGCCTGCCGTGGGCTGGATTCCGGAGAGCACGCGAGGACTGTCAGAGGCCATGTTCACCATTCTCTCAGGTGCCGGGGCCCGCTCCGGAACTGGCTGGAAACAGTTGCGCCGCGGGTGGGAACCGATGGGCCGCGGGCGGTGTAGCAAGAGTGTGAGGACGCGGGAGGGGGGCCGCATCGTCGTAGACGAGGCCGTGGTGATCGCACGTGTACGCGCCGGGGAGCCGGAGGCGTACGCGGAGCTGGTCCGTGCCCACACGGGCATCGCGATCAGAGCGGCCAGGGCGCTCGGAGCGGGTGCGGACGCGGAGGACGTGGTGCAGCAGGCCTTCATCAAGGCGTACTGCTCCCTGGGGCGATTCCGGGACGGCTCGGCTTTCAAGCCGTGGCTGCTGTCGATCGTCGCCAATGAGACGAGGAACACAGTGCGGACGGCGGTGCGTCAGCGGACGCTGGCCGGCCGGGAGGCCGCGCTGGCGGAGGCGGCGCCGCCGATACCGGAATCGGCGGACCCGGCGGTCGCGGCGCTGGAGTCCGAGCGGCGCGCCGCGCTGCTGGCCGCTCTGGAGCAGCTGAGCGAGGACCACCGCCTCGTCGTCACCTACCGCTATCTCCTGGAGATGGACGAACCGGAGACGGCCCAGGCCCTGGGCTGGCCGCGCGGCACGGTGAAGTCCCGGCTCAACCGCGCCCTGCGCAAGCTGGGCCGGCTGCTGCCCGCTTTCGAATCCCGGGAGTCCCGGGAAGGGGGTGACGAGCGTGAGTGAGTCCTACGAGGACGGAGGTGGCGCGGAGTCCGGCCGCGAGCGGGCCCGGCCGGCCCGTGCGGACGTCTCCCGGCTGCCGGACGAGCTGCGGGCGCTCGGGCGGTCGCTGGACGGTCCGGGTGCCGACGGCGACGAGTCGATGGTCGAGCGGGTGCTGGAGGACATACTCGCGATGGGGGTACCGCCCGTGCCTTCCGGGCGGCTGGAGGGGATCCGGGTCCCACCGGCCGGGACTGCGGGGCCCCGCGAGCGGCTGCGCGCGGTGCGCCGCTGGGCGCGGGCCCGCCGACGCGCGCTCACCGCGGGCCTGTGCGGAGTGCTGGCGGTCCTCGTGCTCACGCCCCCGGTGCGGGCGGCGGTCGTCGACTGGTTCGGCTTCGGCGGGGTCGAGGTGCGGTACGACCCGTCGGCGGTGCCCTCGGCCGGGGCCCGGGTGCCGGGGTGCCCCGGGCGCTCGCTGACGCCGGCGCAGGCCGGGCGGCGGGCCGGGTTCGAGCCTCTCGTGCCCGATGCCCTCGGCGCGCCGGACGCGGTGACCGTGACATCCGGGCCGGGAGGACGGCTGCTGATGAGCCTGTGCTGGCGCGAGCACGGACACACGGTCCGGATCGACGCGTATCCGGCGCGGCTGGACATCGGCTTCACCAAGACGGTGCGGGAGCCGCCGGAGTGGCTGCGGCTGGACGGCGACGAGGAGTTCGGCGACCCGGCGCTGTGGTTCCCGAAGCCGCACCTGCTGAGCTTCTGGCTCGTCGACGCGGACGGCGACCGCTTCACCCGCTCCGAGCGGACCGCCGGGCCCACGCTGCTGTGGACGCACGACGGCGACGTGACGCTCCGGCTGGAGGGAGTGTCCTCGAAGAAGCGGGCGCTGGAGATCGCCAGGTCGGTGAAGTAGCCGGGCTCGCCGCCGGGCCGGACTCGGAATTCGCGGACGCCGGACGGGAACCCCGGCCGGTCGAGCGGTGTACCAGAAGTGACACACGACGTGCGGACGGGCCGCACGTCGATCCACCGGCCGGGCGGGGGTTCCATGCGCAGAGTTCGTGAACTGCTCACGGTGGTGGGGGCGTTGGTGGCGGGCCTCGCGGTGGCGCTGTCGGCGGCACCGACGGTTGGTGGGCGATACCCGGCGCGGCGGCCGGGGCACTGCCGGCCCGGATACGCCGCCCTCATCGGGGGGAGCCTCGACAGGAGCCGCGGGACGTGTGAGGTGCCGGTCGGACGAGGGGGACATATGAGGGTCCGGGTCGAACGGATCAGGAACGGGGTGCGGGTCCTGTTACTCGTGTCCACGGCATTGGCCGCGCTCGGCGCAGCACGGGCCCCCGCCTCGGCGGGCACCTGGGGGCTCGGGAAGGGCGACAGCCCGGACATGGCCCTGGTGATCGCCGGTGACACGGGGCGGACGACCACGCTGCACGCCGAGGAGCGGGACTTCGGACGGCTGTGGCGGCTGCTGTCGCCCCGGTACACGGGGACCGAGAGGGTGCCCGGAGCGTGGACGCACGGCCGCTTTCCGGAGGTGCGGGTCACCGTGATCTGGGGGCTGACCGGTGTCGGGGGCTGGCCGCAGACCAGTCGGGCGCCCGGCGGCGATGTCGCCATCGAGCGCCAGGACCAGGTGTTCCTCGCGCCGGACGGTACGCCGTGGGTGCGTTCGGATCCCTCTCCCGATGTGGTGGACGACGACATCCGCTGGCATCGGGCGCCGAGCTCGGTGTTCGGGCAATTGGCGGAGGAGGGGAGGCTGTTCGGTTCCCGGCCCGCGGCGGTGGCTGCCGTTGCGGAGCCGGACGCGGTGGAGCGGGCGCGGTGGGTGCTGCCCGGACTCGCGGTGGGCCTGGCTCTCGGCGTCGGCGTTCCGTGGTTCATACGCCGCGCGGCGGCCCGGCGTGAGGACGCAGGGCCGCCGCGGGAGCCACGACAGGAGCTGATCGACTTGTAGGGACCGGACGGCCGAGTGCCTCGGGCCGGTCCGGGACCGGGTCGGCCGGTCCCCGGTCCGGTGCGTCAGCCGAGGTCGATCTCCGGGTAGAGCGGGAAACCGGTGAGCAGGTCGGTGGCCCGGTGGGAGATCTCGTCGGAGATCTTCGCGTCCAGGACGTGCTGGGCCTTGGAAGGGGCGCCCTTGGCGGTGGTGCCGGCCTCGGTCGCGGTGAGGACACGGTCGATCAGACCGGCGATCTCGTCCATCTCGGTCACGCCGAGACCACGGGTGGTCAGAGCGGGGGTGCCGATGCGGATGCCGGATGTGTACCACGCGCCGTTGGGGTCGGCCGGGATGGCGTTGCGGTTGGTGACGATGCCCGAGTCGAGCAGGGCGGACTCCGCCTGACGGCCGGTCAGGCCGTAGGAGGAGCCGACGTCGATGAGGTTGAGGTGGTTGTCGGTGCCGCCGGTGACCAGGGTCGCGCCGCGGCGCATCAGGCCTTCGGCGAGGGCGCGGGAGTTGTCGACGACGGCCTGGGCGTAGTCGCGGAACTCGGGGCGGCGGGCCTCGGCTAGCGCGACAGCCTTGGCGGCCATGACGTGGGGAAGGGGGCCACCGAGCACCATCGGGCAGCCGCGGTCGACCTGCTCGGCGAGGGTCTCGTCGCACAGGACCATGCCGCCGCGCGGGCCGCGGAGCGACTTGTGCGTGGTGGTGGTGACGATCTGGGCGTGCGGGACCGGGTCGAAGTCACCGGTGAGGACCTTGCCCGCGACCAGGCCGGCGAAGTGGGCCATGTCGACCATCAGGGTGGCGCCGACCTCGTCGGCGATCTCCCGCATGATGCGGAAGTTCACCAGGCGGGGGTAGGCGGAGTAGCCGGCGACGATGATCAGCGGCTTGAACTCGCGGGCGGAGGTGCGCAGGGCCTCGTAGTCGATGAGGCCAGTGGCGGAGTCGGTGCCGTAGGAGCGCTGGTCGAACATCTTTCCTGAGATGTTCGGGCGGAAGCCGTGGGTGAGGTGGCCGCCGGCGTCCAGGGACATGCCGAGCATGCGCTGGTTGCCGAAGGCCTGGCGCAGTTCGGCCCAGTCTGCCTCGGAGAGGTCGTTCACGTTGCGGACGCCGGCCTTGGCGAGTGCCGGGGCCTCGACGCGGGCGGCCAGGACGGCCCAGAAGGCGACGAGGTTGGCGTCGATGCCGGAGTGCGGCTGGACGTAGGCGTGCTCGGCGCCGAACAGTTCGCGGGCGTGCTCGGAGGCGAGGGCCTCGACGGTGTCCACGTTGCGACAGCCGGCGTAGAAGCGGCGGCCGATGGTGCCCTCGGCGTACTTGTCGCTGAACCAGTTGCCCATGGCCAGGAGGGTGGCCGGGGAGGCGTAGTTCTCGGAAGCGATCAGTTTGAGCATGTCGCGCTGGTCGGCGACTTCCTGGCCGATGGCGTCGGCGACGCGGGGCTCCACGGCCCGGATCACGTCGAGGGCGCTGCGGAAGGCGGTGGACTCGGTGGAAAGGGGCTCTGGCATGACGGCCTCCGGACGTGGCGTTCAGCGTTCACGGGTCGGCCCAGGCGCACGGCACTCGGTTGCCACGACTCCTCGCCCGGACACTCCGGGTCCCTCAGGACGGCCTGATTCTCCGTTCCGAGGTCCGGGGTGGCCCCCGGGAAGTCACAGCGTGGGTGCCGCTCCCCGATGGTCGGTCCCATCCCAGCGCGCCAGTCACGGCCCCGCCGGTCAGCCTACCGGGCGCGCCGGATCGCCGGGGTCCCCGGTCCACCATGCGAGCGACGATAGGAAATAGGCCACAAGCCCGTCCCCGAGCGGGCATCACGTGCCCGCGCCCGGGGAGAACGCGCCGTGCGGCGTGCCGGGGAGGACCGTGCCGCTCCCCCGCGCCGCTCGTCAGAGAACGGAGATCCCGTGACCGCCATGGATGCCAAGGAGACGACGGAGGCCTTCATCGCCTCGGCCGACGCGCACAGCGCGCACAACTACCACCCGTTGCCGGTCGTCGTGGCGACGGCGGACGGGGCCTGGATGACGGACGTCGAGGGACGCCGCTTCCTCGACATGCTGGCCGGATACTCGGCCCTGAATTTCGGCCATGGCAACCGGCGGCTGATCGAGGCGGCGAAGGCCCAGATGGACCGGGTGACGTTGACGTCGCGGGCGTTCCATCACGACCGGTTCGCGGACTTCTGCCGGGAGCTGGCGTCGCTGTGCGGCATGGAGATGGTGCTGCCGATGAACACCGGCGCGGAGGCGGTGGAGACGGCGGTGAAGACGGCCCGGAAGTGGGGCTACCGGGTCAAGGGCGTCCCCGCGGAGATGGCGAAGATCGTGGTCGCGGGCAACAACTTCCACGGGCGCACGACGACGGTCATCAGCTTCTCGACGGACCCGGAGGCGCGGGCGGACTTCGGCCCGTACACACCGGGGTTCGAGATCGTGCCGTACGGGGACCTGACGGCGCTGCGGGGGGCGGTCACGGAGAACACCGTGGCCGTGCTGCTCGAACCGATCCAGGGAGAGGCGGGCGTGCTCGTGCCGCCGGCCGGCTATCTGCCGGCCGTGCGGGAGCTGACACGGGAGCGCGATGTGCTGTTCGTCGCGGACGAGATCCAGTCGGGGCTGGGGCGGACCGGCCGGACGTTCGCGTGCGAGCACGAAGGCGTGGTGCCGGACATGTACGTCCTCGGGAAGGCGCTCGGCGGCGGGGTGGTGCCCGTGTCTGCGGTGGTGTCGAGCGCGGAGGTGCTGGGGGTGTTCCGGCCCGGGGAGCACGGGTCGACGTTCGGGGGGAATCCGCTGGCCTGCGCGGTGGCGCTGGAGGTGATCGCGATGCTGAGGTCGGGCGAGCACCAGCGGTGGGCCGCCGAGCTCGGTGAGCATCTGCACCATGAGCTGGGGGTGCTGAAGGACTCGGGTCATGTCACCGCGGTGCGCGGGCGCGGTCTGTGGGCGGGCGTCGACATCGCCCCGGAGTACGGCACGGGCCGGGAGATCTCCGAGAAGCTGATGGACCGGGGTGTCCTCGTCAAGGACACCCACGGCGTCACCGTCCGGATCGCCCCGCCCCTGATCATCAGCAAGGAGGACCTGGACTGGGGACTCGCCCAGCTGCGGACCGTGCTGGGGGCGTAGGGACGGCGCCCGTCGCCCGGGGCGGGCCGCTAGAGGATCACGTGGGGCAGGAAGCGGGCGTACTCGTCCGTGATCGGGCCGGCCGACTCCCGGATGCCGAGGCCCGCCGACTCGTCCTCGACGACCCAGGCTCCGAGGACGACACGGTTGCCGTCGAAGGACGGGAGCGGTGCCAGCTCCTGGTAGCAGCAGGCCTCTTCGCGTTCGACGGGGGCGGCGCCGGGTTCGTGGATCGTCACACCGGCGCCCTCGCGGCCGAGCAGGGGCTTGGCGACGTACCCGTTCGTCCGGGCCAGCTCGCGGGGGCCGTCGAGATAGGCCGGGAGGAGGTTCGGGTGGTCCGGGTAGAGCTCCCAGAGGATGGCGAGGAGGGCCTTGTTGGAGAGGAGCATCTTCCAGGCGGGCTCGATCCACAGGGTCGTGCCGGTGCCGCCGCCGTTGTCGAGGGTGTCCAGGACATGGCCGGCGAAGTGGTCGGAGGTGAGCCACTCCCAGGGGTAGAGCTTGAAGCAGCTGCGGATGAAGCCGAGCCGGTTGTCGACGAAGCGCCCGGAGAGGGGGTCCCAGCCGATCTCCTCCATGGAGATCCAGTCGGTGGCGAGGCCGGCTTGTTCCGCGGTCTCCTTCAGGTAGGCGACCGTCATCAGGTCCTCGCCCAGCTCGTCGGCGGCGGAGTGCGCGAAGTAGAGGGGGCTGCCCGGCGGAAGGAGGGCACCCTGCTTCTTCCAGGCGGCCACGAGGCGTTCGTGCAGGGAGTTCCACTGGTCGGCGCCGGGGAAGCGGTCCTCCATCCAGAACCACTGGGGGCTCGCGGCCTCGACCAGCGAGGTCGGCGTGTCGGCGTTGTACTCGAGGAGTTTCGCCGGACCCGTGCCGTCGTAGCGGAGGTCGAAACGGCCGTAGACGGACGGGAGTTCGGCGCGCCGGTGCCAGGCTTCGGCGACGGCCGCCGCGACCCGCGGATCGTCGATGCCGAGGTCGGCGAAGCGTCCTCGCTCGACGATGTGGCCGGCCGCCGCGAGGCACATGCCGTGCAGTTCCTCGACGACCTCCTCCAGCGCCTCCACCTCGGGGAGGGAGAGGGCGTAGTAGGCGCTCTCGTCCCAGTAGGGGCGCAGGGAGTCGTCGGGGTGGCGGGTGAGCGGGTAGACGAGTCCCTGCTCCTCGACGGTCTGCTGCCAGCCGGGGCGGGGGGCGATGGTGCGGCGTTCCATGGGTGCGTCGGTTCTCTGTTCGGCGGGTGGGGCGGGCGCGTTGCGTACACGCCGGACGCGCCGCGTGCGGGCCCGCGCGCGTTGCTTACGCGTCGGACACGCCGCGTGCGGGCCTGTTGGGCGGTGGGGCGACACGCCCGCCGATCAGCCCCCGGAGCCGCCCTTGCCGCCGCCGAAGCCGCCGCGGTGCACGCCGCCGCCCGAACCGCCGGAGCCACCGGGTTTGGTGAAGGAGCCGCTGTCGATCCAGCCGCTCTTCTTGTTGCCGCCGTAGTACCAGGTGCCGTGGGACGAGGTGTTGGTGGACTTGCAGTTCTCGTCGGCGACGACCTTGTAGCCCTTGCCGAGGTTGTAGCTGTCGCGGTCGACGCAGCGCTTGTCGGGGTCCGAGGAGCAGGCGGTGAGCGCCGCCGCGAGGAGGCCCATGCCGCCCAGGACGACCGTGCCCGAGCGCAGTTGGCGTCGTACGTCTGCCATGTCCGTTCCCCCGTTTGTTCTGTGCAGATCATGTTTTGGTTGAAGAGGAACAGATTAGAGATCGCGTACGGCCCGTCTGCGGCAGCCCCCCGGGAAGCACCGTCCCCTACAGTCGCTTCGTGCTCTTTGGAATGATCTGCGCCCTTGGCGCCTCGGTCTGTTTCGGTACGGCGACGGTTCTGCAGGCGATGGCCGCGCGGGCGGTGGGCGAAGACGGGAAGGGCGGCGGGGCCGTCGGCGCGGCGGCACTGCTGCTGCGGGCGCTGCGGCAGTGGCGGTATCTGGCGGGACTGGGCCTCGACGGGGTCGGGTTCCTGCTGCAGATCGCCGCGCTGCGGTCGCTTCCCATCTACGCCGTCGGCGCGGCCCTCGCCGCGAGCCTGGCCGTGACCGCGGTGGTGGCCTCGCGGCTGCTCCATGTGCGGCTGAGCCGGGTCGAGTGGGGCGCGGTGGCGGTAGTGTGCGCCGGGCTCGCGATGCTCGGGCTGGCGTCCGGGGCGGAGGGGGACCGGACGGGGTCCCTGGCGTTGAAGTACGCGGTGCTGGGGACGTCCGTGGCCGTTCTGGTGCTGGGGCTCCTCGGTGGGCGGCTGCCCGACCGGGGGCGAGCGCTCGCGCTGGGACTCGGGGCCGGGTTCGGCTTCGGCGTGGTCGAGGTGGCCGTGCGGCTGATCGAGGACCTCGATCCGGGGACGCTGCTGTCCAATCCGGCGACGTACGCGCTGCTGATCGGTGGCGGGGCGGCGTTCCTGCTGCTCACCACGGCTCTGCAGCGAGGTTCGGTGACGACGGCCACCGCGGGGCTGGTCATCGGGGAGACCATCGGGCCCGCGCTGGTGGGGGTGGTCTGGCTGGGCGACCGTACCCGGGAGGGGCTGACCTGGCTGGCGGTTCTCGGTTTCGCGGTGGCCGTGGCGGGGGCCCTGGCACTGGCGCGGTTCGGCGAGGCGCCGGAGACGTCGGAGGAACGGGAGGCGGAGGCGGAGGCGTCGGAGGAAGCGCCGGAGGCGTGAGAGCGCCGCGCGGTTGCCCTCCCGATGGTGGACCGAACGGAGCGCAATCTCAGGATCGGGGAGGCCGGGGAGCCGATCGTGCTCACCGAGGACTCGACGGAGCCGAGGGCTCGGGGACTCGGGGGACTTGGGACTCGGGGACTCAGGGGCTCAGGGGACTCGGGGGACTTGGGACTCGGGGACTCAGGGGACTCGGGGGACTTGGGACTCGGGGACTCGGGGATTCGGGACTCCGGGGACTCGAGGGAGCCGAGGGAGCCGAGGCCCGGTCATCCGCGGGACCCCTTGTCGAGGTCAGGTCCCCCGGTTCAGGGAAGCGCTCGGCACAGCGCGTCCAGCGCGCCGGACCACGCGTGGTCCGGCGGTGTGCCGTAGCCGACGACGAGGGCGTCCTGGGGCGGGGCGGAGGCGTCGGGGTGTCGGTGGCGGGCGAGGCCGTGGACCGCGAGGCCCTGCCAGACGGCGGCCTGGACGACCGACTGCTCGGTGCCCGGCGGGAGCCGCAGCACGGCGTGCAGCCCGGCGGCGATGCCGGTGGCGTGCACGGCGGGGGCGCGGACCGCGAGCGCGGCGACGAGAGCGTCCCGGCGGCGCCGGTAGCGCAGGCGGCCGGCGCGGACGTGGCGGTCGTAGGCGCCCGAGGTGATGAACTCCGCCAGGGTGAGCTGGTCCAGCGCGCCGGTGGACCAACCGCCCTCGCCCTTCAGCGAGACGACCTCGTCCACGAGGGACGGCGGCAGGACCAGCCAGCCCAGGCGCAGCGCGGGCGCCAGGGACTTGCTCGCGGTGCCCAGGTAGACCACGTGGTCGGGGTCCAGTCCCTGCAGCGCGCCGACGGGCTGCCGGTCGTAGCGGAACTCGCCGTCGTAGTCGTCCTCCAGGACGAGCCCCCCGGTGCGGCGGGCCCAGCCGACGACGGCGGCCCGGCGGTCGGGGTGCAGTGGCACGCCCATCGGGAACTGGTGGGCGGGGGTGAGCAGGACGGCTCGTACACCTGACATGTGGCGTGTGTCGGTGCCGAGTTCGTCGAACGGCAGGGGGGTCGTGCGCAGGCCCGATCGGTGCAGCAGATTCCAGTGCACGTCCAGGCCGTACGACTCCACGGCGAGCGAGCGCAGACCCCGCTGCCGCAGGACCGCGCCGAGCAGCGTCAGGCCGTCCGAGAAGCCGGAGCAGATCACGATGCGGTCCGGGTCGGCGCGTACGCCCCGGGCCCGGGAGAGATAGCCCGCGAGGGCGGTGCGCAGTTCGGGGCGGCCGCGGGGATCGCCGTAGCCGAGGGCGTCGTGCGGTGCGCCGGTCAGGGCGCGGCGGGCCGCCTTGAGCCAGGCGGCGCGCGGGAAGGACGCGAGGTCGGGGCGGCCGGGGACGAGGTCGTAGGCCGGAAGGCCCTGTTCGCGGTGGCGCGGCGCGGCCTCCGGCGCCGGTCCTACGACGGTCCGCTCGGCGACCCGGGTGCCCGAGCCCTGGCGGGCGGTGAGCCAGCCCTCGGCGACGAGGTCGGCGTAAGCGTCGGCGACCGTGTTGCGGGCGATGCCCAGGTCGGTGGCGAGCGAGCGGGAGGACGGCAGACGGGTGCCGGGGGCCAGCCGGCCGCTGCGGACCGCCTCGCGCAGCGCCTCCGTCAGCCCTTTTCGGACGCCGGACCCGGTCGGCTCGACATGAAGGTCGACGCCCAGAGTGGCCCATGTTTTCGCCATACAAATGGACCATACTCCTGGGCTACTCCCCTCGTAAGGTCGATCTCATGACGACGCAGGACATGACCACGCAGAACACCACGACGGCCACCACGACCCCCACGACTTCCACGACCTCCACGACCGACGGCGGGACCGCGCGGTACGCGCCCGAGCACGCCCCCCGACTGCACTGGGCCAAGCTCGCCCCCGACGTCTACAAGGCGATGGTCCGGCTCGACGCGGCGGCCCGGCGCGGGGTGGATCCCGTGCTCCTGGAGCTGGTGAAGATCCGCGCCTCACAGCTCAACCACTGCGCGTTCTGCCTCGACATGCACACCAAGGACGCGCTCGCGGCGGGTGAGAGCGTGGAGCGGATCGTGCAGCTCGGCGCGTGGGAGGAGTCGCGGCACTTCTACACGGAGAAGGAGATCGCGGCGATCGAGCTGACCGAGGCCGTCACCGTGCTCACCGAAGGGTTCGTGCCGGACGAGGTGTACGAGCGCGCGGCCCGGCACTTCGAGGAGGCCGACCTCGCCCAGCTGATCGCCTCGATCACGGTGATCAACGCCTGGAACCGGTTCGGTGTGACCTGCCGGATGGTGCCCGGCCACTACCAGGCGGGCCAGCACAAGTGACGGCCCGGCGCGCCCCGGAGGGGAGTACGCGGTGGTGACCAGGGCCGAGACCTTCCGGGCGCTGCACCACGGGCGCGTGCCGGGCGATCCGCTGGTGCTGCCCGGACCCTGGGACGCCGCGAGCGCCCGGGTGTTGGCGGACGCGGGATTCCCCGCGCTCGCCACGCCGAGTGCCGGGGTCGCCGCCTCGCTCGGGTACGCGGACGGGGAGACGCCGGCCGACGAGATGTTCGCCGCCGTCGCGCGGATCGTACGGGCGGTCGACGTACCGGTGTCGGCGGATGTCGAGGACGGCTACGGGCTGGCGCCCCAGGAGCTGGTGGAGCGGTTGCTGGAGGCGGGCGCCGTCGGCTGCAACCTCGAGGACTCCGAGGGCGGTGTCCTCAAGGACGCGGCCCGGCACGCCGATTGGCTGGCCGAGGTGCGGAGCGCGGCGGCGGACCTGCTCTTCGTCAACGCCCGTGTCGATGTCTTCGTGCACGGTGACGGAGACCCCGGTCGGGTCATCGAGCGGGCCGCGCTCTACGTCGCCGCGGGGGCGGACTGCGTGTATCCGATCGGGGCACCGACCGACGTGCTTCCCCTGCTGCGGTCCGGCATCCGCGGGCCGCTGAACGTGTTCGCCGGGCTCGATGGGATGCCGGCCGGCGAACTGGGTGAACTCGGGGCCACGCGGGTCACGTTCGGACCCGGGCTGCAGCGCCGGGCGGCCGCGGCGCTGGGAGACATCGCGGCGAAGCTGAGGTAGGGGGCGCGGGGCGGATGCCGCTGTTTCCGGCACCCGCCCCACCGCCCCGCTACGTCGGCTACGACGGCAGCCACGCCCGCCAGGTCGACTCGTGGCGGTCGACCCACTTCTTCGCCGCCTCCTGAGCCGTCAGCTTGTCGTTGGCGATCATCAAGGAGACCTCGTTCTGGTCCTCGGTCGTCCACTTGAACTTCTTCAGGAAGGCGGCGGCCTTCCCGCCGGTCTTCGCGAAGTCGGCGTTGAGGTACTTCTGCAACGGGGTGTGCGGGTAGGCGCAGGCGACCTTCGCCGCGTCGGCGTCGCAGCCCTCCTTGTAGGCGGGCAGCTTCACCTCGGTCATGGGGACCTTCTCGAAGAGCCACTGCGGGGAGTACCAGTACGTGAGGAAGGGCTTCCTCTCCTTCGCGAACTGCTTCATCTGCGTGATCTGCGCGGCTTCCGAACCGGCGAACACCACCTGGTAGTTCAGCTTCAGGTTGTCCACCAGGGCCTTGTCGTTGGTGACGTACGACGGGGAGCCGTCGAGGAGTTGGCCCTTGCCGCCGCTCTCGGGTGTGCGCATCCGGTCGGCGTACTTGTCGAGGTTCTTCCAGTCCGTGACGTCGGGGTGCTGCTTCGCGAAGTACGTCGGGACGTACCAGCCGATGTGCCCGGTCACTCCCAGATCTCCGCCGGGCGCGATCGTCTTCTTGCCCTCGACGTAGCGCTTCTCCTGGTCGGGGTGTCCCCAGTCCTCCAGGATCGCGTCGACGCGGCCCTGGCTGAGCGCGTCCCAGGCGGGCACCTCGTCGACCTGGACGGTGTCGACGCGGTAGCCCAGCTCGTGTTCGAGCAGGTACTGCGCCACGCCCACGTTGGCCTGGGCGCCGACCCAGGACTGCACGGACAGGGTCACCGTCCTGGCGCCCTGGGCGTTCGCGAAGGGCGAGGCCTGCTTGGTCATGTCGGCGGCGCCGCAGCCGGTGAGCAGCAGCAGGGCCGACGCGCCGGCCACCGCGGATGTCGTACGAAGTCGCATGTCAGGCTCCCTTCTTCGGGCGGCGTTCGGTCGGCTGGGTCACCCGGTCGAGCATCAGGCCGAGGCAGACGATCGCGGCGCCCGCCACCAGACCGGTGGCCAGATCGCCCTGAGCGAGGCCGAACACGACGTCGTAACCGAGCGCGCCACCGCCGACCAGACCGCCGATGATGACGACGGCGAGGACCAGGACGACGCCCTGGTTGACGGCGAGTTGCAGCGCCGGGCGGGCCAGCGGGAGCTGGACCTGGCGCAGCTGCTGCCCGGGGGTCGCGCCGAGGGAGCGAGCGGCCTCCATGGCGGCCGGGTCGACGCCGCGCAGCCCCTGGGTGGTGATGCGGACGACGGCGGGCAGCGCGTAGACGACCGCGGCGGCGACGGCGGGTGCGCGGCCGACGCCGAACAGCGCGACCACGGGGATGAGGTACACGAACTGCGGCATGGTCTGGAACACGTCGAGAACGGGCCGGAGCAGCCGCTCGAAGCGTTCGCTGCGGGCGGCCGCGATCCCGATGGCGAAGCCGAGGACGAGGGTCACGGCGACCGCCGCGAGCACCTGGGAGAGTGTGTCGAGGGACGGCTTCCACACGCCCAGCACGCCGATCGCGGCCATCGCGAGAACGGCGGTGAGCGCGGTGCGCCAGGTGCCGATCAGCCAGGCCAGTGCGGCGACGATCAGCAGGACCGACCACCAGGGCAGCCACTGCAGGCCATCCCGGAGCGGGTCGAGGACCCAGGTGGTGAAGTGGCCCGCCCAGTCGGCGGTGCCGCCGATGTAGGGGACGCCGGAGTAGAGGTGGCTCGTCATCCAGTCGACGGCGCTGTTCACCGGCCCGGCGATGTTCACCACCCAGGCGTCGGGCCAGTCCAGCCGGCCCGCGAGGCGTCCGGCGACCGCGACGGCCACGGCGGCGACCGCCGCGTGGAGCCAGGGGGTGCTCGTACGGGTCTCGCCGAGGCGTTCGCCCGCCGCGCCCGTGACGCGGTCGAGGACGACCGCGAGGAGCACGATCGGGATGCCCGCGGCGAGTGCGGCGCCCACGTCGACGGAGGCGAGGGCCTGGTAGACGCGGTCGCCGAGACCGCCGGCGCCGATCACGGAGGCGATGACGGCCATGGACAGGGCCATCATGATCGTCTGGTTGAGGCCGAGAAGGAGTTCCTTGCGGGCCAGCGGAAGGCGGGCGGTGAACAGGCGCTGGCGGGCCGTGGCGCCGAGGGAGGCGACGGCCTCCATCACGCCCTCGTCCGCGTCGCGCAGGCCGAGCGCGGTGAGACGGGCCATCGGAGGGGCGGCGTAGACGACGGTGGCGAGCACGGCCGCGGGGACGCCGATGCCGAAGACCAGCACGACCGGCAGCAGATACGCGAACGCCGGAAGCACCTGCATGGTGTCGAGGACGGGGCGCAGTGCGCGGTGGGTGCGGTCGGAGAGCCCCGCAGCGAGGCCGAGCAGCGCGCCCAGCGCGACGGAGGCGAGAACGGCCACCACCATGACCGCGAGGGTCTGCATGGTGGGGACCCACATACCGAGCAGTCCGCAGGCGAGGAACGCGGCGCCGGTGCCGAGGGCGAGGCGCACGCCTGCCGCGCGCCAGGCGACGAGTGCGGCCACGGCGGTCACTCCGGCCCAGCCCGCCGCGAGCAGCAGTAGATAGACGCCGCGGACGGAGAGGACGACGGCGTTGCTGACGTAGCCGAAGAAGTACAGGAAGAGTGGGTGGCTGTCGCGGTTGTCGATGATCCAGTCGCTGGCTCTGCCGAGCGGCTCGGTCAGGTCGACGGTCAGCGCGTGCGGCCAGCTGCCGTCGGCCCAGCGGGCGTTGGCGAGGGGCACGAGCACCGCCGCGACGACGGCGAGCAGCAGGAGCTTGCCGACGGCCGGGTGCCGGAGGCGACCGGGAAGGACCGTGCGGGGAACGGATGCGGTGACTGCGGCCATCACACCGCCTCCTTCCGCGGGCCCGCACCGGCGTGTGGGTCCGAGTCGCCACGCGTGTCCGAGCCGGCGCGCAGATCCGAACCGGCGCGCAGATCTGAACCGGCGACAACGGCGAGCAGCCGCTCGTGGTCGACGACGCCGAGGCAGCGGCCGTCCTGGACCACGCAGGCGGCGCGCCCGCTGAAGGAGACGGCCTTGATGGCGTCGGCGACGACGGTGTCGGGGGCGAGCGCGCCCGGGTGGTCCGGTCCGCCGCAGTCCCCGGCCCGCATGGCCGTGCGGACCGTCATGACCTGCTCGCGGGGCACGTCGCGGACGAACTCGCGGACGTAGGCGTCGGCCGGGGAGCCGACGATCTCCTCCGGGGTGCCGAGCTGGACGATCCGGCCGTCGCGCATCAGGGCGATACGGTCGCCGAGGCGCAGTGCCTCGGTCAGGTCGTGGGTGATGAAGACCATCGTGCGGCCCTCCTCCCGGTGCAGCCGCACGACCTCCTCCTGCATGTCGCGCCGGATCATCGGGTCGAGCGCGCTGAACGGCTCGTCGAAGAGCAGGACTTCGGGGTCGACGGCGAGCGCGCGGGCCAGCCCGACCCGCTGCTGCTGACCGCCGGACAGCTGTCCGGGCCTGCGCTGCTCCATGCCTTCCAGGCCGACCTTGGCGACGACCTCGGCGGCCTTCGTCCGGCGTTCCTCACGCGAGACGCCCTGGATCTCCAGGCCGTAGGCGACGTTGTCGAGCACCGAGCGGTGCGGCAGCAGACCGAAGTGCTGGAAGACCATGGCGGCGCGGTGGCGGCGCAGTTCGCGCAGCCGGACCTTGTCCATCGCGATGACGTCCTCGCCGTCGATCGCGAGGCGGCCCGAGGTGGGCTCGATCAGCCGGGTGAGACAGCGCACCAGCGTGGACTTGCCGGAGCCGGACAGGCCCATGACGACGAAGACCTCGCCCTTGCGCACGTCGAAGCTGACGTCGCGGACGGCGGCGGTGCAGCCGGTGGCGGCGCGGAGTTCGGCGGCGTCGAGCGCGGCGAGTTCCGGGTCGCCGGGGACCCGGTCGGCCTTCGGACCGAAGACCTTCCACAGATTGCGCACGGAGAAGACGGGCACGCTCGCCTCGCCGGGCTCGGTTTCCTTGCCGGACTCGGTCCCTTGGCCGGGCTCGGTTCCCTTGCCGGGTGCGGTGGTTGCCGTACCGGCAGCAGCCGTACGGACGTCGGTCGCCGTGCCGTCGGCCGTGGCGGCCGTCGCGGCCGTCGTGCTGTCGTCCGCGGCGGACATGTCGTTGCCGTTGGTGGTCGTACTCATCACGCACCACCCCCGATCAGTTCAGCGGCTTTCTCGCCGACCATGAGCACCCCGATCATCGGGTTCACGGCGGGCATGGTCGGGAAGACGGAGGCGTCGGCGATGCGGATGCCGTCGAGGCCGCGCACGCGCAGTTCGGGGTCCACCACCGCGAGTTCGTCCGAGAGCTCGCCCATCCGGCAGGTGCCCGCCGGGTGGTACACGGTGTGCGCGACCTGCCGGGCGTACGCGCTGAGTGCCTCGTCGTCCGTGACACCGGGACCGGGGCACACCTCGCGCTTGAGCCAGCCGGCGAGCGGTTCGGCCTCGGCTATCTCGCGGGCGATCTTGATGCCGTCGACGAGGGTACGGCCGTCGTAGTCGTCCTCGTCCGTGAAGTACCGGAAGTCGAGGGCGGGTTTGACGGCCGGGTCGGCGCTGGTCAGGTAGAGACGGCCGCGGCTGCGGGGCTTGGGGATGTTGGGGGTCATCGAGACGCCGTGCGCGGGGCGTTCGTAGCCGAGACGCTCCGGGTTGTCCGTGAAGGGGATCTGGTAGAAGTGGAACATCAGGTCGGGGCCCTGGTGTTCGGGGTCGCGGCGCACGAACAGACCCGCGTCGGAGTCCATCGCGGAGTTCTCCGGGATCGGCCCGTTCGTCTCCCAGACGATCACGGACTCGGGGTGGTCGAGCAGGTTCTCCCCGACGCCCGGCAGATCGTGCACGACGGGAATGTCCAGCTCCTCCAGGTCACCGGCGGGTCCGATGCCGGAGTGCAGCAGCAGGCGCGGCGAGTCGACGGCGCCCGCGCAGAGCAGGACCTCGTTCTTCGCGCTCACGAGGACCTCGTCGCCGTCCTTCGTGCGGACGTGGACTCCGGTGACCCGGGTCCCGTCGAGTTCCAGCTTGTACGCCCAGGTCTCCAACAGGAGGGTCAGGTTGGGGCGTTCGTCCATCACGGGGTGCAGGTACGCCACCGAGGCGCTCGACCGCTTGTTGTTCTCCGGGTGGTACGCGAGGTCGAAGAAGCCGACGCCCTCGGTGAACGGCTGCCGGTTGAAGCCCTCGACGCGCGGCACGTCGAGCGCGCTCCGCGCGGCGTCCACGAAGTCCCTGGCGATGGCGTTCCGGTCCTTCTCGTCGACCGGGACGATGTTGTTGAGGAGCCGCGCGTAGTACGCCTCCATCGGCACCGCGCCCCAGCCCTTGGCACCGGCCGCCTCCCACTCGTCCCAGTCGGACGGCAGCGGCTTGAACGCGATCAGCGTGTTGTGCGACGAGCAGCCGCCGAGCACCCGGGCGCGGCTGTGCCGGATGTGCGAGTTGCCGCGCGGCTGCTCGGTGGTCGGGTAGTCGTAGTCGAGTTCCCCGCCGAGCAGGCCCATCCAGCGGCGCAGGGTGAGGACGTCGTCGCGGTCGACGTCACTGGGGCCGCCTTCGATGACGGCGACGGTGACGTCGGGGTTCTCGGTGAGGCGGGATGCGATCACGGAGCCCGCCGTGCCGCCGCCGATGACGACGTAGTCGTACGTGTTCTCGTGCTGGGACATGAAGTGGTACTCCAAGGTGCCTTGTGCGATGGGGGGTTGGAGGAACAGGGCGATGGGGAGGGGGACGGAGAGGAAGGCGGGGTACGGGTCCGCACCGGGCGGCGGCTCAGGTCGTCACCCCCGGCGGAGCGGCGAACCGGCGGCCGGTGCAAGACCGTTGACCCGCGGGCCGGGGAGGGGCCGGACCGCCGGTCTCAGCCGGCGAACCAGCGCACGGGCTTCGGCGCGAGGTTCTGGTAGACGTGCTTGGTCTCGCGGTACTCGGCGAGCCCGGCCGGGCCGAGTTCGCGTCCGACGCCGCTCCGGCCGAAGCCGCCCCACTCCGCCTGCGGGAGGTAGGGGTGGAAGTCGTTGATCCAGACGGTGCCGTGGCGCAGCCGGCCCGCGACGCGGCGGGCGCGGCCGGCGTCGGCGGTCCAGACGGCGCCCGCGAGGCCGTACTCGGTGTCGTTGGCGAGGGCGACGGCCTCGTCCTCGGTGGAGAACGTCTCCACGGTCAGGACGGGCCCGAAGACCTCCTCACGGACGACACGCATGCCGCGGTGGCACTGGTCGAGGACGGTCGGCTCGTAGAAGTACCCGGTGGCGGGGCGGACACCGGACGGCTCGGGCCGCTTGCCGCCGGCGCGCAGCACCGCACCCTCGGCCAGCGCGGAGGCGACGTACTCCTCGGTCTTCGCACGCTGCTGCTCGGAGACGAGCGGGCCGCACTCGACGCCGTCCTCGGTTCCGCGGCCGAGCCGGATGGCGGCGGCCCTGCGGGCGAGTTCGGCGACGAAGCGCTCGCGCACGGACCCCTCGACGATGAGCCGCGAACCGGCCGAGCACACCTGGCCGCTGTGGATGAAGGCGGCGTTGAGGGCCTGGTCGACGGCGGTGTCGAAGCCTTCCTCGGTGGCGCAGGCGTCGGCGAAGACGACGTTGGGGTTCTTGCCGCCGAGTTCGAGCGCGACCTTCTTGACCGTGTCGGCGGCTGCGCGTGCCACCTTCGTACCGCTGGTGAGGCCGCCGGTGAAGGAGACGAGGTCGACGTCGGGGTGTTCGGCGAGGCGGGCGCCGACGGTGTGCCCGGGGCCCGTGACGAGGCCCGCGACACCGGCGGGCAGTCCGGCCTCGGCCAGCAGACCGAGCAGCGCGACGGTGGTCAGCGGGGTGATCTCGCTCGGCTTGACCACGAAGGTGTTGCCGGCGGCGAGCGCGGGAGCGATCTTCCAACTGGCCTGGAGGAGCGGATAGTTCCAGGGCGTGATGAGCGCGCACACGCCGACGGGCTCGTGCACGACGACGCTGTGGATGTCGGACGACCCGGCGTCCACCACGCGCCCACCGCCCTCCCCCACCACGAGGTCGGCGAAGTAGCGGAAGGCGTCGGCGACACAGTCGATGTCGACGCGCCCCTCTTCCAGGGTCTTGCCCGCGTCCCGGCTCTCCAGCAGGCCGAGTTCCTCGCGGTCGCGGACGAGGAGGTCGGCGACGCGGCGCAGCAGAGCGGCGCGGTCGGCGACGGGGGTGTGCGGCCAGGGGCCCTCGTCGAAGGCGCGACGGGCGGCCGCGACCGCGAGGTCCGTGTCCTTCTCGTCACCCTCCGCGACCACGGCGAACGGCTCGGCATCGGCGGGGTCGAGGATCTCGCGCGTCGCGCCGGAGAGTGCCGCGCGCCACTCGCCGCCCACGTGGATGGTCTGTTCTGCCTGGTGTCCAGCCATGATCGGTGTTGCCTTCCGTTCCTGTTCGACGCCCCTGTGTCAGGCGTGTGTCACTCCCGGGAGCCGTGAGCACCTGCCCCCAGGCCCCGGATGCATGCACAATCCGTCACCAAAAGTGCGCCGAGTCACTGAAAAATCCCCCGAAACACGAACAGACCGGTCGATGGACACCGATGGACAGCCCTGTTTCCTTTGACTAAAGTCAAAGGAATATGGAGCCAGTGTCAGCGGACCAGGTGACGGCGCTGCGGCGGTTCAACCGCTACTTCACCCGGCGCATCGGCGTTCTCGACGACCACTACCTCGGCCAGGACCGCCCCCTCGGCGAGGCCCGGCTGCTGTTCGAGATCGGTGGCGCGGGAGCCTCCCTGCGGGAACTCCGGGCCAGACTCGGCCTGGACGCCGGGTACTTGAGCCGGATGGTGCGGGCCCTGGAGAAGCAGGGCCTCGTCCGGGTGAGCGTTCATCCCGGCGACAGCAGACTGCGCGTCGCGGAGCTCACGGCCGCCGGCCAGGTCGAGGTCAGGGAGCAGAACCGACTGGCCGACGGGCTGGCCGAGGGTCTGCTCGGCGGCCTCGCCGCTCCCCAGCGCGCGGAACTGACCGCGGCCCTCGACACGGCACACCGTCTGCTCCGGCTCGCCGCCATCACCGTCCGGACCGTCGACGGCGCCTCCCCCGACGCCCGCGCCTGTCTCGCCGCGTACGCCGCCGACATCGACGAACGGTTCCCCGAGGGCTTCGACCCCGGCACCCTAGTCCGGCCCGACGAGGTGTCGGGCGACGCGGGCGCCTTCCTCGTCGCCTACGAGGAGGACCGCCCCGTGGGCTGCGGCGCGCTGCGCCGGCTCGCTCCCCGAGCGGGCGAGATCCGCCATGTGTGGGTGCACCCCGGCGCCCGCCGGCTCGGCCTCGGACGCCGCGTCCTCGACGGCCTCGAACAGCAGGCCGCCGAGCGGGACTTCACGGTCGTACGGCTCGACACGCACGCCGTGCTCACCGAGGCCCGGGCGATGTACCGGGCGTGCGGATACACGGAGATCCCGCGGTACGACGACAACGTGTACGCGGCGCACTGGTTCGAGAAGCGGCTGCCCGGCGACGGGGCCGAGGAGCCGTCCGGACGCTAGGTGCCGCTCGTGCAGGCGTACCCGGTCGGGCAGAAGGAGTTCACGGCCGTCGTGAGCTGCTCGGTCAGGTCCGTGCCCGTCGGACCGCTCGCGACGACGGCGTACGGAGTGCCGTCGGCGGCCTGGAAGCGGTGGTCGACGGTCTGGGTGGCTCCGAATTGCTTGCTGTCGTAGCGGTAGCTGAACTCCGTCCAGTCGGCGCCGGTCCGCCGGTCGAGGTACTGGTACCCCTTGAACCCCTCCGCGATCGCCTGGGCCTGGGCGGAGGACTCCGTCACGGAGATCTCCTTGACCTCGAACACCATGAGCCGACGGTCGCCGCCGGGGGCCGTGTAGGTGACGACGGGCGCCAGCTTGCCCTGCGTCTCGTCGCGCGCCCAGCCGTCCGGCACGTCCACGGCGTAGCCGAGCGGATCGACCGCCCGGCTGTAACCGGGCGACGGCGCCGGAGCGGTGGTCTCGGCCGGGTCGGCATAGGCGCCCTCGCTGCCGGAGCTGTTCAGGGTGTCCGGAGTCGCCCCGGGCTGCGTCGCCGTGACGGTCACCGCGGGACCGGTCGGGCCCGCGTCCGGGTGCCCCGCCGGGTCGTCCCTGGTCAGCGCCCACAGCCCGCCGCCCACCCCGCCCGCCAGAACGGCCACGGCCACGATCACCAGAAGCAGCCGCCGCGAGTCACCGGCCCGCTGCGGCCGGCCGCCCCCGGGCGCCGCGCCACCCCCGGGCCAGGGCTGGGGCTGCGGGGGCACCTGCGGCTGCGACCAGGACTGGGACTGCTGCTGCTGCCATTGTTGCTGCGGCGGCTGCTGAGGCATCGGCTGCGGTGCCACGGGGACCGCGGGCGGATATTGATCAGGCCGCAGCGAACCCGCCTGCGTGGCAGCCGCCCACCACTGCTGCTCCCCGTCGGGCGGCACCCCGCCGGCATCGGCACCGTCCTGGACTCCACCGGCCTCGGGCCGTCCCGTACCGTCGTCCACCCATTGCCGACGGTCCGCGTCCCATCTCTGCGCCATCCCGTCACCCCCCGCTCCCCGTCGGCCGCACCCGGCGGCACCGATCCTGGACGCTCTCGTCGCCGAACCCCTGCCGCGCCCTTGCCCCCCGGCGGACCGTACGTAACGACGATAGTGAGGATTCCACCTGCGGCACCCCTCTTTATGACGACAAAGCACATACGTTCGATACGTACTTTCCGTACGCCTCACCGACCCCGCCGGACCCGGAACACAGCGATGCCCGGGCGGTGTTCACCGCCCGGGCATCGCGCGTACCGCGACGGACCCGGCTCACCCGAGCCGGACCCGTCAGATCCGATCGGATCAGATCAGGCCGAGACCGCGAACCGCCTCGCGCTCCTCCTCGAGCTCCTTCACGGAGGCCTCGATGCGGGTGCGGGAGAACTCGTTGATGTCCAGGCCCTGGACGATCTCGTACCGGCCGTCCTTCGTGGTGACGGGGAAGGAGGAGATCAGGCCCTCCGGCACACCGTACGAACCGTCCGACGGGATACCCATGGAGGTCCAGTCGCCGTCCGCCGTGCCGTTGACCCACGTGTACACGTGGTCGATGGCGGCGTTGGCGGCCGAGGCGGCCGAAGACGCGCCACGGGCCTCGATGATCGCCGCACCGCGCTTGGCGACGGTCGGGATGAACTCCTCGGCGAGCCACTTCTCGTCGTTGACGACCTCGGCGGCGTTCTTGCCGGCGACCGACGCGTGGAAGATGTCGGGGTACTGGGTGGCGGAGTGGTTGCCCCAGATGGTCAGACGCTTGATGTCGGCGACCGTGGTGCCCGTCTTCTTCGCGAGCTGGGTCAGCGCGCGGTTGTGGTCCAGACGGGTCATCGCGGTGAAGCGCTCGGCGGGTACGTCCGGGGCGGCGGCCTGGGCGATCAGCGCGTTGGTGTTCGCCGGGTTGCCGACGACCAGGATCTTGACGTCGTCCGCGGCGTTGTCGTTGATGGCCTTGCCCTGCGGCTTGAAGATGCCGCCGTTGGCCTCGAGGAGGTCGCCGCGCTCCATGCCCTTGGTACGGGGGCGGGCACCGACGAGCAGACCGACGTTGGTGCCGTCGAAGGCGACGTTCGGGTCGTCCGTGATGTCGATGCCCTGAAGGAGCGGGAAGGCGCAGTCGTCGAGCTCCATGGCGGTGCCCTCGGCGGCCTTCAGCGCCGGCGTGATCTCCAGGAGGCGCAGCTTGACCGGCACGTCCGCGCCGAGCAACTGGCCGGAGGCGATGCGGAAGAGCAGGGCGTAACCGATCTGGCCGGCAGCGCCGGTGACGGTGACGTTCACGGGAGTGCGGGTCATGGCGTTCTCCGTATGACAGCTGGCGGTGGGGCGTCCCTGCCCCGGGTGCAGGATCGTCCCCTGCAACCACCGCAATGATCGATCAAAGGTTCCGATGATCGATCTCTCGGCGTCAAGAGAGATCCGCCGTCAGGCTATCGCGCATCCGGGACCCCGGACGTCCGGGTCCGTGTGGCCCACCCCACAGATCCCCCAAGTAGGCGGCCGCCGGGCCCGGGAGAGGGTGAGCTCGGCGACCGCCAAAGGGGGTACCAGGGGCTGCGGGAGGGATCTCTCCGTCCCCGACAGCACCGAATCCCGTGGGGGTACGCAGCGCCCGCCCCCTCCTCGCGAACTCAATCCCCCCATCCAGAGGATTTTCGAGGGGGAACCCAACAACCTTTTCTCGCCCCCTCCGCCCCTACCCGTCCCGTACCTGGGGCTCCGCCCCGGACCCCGCTCCTCAAACGCCGGAGGGGCTGGATCTTGCACCCGCAGTGAAAAGCGTGCCGGGGGCCGCGCCCAAGCCACGAATCACCCGCAGCCGTCCGCGCACGGGAGGGGCCGTGCCGGTACATCCCTGATGTCCGTCGCTTACGTCCGGATCGAGCAGCGGTTCCCTCCTGGACCCACGTCTGATCCAGCG
>NZ_JBSFYW010000039.1:0-89824 GCF_053599975.1 Streptomyces sp. NPDC005141 | reverse complement strand
GGCGCCCGCAGCGCCGTGTGCAGCACCGCACGGTCCTCGGTCACGTTGATCTTCTCGCCCCGGAACATCGCGTCCCGCAACCCGAACACATCGGTGGCGGTCGCCAGTTCCTGGAGCAGGGCGAGGGTCTCGTCTGTGATCAGATGCTTGGAGTAATCGATCCGCAGGTCACCGACCTGTACGACATAGCGTTCGGCGCGGGCGGGGTCGGCGGCGAACAGCTCACGCAGCCTCGGGTGGAGCAGCGCGGTCGCGCGATGGTCCTCCAGGGCCACCCACTCCGGGCGTCGTGTGGGCTTGGGGGAGTCAGGCATGACGGGAGGTCTCCTTGGTGGCCTCGCCCCGCAGGGCGATGGCGTACATCTCGTCCGCGTCGAGGCGGCGCAGTTCCTCGGCGATCAGCTCGGAGGTGGAGCGCACCTTGAGCGCGAGGGTGCGGGAGGGCTGACCGGGCAGGGACAGCGTCGCCAGGGGGCCTTCGGGGCGGTCGATCACGATCTCGCCGTTCGCGGTGCCGAGCCGGACGGCGGTCACCACGGGGCCCGCGGTGACGACGCGCTCGGTCTTGACCTGGAGGCGGGCCTCCAGCCAGCGGGCCAGCAGTTCGGCGCTCGGGTTGTGCGCCTCGCTCTCGACGGTCGCCGAGATCACCTTCGTACGGGCCTGGTCGAGGGCCGCGGCCAGCATCGAGCGCCACGGTGTCAGCCGGGTCCACGCCAGGTCGGTGTCGCCCGGCGCGTACGAGGCGGCGCGGGCGTCGAGCGCCTGGAGCGGGGTCTCGACGGCGTACATGTCGGTGATCCGGCGCTGCGCGAGGGCGCCCAGCGGGTCCTTGACCGGGTTGTCGGGCGCGTCCACGGGCCACCAGACGACGACCGGGGCGTCCGGCAGCAGCAGCGGCAGGACCACCGAGTCGGCGTGGTCGGAGACCTCGCCGTAGGTCCGCAGGACGACCGTCTCGCCGGTGCCGGCGTCGGAACCGACGCGCACCTCCGCGTCCAGACGGGAGTTGGTGCGGTCGCGCGGGGTGCGGGCGACGCGCTTGATGACGACCAGCGTGCGCGAGGGGTGCTCGCGGGAGGCCTCCTCGGCCGCCTTGATCGCGTCGTACGCGTTCTCCTCGTCGGTGACGATGACCATCGTCAGGACCATGCCCACGGCGGGGGTGCCGATGGCCCGGCGCCCCCGTACGAGCGCTTTGTTGATCTTGCTTGCCGTGGTGTCGGTCAGGTCGATCTTCATGGCCTGCGCCAGCTCCGTCCGTCTCGTGCGAGCATCTCGTCGGCTTCCTTCGGGCCCCAACTGCCCGAGGGGTACTGCGCGGGCGTGCCGTGCTTCTCCCAGTACCCCTCGATCGGGTCGAGGATCTTCCAGGACTCTTCCACCTCCTGGTGACGGGGGAAGAGATTGGCGTCGCCGAGCAGGACATCCAGGATCAGTCGTTCGTACGCCTCCGGGCTGGACTCGGTGAACGACTCGCCGTACGCGAAGTCCATGGTGACGTCCCGGATCTCCATCGAGGTACCCGGCACCTTGGATCCGAAGCGCACCGTCATGCCCTCGTCGGGCTGGACGCGGATGACGATGGCGTTCGCGCCGAGTTCCTCGGTGGCGGTGGAGTCGAAGGGGGAGTGCGGGGCGCGCTGGAAGACCACCGCGATCTCCGTCACCCGTCGGCCCAGGCGCTTGCCGGTCCTGAGATAGAAGGGGACGCCCGCCCAACGGCGGTTGTCCACCTGGAGCTTGACGGCCGCGTAGGTGTCGGTCGTCGACCCGGGGTCGATGCCGTCCTCCTGGAGGTAGCCGCGCACCCTCTCGCCGCCCTGCCAGCTCGCCGCGTACTGGCCGCGCACGGTGTGCTCGCCCAGGTTCTCCGGCAGCTTCACCGCCCTGAGGACCTTGAGCTTCTCCGCGAGCAGCGACTCGGCGTCGAAGGCGGCCGGCTCCTCCATGGCGGTCAGCGCCATGAGCTGGAGGAGGTGATTCTGGATCACGTCCCGGGCGGAGCCGATGCCGTCGTAGTAGCCGGCCCGGCCACCGATCCCGATGTCCTCGGCCATCGTGATCTGGACGTGGTCGACGTACGACCGGTTCCAGACGGGTTCGTACATCTGGTTGGCGAAGCGGAGCGCCAGGATGTTCTGGACGGTCTCCTTGCCCAGGTAGTGGTCGATACGGAACACCTGGTCCGGGTCGAACACATCGTGCACGATCCGGTTCAGCTCGCGCGCGCTCGCCAGGTCGTGGCCGAACGGCTTCTCGATGACCGCGCGCCGCCAGGAGCCCTCCGGGGCGTCGGCCAGTCCATGCTTCTTGAGCTGCTGGACCACCTTCGGGAAGAACTTCGGCGGTACGGAGAGGTAGAAGGCGTAGTTGCCGCTGGTGCCCCGGGAGGAGTCCAACTCCTCCACCGCCGAACGCAGTTGCGTGAACGCCGCGTCGTCGTCGAAGTCACCGGGGATGAACCGCATGCCCTCGGCGAGCTGCTGCCAGACCTCCTCGCGGAACTCCGTCCGCGCGTGCTCGCGCACCGAGTCGTGCACCACCTGCGCGAAGTCCTGGTCCTCCCACTCACGACGGGCGAACCCGAGGAGCGAGAAGCCCGGTGGCAGCAGACCCCGGTTGGCGAGGTCGTACACGGCCGGCATCAGCTTCTTGCGGGACAGGTCACCGGTGACACCGAAGATCACGAGACCGGAGGGGCCCGCGATCCGGGGGAGCCGGCGGTCGCGCGGGTCGCGCAGCGGGTTGTCCTCGTCGGCCGCCGGGACGCCGAGCGCCTCGCCGAGCGCCTCGGGGCTCAGGCCGCCCGGTTCCACGGCCGTGTCACCAGGTCCCTGCGGCGCGGCGGGCGCAGCCTGCGGAGTGCCGTCGGAAAGCGCCTCACCCTTGGTCATTCCCCCTCAACTTCCTTGCCACGGAGCGAGGTCGCCACCGCGTCGAGGAGATCCTCCCAGGCGGCCTCGAACTTCGAGACGCCCTCGTCCTCCAGCTGTCCGACGACCTCGTCGTAGGAGATCCCGAGCGCCTCGACCGCGGCCAGATCGGCCCGCGCCTGGGGGTAGCCGCCGGTCACCGCGTCGCCGTGGATGTCGCCGTGATCGGCGGTGGCGTTCAGCGTCCCCTCCGGCATGGTGTTGACCGTGCCCGGCGCGACCAGCTCGTCGACGTACAGGGTGTCCTTGTACGCGGGGTCCTTGACGCCGGTGGAGGCCCACAGCGGACGCTGCTTGTGGGCGCCGGACGGGGCGAGCGCCGTCCAGCGGTCACCGCTGAACACGTCCTCGTACGCCTCGTAGGCGAGCCTCGCGTTGGCGAGCGCCGCCCTGCCCTTGAGCGCGAGGGCCTCGTCCGTGCCGACCTTCGCGAGCCGCTTGTCGATCTCGCTGTCGACCCGCGAGACGAAGAAGGAGGCGACGGAGTGGATGCCGGCGAGGTCGATGCCCGCCGCGTGCGCCCGCTCCAGGCCCGCCAGGTAGGCGTCCATGACCGCGCGGTAGCGCTCCAGGGAGAAGATCAGCGTGACGTTGACGCTGATGCCGAGGCCGATGACCTCGGTGATCGCCGGGAGGCCGGCCTTCGTCGCGGGGATCTTGATCATCACATTGGGGCGGTCGACCAGCCAGGCGAGCTGCTTGGCCTCGGCGATCGTGGCGGCCGTGTCGTGCGCCAGCCGGGGATCGACCTCGATGGAGACCCGGCCGTCCCGGCCGCCGGTCGTCTCGAACACCGGGCGCAGGACGTCGGCGGCGGCGCGCACGTCCGCGGTCGTCATCATGCGGACGGCCTCGTCGACCGTCACTCCGCGCACGGCGAGGTCGGCCAGCTGCTCCTCGTACCCCTCGCCGGAGCCGATGGCGGCCTGGAAAATGGACGGGTTGGTGGTGACGCCCACCACATGACGGTTCTCGATGAGTTCGGCCAGGTTGCCGGACTCGATCCGCTTGCGGGAGAGGTCGTCGAGCCAGATGGAGACGCCTTCGTCGGAGAGGCGCTTGAGGGTTACCGCGGTCGCGGTCGCTTCGGTCACAGTGATCATCTTCCTTCGTGCGAACGGATCAACCGCGGAGGGCGGCCAGGGATTCCCGCGCGGCGGCGGCGACGTTCTCGGCGGTGAAGCCGAACTCGGCGAACAGGGTTCCGGCGTCGGCGGAGGCGCCGAAGTGCTCGAGCGAGACAATGCGTCCTGTGTCACCGACGTACCGGTACCAGGTCAGACCGATCCCGGCCTCGACCGCCACGCGGGCCTTCACGGACGGCGGAAGGACGCTCGCCCGGTACTCCGGGGACTGCTCCTCGAACCACTCGACGGACGGCATCGACACCACACGGGTGCCCACGCCCTCGGCCTCCAGCCGCTCGCGCGCCGCGACGGCGAGCTGCACCTCGGAGCCGGTCGCGATGAGGACGACGTCCGGGGTCTCGGTGGAGGAGTCCCGCAGGACGTAACCGCCGCGCGCCGCGTCGGTGTTGGCCGGGTAGGTCGGCACGCCCTGACGGGTGAGGGCCAGGCCGTGCGGGGCCGGGCTCGTGGCGTGCCGCTTGAGGATCTCGCCCCAGGCGATCGCGGTCTCGTTGGCGTCGGCCGGGCGGACGATGTTCAGGCCGGGGATGGCGCGCAGCGAGGCGAGGTGCTCGACCGGCTGGTGTGTCGGACCGTCCTCGCCGAGGCCGATCGAGTCGTGCGTCCAGACGTACGTCACCGGGAGCTGCATCAGCGCCGACAGCCGGACGGCGTTGCGCATGTAGTCGGAGAACACCAGGAAGGTGCCGCCGTAGACACGGGTGTTGCCGTGCAGCGCGATGCCGTTCATCTCGGCGGCCATCGAGTGCTCGCGGATGCCGAAGTGCACGGTGCGGCCGTACGGGTCGGCCTCCGGCAGCGGGTTGCCCTTCGGCAGGAAGGAGGACGTCTTGTCGATCGTGGTGTTGTTCGAGCCGGCCAGGTCGGCGGAGCCGCCCCACAGCTCGGGGAGTACGGCGCCGAGCGACTGGAGGACCTTGCCGGAGGCGGCGCGGGTCGCGACGGACGTGCCTTCCTCGAACGCCGGCAGCGCCGCCTCCCAGTTCTCGGGTAGCTGGCCGGCGACGATCCGGTCGAAGAGCCTGGCGCGCTCGGGCTGCGCGGTACGCCACGCACCGATCCGCTTGTCCCATGCGGCGTGCGCCTCGGCGCCCCGGTCGAGGGCCTGGCGGGCGTGGGCCAGCACCTCCGGGTCGACCTGGAAGGTCCGCTCCGGGTCGAAGCCCAGGATCCGCTTGGTGGCGGCGATCTCCTCGGCGCCCAGGGCCGAGCCGTGCGAGGCCTCGGTGTTCTGCGCGTTCGGGGCGGGCCAGGCGATGATCGTGCGCATCGCGATGATGGAGGGGCGCCCGGTCTCGGCCCGCGCCGCCTCGAGCGCCGTGTGCAGCGCGTGGACGTCGATGTCGCCGCCGAGCGCGGGCTCGATCCGCTGCACGTGCCAGCCGTACGCCTCGTAGCGCTTCAGGACGTCCTCGGAGAAGGCCGTCGCCGTGTCGCCCTCGATGGAGATGTGGTTGTCGTCGTAGACGAAGACGAGGTTGCCGAGCTTCTGGTGGCCGGCGAGCGAGGAGGCCTCGGCGGAGATGCCCTCCTCCAGGTCGCCGTCGGAGACGATCGCCCAGATGGTGTGGTCGAAGGGGGACTCGCCCTCGGGGGTCTCGGGGTCGAAGAGGCCGCGCTCGTAACGGGCGGCCATCGCCATGCCCACCGCGTTGGCGACACCCTGCCCGAGCGGACCGGTCGTGGTCTCCACGCCCGCGGTGTGTCCGTACTCGGGGTGACCGGGCGTCTTGGACCCGTGGGTGCGGAACGCCTTCAGATCGTCGAGACCGAGTTCGTAGCCCGACAGGAAGAGCTGGGTGTAGAGGGTCAGCGAGGTGTGTCCGGGGGAGAGGACGAAACGGTCGCGGCCGGTCCACTCGGGGTCGGCCGGATCGTGACGCATCACCTTTTGAAAGAGGGTGTACGCCGCCGGGGCCAGACTCATCGCGGTCCCGGGGTGACCGTTGCCGACCTTCTGCACGGCGTCAGCGGCCAGAACGCGGGCGGTGTCGACGGCGCGACGGTCGAGCTCGGTCCATGTGAAGCCGTCGGAGCTCTGCGTACTCATCTTCAAGAAGTCCTCACTGAATGGGCGAACGCTGGTCTACGCGTTCAAACCTAAAAGTCAGACTTTTGCCGGGGAAGGTGCCCGTGTGTCAGCCTTCGGTGAAAGTGGGACACGCAGAGTCGTGGCGAGCCGACGCGAGAAGGACATGGCAGACAGAACCACCCAAGGCGGTACCGGGAGTGAAGGCGGCCAGGACGGGATCAGGACCTTCCCCTTCCCGGCCGATCTGAGCCTGTCCGGCGTGGGCATGCAGGTCGGCGCGATGGGGACCGGGCGCACCTGGCACGCGGACGCTCCGCTGGAGCGCGTGCACCGCATCGACTTCCACGTCGTGATGCTCTTCCACGAAGGCCCCGTCCGGCACATGATCGACTTCGCCGAGTACGAGGCCCGCGCGGGCGACGTCCTGTGGATCCGGCCAGGTCAGGTGCACCGCTTCTCCAGCACCGACCGCTACCGCGGCACCGTCCTGACCATGCAGCCCGGGTTCCTCCCCCGGGCGACCGTCGAGGCGACCGGCCTCTACCGCTACGACCTGCCCCCGCTGCTGCGCCCCGACGCCGGCCGGCTGGCGGCCCTGGAGCAGTCGCTCGCCCAGCTGGAACGCGAGTACGTCGACACGACCACCCTGCCGCTCAGTCTGCACACCTCGGTGCTGCGGCACTCGCTCACCGCGTTCCTGCTGCGCCTCGCCCATCTCGCGGCGAGCTCAGCCGAGGCGGCCCGCGAGCACACCGACACCACCTTCACCCGCTTCCGGGACGCGGTCGAGAAGGGCTTCGCCACCAACCACAGTGTCAGCGGCTACGCGGACGCCCTCGGATACTCGCGCCGCACCCTGGTCCGCGCGGTGCGCGCCGCCACGGGTGAGACGCCCAAGGGCTTCATCGACAAGCGGGTCGTCCTGGAGGCCAAGCGGCTCCTCGCCCACACCGGCATGCCGATCGGGCGCATCGGAGTCGCCGTCGGCTTCCCGGACGCGGCCAACTTCTCCAAGTTCTTCCACCAGCACACGGGGGCGACCCCGGTGGCCTTCCGGGCCGAACTGCGCTGAGAGGGGCGGACCGTGTGGTCCGCCCCTCTCAGCCGGCCGTGCGGCGCCGGGTCACCGGCCGATGCCGAGTGTCGCCCCGGTCGGCGGGCTCACGTCGCCGACGTTCTGCACCGATGGCTTTCCGCCTGGCCTCGGGGCGTGACGCGGCCGGCCCGGCCGGGGGTCGGGTGAGTACCCGTCAACTCGGGTGTCAGTGACCGAAGTCGAACCAGTTGACGTTCACGAAGTCCGCCGGCTGGCCGCTGGTGAAGGTCAGATAGACGTCGTGGGTCCCGGTGACGGAGCTGATGTTCGCCGGCACGGTCTTCCAGGCCTGCCAGCCACCGGTGTTGCCCACGGCGAAACTTCCGACCGGGGTGCTCGTACGGCTGTCGAGGCGCACCTCGACCAGGCCGCTGACGCCTCCCGCCGCGCCGCTCGCGACCCGCCCGTAGAACTGCTTGGCCGCCGTGGAGCCGAAGTTGACGCCCTTGTAGAGCGCGTAGTCGCCGTTCGCGAGCGCGCTGATGTTCTGGCCGCCGCCGGAGTCGGTGGTGGTCTCGGTGCCGACGCCCGCCTGACCGTCGAAGGACTCGGCCTGGATGGCGCTGTACGCGTCACGGTTGCCGGTGGGCGGCGGAGTGGTGCCGCCACCGCCGCCGCTGCCCGACTGGAGCACCTGGACGTAGTCGACCACGAGCGGGTGGCCGGGGTCCGTGCCGCTGTCCGGGCCGCCGCCGAAGGCGTCCGGGAAGCCGCCGCCCATCGCGACGTTCAGGATCAGGAAGTAGCCGTGGTTGGTGGCGTTCGTCCAGGTGGCCGCGTCGACCTGGTTCGCCCGGACCGTGTGGAAGTTGACGCCGTCGAGGTAGAAGCGCATCTCCTCGGGGCTCGTCGACTTGTCCCACTCGACGGCGTACGTGTGGAACCCGGCCTGACAAGTGGCGCCCGCACAGGGGGTGTTGCCGCCGATGCCGGAGGTCTCGTTGCAGGGGCCGCCCGGTGAGGTGCCGCAGTGCATGGTGGCCCACTCGGTGTTGAGCCCCTGGACGTTCTCCATGATGTCCAGTTCACCGATGCCCGGCCAGTTCCAGTAGTTGCCGCGGAAGGGCGCGCCCAGCATCCAGAAGGCGGGCCAGTAGCCCTTGGCGGCGGCGCCGGTCACGTTCGGCATCTGGAGGCGGGCCTCGACGCGGAGCTTGCCGCCCGCGGGCGGCTGGAAGTCGGTGCGGACCGTCTCGATCCGGCCCGAGGTCCAGTTGCCCGCGGCGTCGCGCCGCGGGGTGATCCGGAGGTTGCCGGTGCCGTCGAGCGCGACGTTGTTGGTGCTGGACGTCATCGTCTCGATCTCGCCGGTACCGAAGCCCGCGGGACCGCCCGGGTAGCTCGTGCCCGTCGTGTACTGCCAGTTGGCGGTGTTGACGCCGGTTCCGGCGGACCCGTTGAAGTCGTCGAGGAAGACCTGGGACCAGCCGGAGGGGGGCGTGGGGGCGGACGCGTTCGCGGGGAGGGTGGCCGCCGTGGCGGCCACCGCCGCCAGGCTCAGCGTGCTGAACACGGCGATGAGCACGCGCCGCAGTGGGCCGCGTCTGACAGGTGTGCCGGAAGTTTCACTCATGGGGTGCCTCTTCGGGTACGGAGTGTGGGGTGCGCGGGTGGTCGTGAGAGCGCTCCCATGGCATTTGAGAGCGCTCTCACAGCAGCTGCGCGGCCAATGTGCTCTCTGTCACTCCGGCCGTCAAGAGGTGAAGCCGAGAAAGTCCTTACGGCACAAGGGAGTTCACGCCGTGAAAGAAGGGGGCATGCGGAAGGGGCGGGCCCGGCGCGGTCCGCCGGTGCCCGCCCCTCGGGGCGAACCCTCAAAGAGCGCTGCCGGCCTTCCAGTCCGCCCACGACAGGTTCCAGCCGTTGAGGCCGTTCGACGCCTCCACCGCCCGCTCGCCCGAGTTCTTGACGACCACCACGTCACCGAGCATCGAGCTCTCGTAGAACCGGGAGCCCGGCACGGAGGTGTCGCCGGCGCCCTTCACGTCGTGCAGGCCGATGCAGCCATGGCTGGTGTTGCTGCCGCCGAAGATCGAGGCCGAGGCCCAGTAGTTGCCGTGGATGAAGGTGCCGGAGGTGGTCAGGCGCTGGGCGTGCGGCACATCCGCGATGTCGTACTCGTCGCCGAGCCCGACCGTCGAGGACTCCATCCGGGTCGCCTCGAACCGCTCGCTGATCACCATGATCCCGGACCACGTGGTGTGGTCCGCGTCGCCGCCGCTGACCGGGTAGGTGGCGAGGGTCGCGCCGCCCCGTTCCACCGTCATGGTCTTCCGCGCGAGGTCCACCGTGCTCACCTGGTGGCGGCCGATGCGGAAGGTGACGTCCTTGGACTGCACGCCGTACACGCCGTCCGTGCCCTCGATGTCCTTGAGACGCAGGCTCAGCGTGATCTTCGTGCCTGCCGCCCAGTACCGCGCCGGACGGAAGTCGAGCCGCGTGTTCCCGAACCAGTGACCGACCACCTCGACCGCGGGCTCCGCCGCCACCGTGATGGCCTTCTCGACGGCCGCGCGGTCCGTCACGGCTTTCGTGAAGTTGATCGACACGGGCATGCCGACGCCGGAGGTCGAATTCGCCTCGGGCGTGAAATAGCCCACGAAGGTCTCGCCCGGGGACTTCGTGACGAAGGCCGCGGTGTGCTCCGCGGCACCCTCCGCTTTCGCGGTGACCGTGTATTTGGTGCCCGAGTAACGGATTCCGGGTGGAGGTCCATCGTGTGCGGTCGTCGTTGAAGGATCCGGCCAGAGCGGAACCGTCATTGCCGGACACCTCGACCGTCGACAGGGTGCCGTCGGTCACCGAGACCTCGACCGGGCTGGTGAACTCGGCCTTCTTCGTGCCGTCGGCGGGGCTGACGGTGATGGCCGGCGTCTTCACCTGGGGCGATGCCTCGATCCCGGCCCGTGTCCCGCCGGTCGCCGTCGGCTCCGTCCCCTCGGCGGCGTCCGCCGAGTCGCCGCACCCCGTCAGCGCGAGGGCCGGTACCGCGGCGCCGAGGGCGGCGAGGATTCCCCGCCGTGACCAGGCCGGACGCCCCGGCCGGAGCCGCGCGGCCCCCGAGGCGTCCGGTGCTGAGTCGGGCCGGTTCGATATCTCAGGGACGCCCACGGAACGCCTTTCCTCGGTTCTTCGCTCACCACCATTGCGGGTGCATCCTGCGTGACTTCCATGGGTTGATTCTTTGAATCCGACGGCTCCAACCTGAGATTCCTGTGAAGACGCCGGGAGAGACGGCCAAAATCCACGGTTGCCGGGCCGCCTTCGCTTGTGAACAGAGTATGAAGCGCCGACCGGACCCCTGAGTTTTCCGTGAGATCCCCTTCCGGGAGCCCCTTTCGACCTCACCGGTCGCCGGAGTGAAGAAGGAGCTCCGCTTGACGGTTCCGCAGCAGATCCCGCCGGAGGTATCCGTGAATCCAGCCCGTGAGCGGCACACCGTGGCCATCGTCGGAGCGGGCGCGGCCGGAACGCTCACCGCCGTGCAGCTGTGCGAGACGGCGACCCGCCGCCGCACCCCCCTCGATCTCGTCCTGGTCGACCCGGCCCCCGAAGCCGGACGCGGCACGGCGTACGCCACCCCCGATCCCCGGCACCGGCTGAACGTCCCCGCCGTCGGCATGAGTTGCTACCCCGACGACCCCGGACACTTCACTCGCTGGCTGTGCCGGCACGGCGAACCCACCGTCAGGGGAACCGACTTCGCCACCCGCTACCGCTACGGCGCCTACCTCGCCGACACCCTGGCCCGGGCCATCGTCCACGCCCACGGCGCCGTCGCCGTACACCGGCTGCGGACCCGGGCGGAGGGCTGCGTCCCTGCCCCGGGCGGGAGGCTCGAGCTCCAACTCGCCGACGGGGAGAGCCTGTCGGCCGACAGCGCCGTCCTCGCCACCGGACCGGCGGTCCCGACAGGCGACCGGGTCCCGCCCGGACTCCGTACCTCCGAACGGTTCATCGGTTCCCCCTGGGCGCCCGGTGCCCTCGACGGACCCCTCGCCGAGCCGGCCGCCCGCGCGAGCGACTGCGCGAACGCCGACGTCCTGCTGGTCGGCACCGGGCTCACCGCGGTCGACCTCGCGATCAGCCTGGACCGGCCCGGACGCACCGTGCACGCGCTCTCCCGCACCGGCCTGCTGCCGCAACCGCACGCGCTGAGCCCCGCCGCCGAGATGGCCGCACCCGAAGGGCTCGACGCGCCGACGCTGTCCACGCTGCGCCGGACCGTCTACCGCCACATCGGCCGCTCCGTGCGCGCCCACGGCGACTGGCGCCCCGCGCTCGACAGTCTGCGCCCGCACACCGCTCGGCTGTGGCACAGCCTCACGCCCGAGGAACGGGCCCTGTTCCTGGAGCGCGAGGGCGCGTTGTGGAACACCCACCGTCACCGGATGGCGCCGGTGACGGCCGAGTCGGTGACCCGGGCCCGTACGGCCCGGCGCCTGCGGGTGCACACGGGCAGGATCACCGACGCCGTCGTACGGCCCGACGGCTCCGTACTGGTCACGCTCTCCGACGGCCGTGACATCCGGGCCGGCTGGGTGATCGACTGCACCGGGCCCGGCCCTCGACCCGAAGACCCCCTGTGGCGCTCGCTGTTCGACACGGGCGCCGCCGTGCCCGGCCCGCTCGGCCTGGGCGTCGCGACCCGCGGCGGCAGGCTCCTCGACGCCGAGGGCAGGGCCGGGCTACCGGTGTACACCCTCGGCGCCCCGCGCCGCGGCGAACTGTGGGAGACGACCGCCATCCCCGAGATCCGCGTCCAAGCCGCCGACCTGGCCGAGCAGTTGCTCGCACCCCAGGCACCCCCGCGGCGCTCCGCGCGCCGTCGGCCGGTCGACGCCCACGGACTCGCGCTGTCCACCCACGCCGAGGCGGCCGCCGCCCATCGCACCGGCCTCGAACGGGTCCTCAAGGTCAGGGCCGGAGCCGAGGACGCCTTCGCGCGCGCCGTCGCCCTCGACCCCGGCTTCGCGCTCGGGCACGCCGCGCTCGCCCTGCTCGGCCACGAGTGCGGCGCCGACGTCGACGTACCGAGGGCGCTGGCCGACGCGCAGCGCTGCGCGCGGGAACGGGCCGACGAACGCGAGCGCTCCTTCGTCGACGTGGTGACCCGCCGCGTGCACGGTGAGTCCCGGGACGCGGGCGAAGGGTCCCTGCCCGGGCACCTCGCCGCACACCCGGCCGACGCGCTGGCGCTCGCGGCCGCCGTGCCCACCATCGCCTTCTCCGGCATCAACGACCTCGACACCGGCCGCGCGTTGCGCCTGGTCGAGCGCGCCTCGCCCGCCTACGACGGGCACTGGTTCCCGGCCTCGCTCCTCGCCTTCCTGCGCCAGGAACAGGGCCGGTACGACGAGTCCGCCGAACTGGCCCGCCGCGCGCTCGCCGTCGAACCGGCCTCCGGACACGCCGTGCACGCGCTCGCCCACGTCCACTACGAGTCCGGAGCCCACGAGACCGGCCGCGACTGGCTCGACGCCTGGGTGTCGGGGCACGGACGGGGCACCGTCCACCGGGCGCACTTCTCCTGGCACATCGCCCTGCACGAACTGGCCCTGGACGATCCCGCCGCCGTCCGCAGGCGCTGGTTCGCCCAGCTCGCGCCGGGGCGGGTGACCGGCGTACGTGCCCTCGTCGACTCGGGGTCGCTGCTGTGGCGGGCCCGGCTCAGCGACAGCTGGCGGGGGCGGATACCGGCGGCGGACGTCCTCGACAGCGTCGCCCGGGAGATCGTGGAACGGCCCGCGACCGCCTTCACCGCGCTGCACGCGGCGGTCGCCCTCACCGCCGCCGGCGATCTCGCGGCGCTGCGCCGGCTGCGCGACCACGCCGCGGGCGCCGACCCCGTGCAGCGCGAGGTCGTCGTCCCCCTCTGCGAGGCCTTCGCCGCCCTCGTCGAGGAACGCTTCTCCGAAGCCGCCCGGGGCCTGGACGCGCTCCTCCCGGTCCTCGGCCGGGTCGGCGGCAGCGCGGCCCAACGCGAGGTCGTCGAGGAGACCCTGCTGTACGCCCTGGTCGCGGCGGGCCGCTGCGAAGCGGCCCGCCGTCTCCTGGACACCCGCCTGGACCGCGGTCCCTCGCCCCGGGACAGCCGTCTGCTGGCGGAGCTGCCCAACTGAGCGGACTGCCAGGGGCAGACGCTGCTCGGTCGGATGACAGCGACGCCGTCCGTGTGCGAGGCGAAGCGGTCCGGCATCCGCCGTCGGAGGGCGGGTGCCGGACCGCTTCAGTCCGATCCCGGGGGGTGGGGGTCGGACCGCTTCGTCCCGCTCCAGGCCGCGCAGGGCGGGTACCGTCGCTTCCGTCTGCCCTTGGGGCGGAAGGCAGGTGCCGGACCGCCTGCGACCGCTCCCGGGCGCGCGCGGGACCGCTGTCAGACGCCGGCGAGCTGGGGCCGGTCCGCCGGTTCCTCCTCACTCACGCCGAGCCGGTCGTGCGCCCTGCGCAGCGCGCCCGGGGCCCACCACGCGCGCTTGCCGAGGAGTGCCATCGTCGCCGGTACGAGGAGCATGCGGACCACCGTGGCGTCGATCAGGACCGCGAGCGTGAGGCCGAGGCCGATCTGCAGGATGGGCGAGAACCCGCCGGTCATGAACGCGCCGAAGACGATGGCGAGAAGCAGGGCCGCGCAGCTGACGACCCGGCCCGAACGGCGCAACCCGGTGACGACGGCCTCCTGGTGGTCGCCGGTCCGCAGCCAGGTCTCGCGCATCCGGGCCAGGATGAACAGCTCGTAGTCCATGGCGAGTCCGAAGGCGATCGCGATGATCAGCGGCGGAGCGGTCAGGCTGAGCGAACCGAGGCCCTCGGCGCCCAGTACCCCTGCCAGATGCCCGTCCTGGAAGACCCAGACCACCGCCCCGAGAGCGGCCCCGAGGCTGAGCAGCGTCGTCGCGATCGTCCGTAGCGGGATCAGCACCGAACCGGTGAAGGCGAACAGCAGGACGAAGATGCCGACCAGGACCGTGACCGCCGCCCAGGGCGCCCGGTCGGCGAGCATCGCGCGGAAGTCGACAAGACGGGCCGCCACGCCGGTCACCTCGACGGGTTCGTCGCCGCGTACCTGCCGTACCCGCTCGACGAGATCGGTCGCCGCCCCGCCGTCGACGCTTCCGGTCGGCTGCAGGTGCACCAGCGTGCTGCCGTCCGGCAGGGCCCGCGCGTCACTCGTGCCGGCGATGGCACGGATGCGGTCCACCGTGCCCGGACCGGCACCGGAAGCCACCACCACGGACACCGGAGACACCCCGGTGCCGGGCGGGAAGTGGGCGCCCAGTGTGTCGTACAACTGCCGTGCCTCGGTGCTCGCGGGCAGTTGCTTCGCGTCGCCGATGGAGATCCTCATGCCGACGGCGGGCAGTGCGAGGACGACCAGGGCGGGGACGAGGGCGGCGAGGACGACGACCGGACGGCGGGTGGCGAACCGGGCGAGGCGGGCGAAGGCGCGCCCCTCGGTGTCCGGGCCGGCTCCGGCTGTCCCGGTCTTCGCGCGTGCCGGTGCGATCCGTGCCCCGAAGCGGGCCAGCAGGGCGGGCAGCAGGGTGATCGCCGCGAGCATGTCGACGACGACCACGGCGGCCACCGCGAGGCCCATGCTGCGCAGGAACGGGCTGGGGAAGACCAGCAGCCCGGTGAGGCTGACGGCCACGGTGAGCCCGGAGAACAGGACGGTCCGTCCGGCTCCGGCCACGGTGCGGTGCACGGCGTCGACGACGTCCTCGGTGTGGCGCCGCTCCTCGCGGAAGCGGACCACCATCAACAGGGCGTAGTCGATGGCCAGTCCGAGCCCCAGCATGGTGGTGATCTGGATCGCGTACACCGAGATGTCGGTGAACTGGCTGAAGGCGAACAGCGCGAGGAACGCGCCCGCGACTCCGCTGATCGCGATCACCAGCGGCAGACTCGCGGCCCGCAGCCCGCCGAAGACGACGAGGAGGAGAGCGAGCACGACCGGCAGGGAGATCAACTCGGCCCGCTGCACGTCCTCCTGGGCCCGCCCGCTCATCTGCTGTCCGAGCAGCAGGCCACCGCTGACGTGGACGTCGGGCGCGTCGATCCGCTTGATGCGCTCGGCCGCCGTGTCGACGGCCTTCTTCTCGTCCCGGAACTTCATGTCGCCCTTGAGCGTCACCGGAAGGACGAGCGCCCTGCCGTCCTCGGAGGTGAGGCCCCGGGTGGTGTACGGGTCGGGCACCTCGGCGATTCCCGGGACCGTACGCAGGTCCGCGACCGCCCGTACGACCTGGGACCGCAGTGCGGGGTCCGAGACGGAGGTGCCCGCGATGACGGCGGTGATCGACTCACCGCTCGTGTCGACACGGTCGAGATGGGCGGCGGCGCGTTCCGACTCGGTGCCCGGGACATCGGGCACCGAGTCGACGAGCCGGCCGAAGACGCCCGTGCCGAGGCCGAAGCCGATCAGCAGCATGAGCAGCCAGACGAGCATCACGGTGATCGGGCGGCGGGTCGCCGCCCGGGAGATCGTGGCGAGCACGGTGCGCCTCCCGGCGGTTGATGCGGTTCCTGACAACGCCATCAGCGTCGTACCGGACCGGGGGTCACCGGATCGCCGGAGGGAGCGGTTTCCGGGAATCCCTCGCGGGAGGGAGGTGCCCCGGCGGTTCATTCGCTAGGAGGAGCCCGGGGTCACCAGGCCGGTCTCGTACGCGCAGATCACCGCCTGCACGCGGTCCCGCAGCCCGAGCTTGCTCAGCATGTTGCTGACATGGGTCTTGACGGTGTGCTCGCTCACGAAGAGGGTCTTCGCGATCTCCGCGTTGGACAGCCCGCGGGCGAGCAGCCGCAGGGTCTCCTCCTCGCGGGCCGTGAGGACGTCCAGCCGCTGGGGCGGGACTTCGACGGCGCTCTCCGCCAGCCGGCGGCGCACGATGTCCGCGACCAGCCGGCGCGTCACCGTCGGCGCGAGCAGCGAGTCGCCGGCCGCGACCACCCGCACCGCGTGCACGAGGTCGTCGCGGCGGACGTCCTTGAGCAGAAAGCCGCTGGCCCCCGCGTACAGCGCCTCGTACACGTACTCGTCGAGGTCGAACGTGGTCAGCATGACGACCTTGCAGCCGGACTCCGCGCACACCACGCGCGCGGCTTCCAGACCGTCCATGCGTGGCATGCGGATGTCGAGGAGCAGCACATCGGGGGCGTGTTCCCGCACGGCGGCCACCGCCTGGAGGCCGTCACCCGCCTCGGCCACCACCTCGATGTCCTGCTGGGCCTCCAGGATCATGCTGAAACCGCTGCGCACCAGCTCCTGGTCGTCGGCTACCACCACGCGGATGCTCACCCGAGGGCCGCCTGCCGGTCGGCCGCGGCCGGCAGGCGCACCGCGACCCGGAAGCCGCCGTCGGGGCCGCGGCCCGCGTGTGCGCTGCCTCCGCAGGCGGCGGCCCGCTCGCGGATGCCTATCAGCCCGTGTCCGCCTGCCGAGGGTCCGAGATCCCGTCCGCCGGGGGGGCGCACCGGCCCCCGTCCGTCGTCCGTCACCGTGAGCGTCAACGCGTCCTCCGTCCAGTCGAGTTCGATCCGTGCGGTTGCGGCGTACGCATGCTTCACGGTGTTGGTGAGGGCCTCCTGCACCACCCGGTACGCGGCCACCTCGGTGTCCGGGTGCAGGGGGCGCCGTTCGCCGGTGGTCCGCAGGTCGACCCGCAGTCCGGTGGACTCCGCGACCTGCGCGGCGAGTTCACCGAGCGCGGTGATGCCGGGCTGCGGCAGCCGGGCCGACGCGCCGTTCACCGGGTCCTCCTTGAGAACCCCGAGAATGCGTCGCAGTTGGGTCATGGCGTCGCGTCCGCTCGTCGCGATCGCGTCGAAGGCCGCCTCGGCCCGCTCCGGATCGCTGCGCACGACCACGGGTCCCGCCTCCGCCTGCACCACCATCAGACTGACCGCGTGGGCCAGGATGTCATGCATGTCGCGGGCGATCCGGGCGCGTTCCTGGGTCTTCGCGCGCGCCGTGTCCGAGGCACGCTCGCGCTCCAGCCGGCGGGCCCGGTCCTCCAACTCCGCCGTGTAGGCCCGCTGTACGCGGGTGAGGACGCCGAGGGCGTACGCGCTGAGGAAGCTCGTGAGGTGGAAAGCGTACTCGAAGGGCTGCGCGTGCTCCTTGGTCGTCATCGTCAGCGAGGCGCCGACCAGCCAGGTCACCAGCATGAACCGGCGCTGGGCGGGCGGGCAGAGCGTGGCCACCGTGTAGAGGACGACCAGTCCGCCGTACGCGACGTTCGGCGGCGGCGCGTGGTACAGCGCCATGGCCGGTGTGCAGATGGACACCGCGAGCGCGGACAGGAAGGGTGCCCGCCGCCGCCACACCAACGGCGCCGCCGTACCGGCCGCCAGCAGGAACCCCTGCCAGGACAGCCGGTCGTCGCCCTCGTCGGGGAACATCCACTGGAGCGAGGCGGCGAACAGCACGAGAGCGGCGAGCGCGGTGTCGAGGACATAGGGATGCGTCGTCCGCAACCGTGCGACGATCGGCCGCCATCGGGACACGGCGGGTGACACGGCCGTCCGCCACCGCGAGGCGACGGGCGCTGACCAGGACTGGGCGGGCATACGCGGCTCCTTTGGACAAGGGCCGTCCCAGTATCCCGATCCGGTCCCGTGGACGCCTCACCGGCGAGAGGGATATCCCGCCCCGTCCGGAGGCGGGTTCCCGACCGTGCTCGCCCCGGCGTCGATCCTCATGCCGGTGCCGGTGCCGGTGCCGGTGCCGGTGCCTGCGTCGGCGTGCGGCGTGCGGCGTCAGGCGTGCGGATCCGTCCGGGCCGTCGGCCGCCATCCGAGGGCCCGTGAGATTCCGCGGGCCGCCAGGCGTATCGCCGGGATCAACGCCGGTACCTGCGCGTCGGCCTGGGGCACGACGACCGACACGGCCGCGACGACGGCTCCGTCCGTGCCGCGTACCGCCGCGGCCACCGACAGGGCGTCGTCGGTCACCTGACGGCTGCTCACCGCAGCACCGGTGTGCCGGACTTCGGCAAGAACGCGCCGCAGCCGGGCCGGATCGGTGATGGTGTACGGCGTGAAGGCCGCCAACGGCCCGGCGCAGTAGGCATCCTGGAACGCGGGCTGCGCGTGCGCGAGCAGCGCGAGCCCGACGCCTGTCGCGTGCAGCGGCCAGCGGGCGCCCACCTGAATGCGCACGCCGACCGACGAACGCCCGGAGATCCACTCGATGTAGACGACCTCGGCGCCGTCGCGGACCGCCAACTGCACGTTCTCGTGCGTCGCTTCGTACAGGTCCTCCAGATACGGCAAGGCGATCTGCCGCAGCGCGAGACCGCGCGGAGCGAGCGCCGCGATCTCCCACAGGCGCAGGCCCACGTGGTACAGGCCGTCGGCGTCCCGCTCCAGCGCGCCCCACTCGGTGAGCGCGGTCACCAGCCGGTGGGCGGTGGTGAGGGTGAGCCCCGCACGACGGCTGATGTCCGTGAGGGACAGCGCCGTGTGCTCGTGGTCGAACGCGGCGAGCACGGCGAGGAGGCGGCCGGGAGCCGACAGGGCGGTCATGAGTTCCGTTCGGCGTCCGCGACGCGTCGCGGCAACGCGCAATGGCGCAGCCGCAGTCCGGACTCCTGGAGGAACGCGTTGAACAGCTGCCCCGGGCGCAGGCCCAGCCGGTGCGGCAGACAGCCGGTGTCCGCGAGCGGGCCCCACGTCCACGGCTCCTGGGCGTCGATGCGGACGGTTCCTCGGGGACGCTCCGCGGCGCTCGGCCGGCCTGCGATGACGGGCTCCCTGGGGCCGGGCCCCGGGCGGGGCGGTTCGGACGGACGGCCCCAGCATGCCGTACGGCCCGGCCGGCAGGAACTCTCGACGTCAACGACTATTGCCCTCGGCTTCGCTCTCCTGGCCGCACCGCTTCCGTCTCGCGGCCGCACCCGGTCGTACTGCCGGCCGTCCCCGGCGGGCAGCCGCGTTCACGCCGGGCGCCCGCACCACGTGAAGGGTCCTTTCGTGCCCGGCATCGATCTTGCGAGGGTGTGCGGGAGCGACACCGGACGTGGTGGTGGCGGACGAGCCGGTGGACCTGGTGACACGCTGGTCCCTGGACGACGCGGGCGTCCCGGTGGCCGTGGCGTGATCCCTCGTCGCGCGAACCGTGTCCCCGCACGAACTGCGAAGGTGGTACTTGCGTGAGGCTGACCATTCTGGGCGGCGGTGGATTCCGCGTCCCCCTGGTGTACGGGGCGCTCCTCGGCGACCGGGCCGAGGGCCGCGTCACCCGGGTCGTGCTGCACGACCTGGACGCCGGACGGCTCTCCGCCGTGGCCCGCGTCCTGGCCGAGCAGGCGGCGGGGGACCCCGACGCGCCGGAGGTGACCGTCACCACCGACCTCGACGAGGCCCTGCGCGGCGCCGACTTCGTCTTCTCCGCGATCCGCGTAGGCGGCCTGGAGGGGCGCGCGGCGGACGAACGCGTCGCCCTCGACCAGGGTGTCCTCGGCCAGGAGACGGTCGGCGCCGGCGGTATCGCGTACGGTCTGCGCACGGTGCCCGTCGCCGAGGACATCGCGCGGCGGGTGGCCCGGCTCGCGCCGGACGCCTGGGTCATCAATTTCACGAACCCGGCAGGCATGGTCACCGAGGCGATGTCCCGCCACCTCGGCGACCGCGTGATCGGCATCTGCGACTCGCCGGTCGGCCTCGGGCGCCGGATCGCCAAGGTCCTCGGCGCGGACCCGCGCGAGGCGTGGATCGACTACGTCGGGCTCAACCATCTCGGCTGGGTACGGGGCCTGCGCGTCGCGGGCCGTGACGAACTCCCGCGGCTGCTCGCCGACCCCGGCCTGCTCGGTTCCTTCGAGGAGGGCAAGCTCTTCGGCCCGGAGTGGCTCCAGTCGCTGGGCGCCGTCCCGAACGAGTACCTGCACTACTACTACTTCAACCGCGAGACCGTCCGCGCCTACCAGGAGGCCGACAAGACGCGCGGAGCGTTCCTGCGCGACCAACAGGCCGGCTTCTACGACGAGATGAAGAGCCCGGACGCCGCGGCCCTGACCGCCTGGGACCGCACCCGCGCCGAGCGCGAGGCCACGTACATGGCGGAGAACCGGGACGCGGCCGGTGCCGGAGAGCGCGACGCCGACGATCTCTCCGGCGGCTACGAGAAGGTGGCGCTCGCCCTCATGCGGGCCATCGCCCGCGACGAACGCACCACCCTGATCCTCAACGTCCGCAACCGCGGCACGCTGAGCGTCCTCGACAACGAGGCCGTCATCGAGGTGCCCTGCCTGGTCGACGCCAACGGCGCGCACCCTGTCACCGTCGACCCGCTGCCCGGCCACGCCACCGGACTGGTGTGCGCGGTCAAGGCGGTGGAGCGGGAGGTGCTCTCCGCCGCCGAGTCGGGGTCCCGTGCGACCGCGGTGAAGGCCTTCGCGCTCCATCCGCTCGTCGACTCCGTGAACGTGGCGCGCGCCCTGGTCGACGGCTATACGGCCGTACATCCCGGCCTGGCCTATCTGAAGCCGTGACCGGTCGGGGAGACGTACGGCCGTGCGCGGGCCACACGCAGGCGGTCCGCCCGCCGCGACGGGCCCGCGCCGCCGTGCCGTCGCCCTTCGCCGCTGTTCCGTCGCGCCGCCGGTCCGGCGGTCGAACCACCTCTCAGGGTGCGGGCGCCGGCGCGATCGTGGGGCTGTCCGGAGGGCTGAGCAGTCCGGCCTCCGCCCTGGCGACCGTCGCGGGATGGCCGAAGAGTCCGGGCAGCCCGCCGGTGTGCAGGAAGACGGTGCGCTGCCCAGGGGTGATGTCGCCGTCCTCGACGGCCGCGGCCAGACCGGCCAGCGCGCGCCCCGTGTAGATGGGGTCGAGGACGAGGCCCTCCGTTCGCGCGGCGAGGGTCAGAGCGCTCATGACCGGCTCGGTGAGCGTGGCGTAGCCCGCTCCGACCAGGTCGTGGCGCACCCGCAGGGCTCGCGGGTCGCAGGGGCTTCCGGACAGCTCCGAGACCAGTTCCGCGACCGTGCGGGCGGGTGCTTCCACGGCACCGACGTGCACGCCGAGCACGCGGCCGCCACCCAGTCCGGCGACGAGCCCGGCCATCGTGCCGCCCGAGCCGAGAGCCACGACCACGCTCGCCAAGTCCGGTGCCTGGTCGTCGAGTTCGAGCGCGCAGTCGACATAGCCACGGGCCCCGAGCGGACTCGATCCGCCGAACGGGATCAGCGCCGGTACCTCGCCGCTCGCCCGCAGTTCCTCCACCACCCGGTCCGCCCGCGCGGCGAGCCGGTCACGGTCGCCCGCCCAGACGACATGGGCGCCGAAGAGCCCGTCGAGGGCGAGGTTGCCGGAGGCGGGCGCGGCGGGCGGGGCGACGGTGGCCGAACCGGGTTCCCGCGCTCCGGAGGAGGTACCGGGTGCCGGGGGCGAGCCCGCGAGGACGAGCACGACACGCAGGCCCAGCCGGGCGCCCGCGGCCGCCGTCAGCCGGGCGTGGTTGCTCTGCGGCGCGCCGGTCGTCACCAGCACCGTGGCGCCGTCGGCCAGCGCCGCGCCGCAGGTCCACTCCAGCTTGCGGATCTTGTTGCCGCCGCCGCCCAGGCCGGTGAGGTCGTCGCGTTTGACCCACAGGTCGCCGGGACCGAGGCCGAGCGCCACGGCCAGCCGGGGAGCCGGTTCGAGAGGGGTGGGCCAGCTGCCCAGGCGGGTGCGGGGCGGGAAGCTCTCCCCGGAGCGGGTGGTGGTCACCGCGGGCCTTTCTGCCGACGCCGATCGTGCGGGGAGCGTAACGCGAAGGGCCGCCCGGAGATCCGGGCGGCCCGCCGCTCTGCCCGCCGTCGTTCTCAGCCCGTGAAGCCGGCCGTGATCGACGTGAACTGCCAGGTGCTCTGGCTGATGCCGGAGCAGTTGCTCACCACGCCGCCGCCGGGGCAGGCCCGGTCGCGGTTGACCGCCCAGTAGGCGAGCCGGGCGATGTGGTGGCCGTTCGCCCAGTCACGGATCTGGATCCAGATCGCCGGGGTGGTGTTCTCCTGCTGGTCGGACAGGCCGTTCATGCCGGAGATGCCGATGTGGGAGTAGGCTGTGGCGTCGTCCCAGCCGAAGGTCGACTTCAGCTTGGCCTTCAGCCCTTCGGTGGCGTTGACCGTGTTGCCGTACATGTCGGAGCCGCCGCCGAAGTCGAACGGCATGATGGTGAAGACGTCGATGTTGGCGTTCAGGGACTGCGCCTGCTCGATGAGCCGGTTGCCGTAGTAGGTCGGGCCGGTCGTCGAGGTGCCGAAGGTGACGATCGTCTTCAGACCGGGGTTGTTGGCCTTGACGGTCTTCAGCGCGGTCAGGATCCTCGCCTGGACCGCCTCGTTCTCGAACTCGTCGGTGTTCTCGATGTCCATGTCGATCGCCTTGAGGCTGTAGGCGTCGATCACCTTCTGCAGAGCGCCGGCGAGCGCGCTCGCCGAGGAGCAGTTGGCGCCGAGCTTGCTGCCCTGCCAGCCACCGAACGACGGGACGATGTCACCGCCCGCGGAACGGATCTGGTTGATGGCCGTCTGGTCGACGCCACCGGTCAGCGCCCGGCTGCCGTCCCAGGCGGGGTTGCAGCCGCCCGAGTCGAGCACGAACGCCATCGTGAACCACTTGATCCCGGTCGCGTTCATCACCGTGGTCGGGTTCGGGGGGTCGCCCCAGCCCTCGAACAGGTAGGGAGCGGCCTGCTTGAAGCCGGTGCCGCCACCGCCGCCCGCGCTCGTCGTGACGCTCACGGAGTTGGAGGCCGGGGAGGTGTTCCCGGCCGCGTCCCGCGCCTTGACGGTGAACGAGTAGGCGGTGCTCGGGGACAGTCCGCTGACCGTGGCACTCGTGCCCGACACGCTGAGCACCTGGTTGGAGCCGCTGTAGATGTCGTACGCGGTGACACCGACGTTGTCGCTCGACGCGCCCCACGACAGCGACACACTGGAGGAGGTCTTGCCGGTGGAGGTCAGGCTGGTGGGCGCGGTCGGCGCCTGGCTGTCGGAGCCACCGCCGCCGCCGGGACCGTCCAGGCTGACGTCGTCGGCGTAGTAGGTGCCCTGCGCGTACCAGCCGTGCACATAGATCTTGGCGCTGGTCTGCGAGGCACCGGTGGTGAAGGACACGCTGAGCCGGCTGTACGCCGACGGGGACGTCGTCCAGGTCGAGGCACCGCCGTCCACGCCGAGGTACACGTAGCTGCCGCGGACCCAGCCCGAGAGGCTGTACGTCGTGTTCGGCTGGACCGGGACGGTCTGGGTGCACTGCGCGTTGTCGCTCGAACTCACCGCCCCCGCAAGGGCTTTGGAGCCGCCGTGTACGGGGCTGGAGACGATCGAGCCCAGGTTGCCGGAGCAGGACCAGGGGGAGAGGCTGCCCGTCTCGAAGCCGGGGTTGGACAGGATGTTCGCCGCCTGGGCCGTACCCGGCAGGGCGACCGCCCCGGCGAGGGCCAGAGCGGCCGTGCCCAGCAGGGCGAGGAAGCGATGTCTGGAACGTCTGAGCTGTGTGATGCGCACGCGATCTCCCTGGAGATATGGGGGTGTTCGGGAGTGCAGAGAGGTGCGCAACCAAGTTGGTATGGACCAATCCCGCTGTCAAGACGCTGAGCGGAATTGGTCCAGACCGGTAGGGGTGCAGGGGGTTCGGCGTGAGCGGCCCGGGGGATCAGGCGGGCGCGATGGCCGCCGAGGCGGGCGTGGTGGCCTGGGCGGAAGCGGCGGAGGCGGTCGCGTCGACCGGGGTGCAGGCCGCGGACTCCGTGGCCTGCGCGGGTACCGCGGGGAGCGTCGGTACAGGCACCTCGGACAACGTCGGTACGGGCGCCTCGGTCCGCTGCTGAGGCAGCGACACCGGACGCACCGGACGCGGCCCCGAGACCACCGTGTAGTCCTGTCCGAGGAACGGCGGGACCACCTCGCCCGTCTCCTCGCCCAGCGCCAACTGCACTGCTGACCAAGGGGCGTTGACCCCGCACTGGGAGAGCTGGTGCAGCCCGCCCGCCGGACGGGTGTTCACGTCCATCAGGACCGGCTCGTCGCCGTACATACGGAACTGGATGTTCGACAGATAGTGCAGCCCGAACGCCTCCGCGAGCAGCGTGGCGGGCTCGATCCAGGCGGGGTCGAGGGTGAATCCGCGGCGCCGCCCGTTCTTGGTGCGGCCGATCGCCATGCGGACCCGGCCGTCCGGCCCGGTGAGGCAGTCCACCGACACCTCCGGCTGTCCGAGGTGCGGCATGACCAGCCAGTCGACGGGCTCCTCGGCCGCGCGCAGCGCCTCCACGACCAGGTCCAGAGGCACGTACGGGCTCGGGAACCCGTTGAGGTGCATGAGTGAGAAGGGGGTGCGGGTGATCACCCGGAAGCCCACCCCGCCCGCTCCGGCCGCGGGCTTGAAGCAGGCCCGCTGACCCGCGGCCTCCAGCAGCTCCACCGCCGCGACCAGCTCCTCCTCCGTGCGCACCCGCCACCACGGAGGCACCGGAACGCCCACGGCCTCGACGGCCTGGTACGCGGTGGCCTTGTCGTGGAAGACCGCGACCGCCTCCGAGGGCGGCGCCAGCAGGGCCGTACCGAGCGCGGCGAACTCGGCGCGCTGCGCGACGATCGCCGCCTGGTACAGGACCGGCACGAAGACGTCGACGGAACGCCGTGCGCACATGTCCAGGGCGTACTCGACATAGGCGCGCGGTGACAGGCCCTCCGGCTCCATTTCGGCGGTGTCGGCGGCGGCCAGTACGGGAGAGTCGGCGTCGCCGTGGGTGGCATGGATCTCGACCGCGCGATGCTGCGGATTACTTCGCAGCTGATCCATGAAGAACACGTTCTCCGCGTACGTGCGGTTGAGCCAGACGCGTACGCGAGAGCCCATGCAAGCCACCTTTCACGGTTTGCGGGCACGGCGGAGCAGGCCGGGCCCGGCCAGGGGTAGGGGAGGTGCACCAAGCGCCGCCGTACGCCGGAGCGGATTCGGGGCGGTGGTGTTGGGGCGATCATAGGGTGCGCGGGACCCCCGTGCTGCTACAGGGATGTTACGGATTCACCGATGTGCCGGCCGGAGGGCCTGCTTGTCCGGCGCCGGGCACGTGTGTTCTTGTGTTGCCATTCGCTTTCTACGGGGGTGGCGCGTGCGGCCGACAGACGGCGGCGACGGGAACCTGCTGGCCATCAGCGATCTGCACATCGGCTACGCCGAGAACCGGGCGCTGGTCGAGAACATGCGTCCCGAGTCGGACGACGACTGGCTTCTGGTGGCCGGTGACATCGGCGAGGTCGTCGACGACATCAGGTGGACCCTGGAGACGCTCAGCGGCCGCTTCCGCAAGGTGGTCTGGGTGCCCGGCAACCATGAGCTGTGGACCCATCCCAAGGACCCCGTCCAATTGCGCGGTGTCGCCCGCTACGAGCATCTGGTCGCCCTGTGCCGGGAGTTGGGCGTCACGACCCCGGAGGACCCCTACCCCGTCTGGAACGGACCGGGCGGCCCCGCCGTCGTCGCGCCGCTCTTCCTGCTGTACGACTACTCGTTCCTGCCGCAGGGCTGTGCCACCAAGGACGAGGGGCTGGCCTACGCCCACAGGACGGGCGTCGTCTGCACGGACGAGCACCTGCTCCACCCCGACCCCTACCCGACCCGCGAGGCCTGGTGCCGGGCCCGGGTCGCCGAGACCGAACGCAGGCTCGCCGAACTCCCCGACGACCTGCCGACCATCCCGGTCAACCACTATCCGCTGGACCGCCACCCGACGGACATCCTGCGCTACCCCGAGTTCGCCATGTGGTGCGGCACCCGGGCGACCGCCGACTGGCACCGCAGGTTCCGCGTCGAGGCCATGGTCTACGGACATCTGCACATCCCCCGGACCACCTGGCACGACGGTGTCCGGTTCGAAGAGGTGTCGGTGGGCTATCCCCGAGAATGGCGGAAGCGACCGGGGCCGCCCGGGACGCTGCGCCGCATTCTGCCGATGGAGGTCAAAGCCGGTGATGGAGGAGCTGCTTCCGGAGTCGGTCGTCACCGTGGAGAGCCACGGTGACGACGAGGCCGCGATCGCGACCCTGTACCCCGAGGAGCAGGTGATCGTGACGCGCGCCGTGGAGAAGCGGCGCCGCGAGTTCGCCACCGTGCGTGCCTGCGCCCGGCGCGCCATGGAGAAGCTGGGCGTGGCCCCGGGCCCCGTGCTGCCGGGCGAGCGCGGAGCCCCGCAGTGGCCGGCGGGTCTGATCGGCAGCATGACGCACTGCGACGGCTATGCCGCCGCCACGCTCGCCCGTGCCACCGATCTGGCCTCCCTCGGCGTCGACGCCGAACCCCACCTGGCGCTCCCGGAGGACGTCCTGGCCGCCGTCGCCCTGCCCGGCGAGAGGGGCCGCCTGGAACGCCTCGGCGCCCGGACACCCGACGTCCACTGGGACCGGCTCCTGTTCAGCGCCAAGGAGTCGGTCTACAAGGCGTGGTTCCCGCTCACCGGCAAGTGGCTGGACTTCTCCGAGGCGGACATCGACATCTCCGTGGGCCCGACGCCCGCCACCGCCGTCCTCTCGGGAAGCTTCCACGCCCGACTCCTCGTACCGGGGCCGGTGGTGGACGGCATTCCCGTCCAGGCCTTCGACGGACGCTGGACCGTCCAGCGGGGGTTGGTCGCGTCGGCGGTCACGGTCCCGCACACCCGGACCGGCGCCGCGGTCCGGACCTGACACCTGAACAGGGCTCTGGAGCAACGGAGTTGACGGTTGCGTACCCTCGATGCCGTGACGCAGGACATCGACACGCTGCTGGCCGCGTACGACGCGCAGATGCGAGGAGTGCTCCCGGCGCTCCCGGCCGGGGTCGGATGCGAGCAGGACGGACCGCTCCTGCGCGTGGTCGGACACTTCCGCGGATTCGTCATCGCCCCGCGCGACCTCGGGCTGAGCGGTGCCGACCTGGACCGGCTGATCGTCCGGCAGCGCGACTACTTCGCCGGACGGGGTGAGGAGGTCGAGTGGAAGACCCGCGCCCATGACAGGCCGGCGGACCTCACGGACCGCCTCCGGGCCGCCGGATTCGTCCCCGGGAAGCCAGAGACCGTGCTGATCGGACAGGCGGCCGAGGCGGCGAGAGAGCCGGTGGTACCGGCAGGCGTCGTGCTGCGTCGGGTCGCCGAGGACGCCGACATCCGCCGGATCGCGGTGATGGAGTCCAGCGTGTGGGGCATGGACCCGCGCCGGCTCCACGGCTTCCTGAGCGGGCAGATCGCGGCGGCACCGGACGACATCGCCGTCCTGGTCGCCGAGGCCGACAGCCAGGTCGTCTCGGCCGCGTGGCTGGTCCTCAGCCCCGGAACCGTGTTCGCCGGCCTCCGGGGCGGTACGACGGTGCCCGCCTGGCGAGGCCGCGGTATCTACCGGGCACTGATCGCGGCCCGAGCCCGGCTCGCCGTGGCCCGGGGAGTCGAGTACCTGCACGTCGACGCGTCCGAGGACAGCGCCCCGACCCTCCGACGCCTGGGCTTCCGGGCCGCGACCACCGCCACGCCCTACGTCTGGACACCGGGAGAGTCCTGATCCGGACCGCTTCGCGAGAGGGCACGCGTCGGCGACGGCGAACCCGGCGCGGACGGGCGCCACCGCGTGACCAGCGTACGAGGCATTCCGCGGGCTCCGGAATGCCTCCGCGCGCTCTGTCCGGCACTGCTCGCGGAGTGGAACGATCCCGATGCTCGGCACCGGCAGCGGGACACCATTGGCCGCCGTGGAGATGTGTGCGGCAGCGGGTGGATGTTGGCTGGTCCGAGAACGGCGTACACCACTACGAGCGGTAAGGGGCTGGACATGGCGATGGTGATGTCGATGCACTGGGCAGGAGCCACACCGGAGCAGTACGACATAGTGCGGGACGCGGTCGACTGGGAGGAGGTCCCGGCGGCCGGTGGCCAGGTGCACGTGGCCTGGTTCGACGCCGACGGCCTGCATGTGACCGACGTCTGGGAATCCCAGCAGGCGTTCGAGGCCTTCTTCGCCGAACGGCTCGCCCCCGCGGTCCAGAAGGCGGGCATCGCCGGCACGCCCGAGACGAGCTTCAGTCCGCTCCACCGGCGGTTCATCGCCCCCGACGTCAGCGGCGCCGCGTAGGGGCCCGGCACGCCGCTACGGCCCGGCGGCCACCAGGCGTGCGGCTGCGCGCCCGACCCCGCCCACCCGGACGACGAAGCCCCCCGGTGGCTCGGTCCCGGGGGCTTCGCTGTCCCCGCCCGCCCGGCAGACGGTGTCCGCGATCACGGAGGCGTCCCGGTCGTCGGCCTCGGCCGCACGGCGGTGGGACCCCGCCGTCCGCGTCTCACGCCCAGCCCGGCTCCGGGCACCACGAGTGCAGTAGTTCGAAGAACGCCTCCTCGTTGCCCGCGAGGCCGGCCGCCGCCAGGGCCCGCTCCGCCTCGGCGAGCACGGTGGGCGGCACCATGGGTGGCCGGGATCCGTCCGGCGGGCCGTCGAAAGCCGCTCGTACCGTCTGGAGGAGGCGGAGATAGGCCTGCACGGCGGCGCGTTCGTGTTCGGTCAGTACGGCGGTCGGCATCGGACGGCTCTCCCCGGTTGGCTTGTCGTGACACTGGTCCTGACCCCAGCTTGCCGTCCACCACTGACAATCCGGTTTCGGTGCGTGGAGGTTCGCCCGCTTAGCGGAGGCGAAACATCACGGAAATCCCTTGTGGGACAGGGGCCCTACGCTGGTGATGAATGCCGGGGCCGCCTACCGGACGGCCCCGGAGCCGTCGTTCCGGCGGCTCGGGAGCCGCCTTCGCGGCGGCCTGGGAACGGGAGGTCTGCCCGTGGTCGACTTACAGTCCCGCCAACCGCGGCGCACCCCGCGGCTGCGTTCCGTCGGTGACGGGGAACTGCGGCTGCACCACCGCGTCGTGCACGGCTACCGGCGTGCCTACCGGATGGCCGGTGAGGGCCCGGCGCTCGTCCTGATCCACGGCATCGGAGACTCCTCCGCGACCTGGGCGGAGCTGATCCCCGACCTCGCCCGCACCCACACGGTGATCGCGCCCGACCTGCTCGGCCACGGCGCCTCGGACAAACCGCGCGCCGACTATTCGGTGGCCGCCTACGCCAACGGCGTGCGCGATCTGCTGTCCACGCTCGACATCGAGTCCGCGACGCTGGTGGGGCATTCGCTGGGCGGGGGAGTGGCGATGCAGTTCGCGTACCAGTTCCCCGAGCGCACCGAGCGGCTGATCCTGGTCAGCGCGGGCGGTGTCGGGGGCGAGGTCAACCCCGTCCTGCGCGCCGTGTCGCTGCCGGGCGCCCATCTGATGCTGTCCGCGCTGCGACTGCCCGGGATGCGCCTCCACATGGGCCTCTTCCTCCGTCTGATACGCCTGCTCGACACCGATCTGGCGCAGGACGCGCCGGAGTTGGTGAACCTCGTGGACGCGCTGCCCGACGCGACCTCCCGCAGCGCGTTCATCCGGACCCTGCGGGCCGTGGTCGACTGGCGCGGCCAGGCGGTCACCATGCTCGACCGCTGCTATCTCACCGAGGGCATGCCCACCATGCTGCTCTGGGGCGACCGGGACAGCGTGGTTCCGGTGCGGCACGCCCACGGGGCGCACGAGGCGATGCCAGGCAGCCGCCTGGAGATCTTCGAGGGGGCCGGCCACTTCCCCTTCCACAGCGATCCGGCGCGCTTCCTCGCCCTGGTCGAGGAGTTCACGACCACCACCAGCGCGGCCGACTGGAGCCGTGAGCGCTGGCGGGGGCTGCTGCGCACGGGACGCCCGGGTACGGCGGCGGGGCAACCGGACACCGTCCAGAACCGCGCGGTGGAGCGGGACCTGCGCGAGGCGAGCGAGCGCAGCGCGACCTGAGGCGGTCCCGAGTGCGCACGGGACGCCCGGGTACGGCGGCGGGGCAACCGGACACCGTCCAGAACCGCGTGGTGGAGCGGGACCTGCGCGAGGCGAGCGAGCGCAGCGCGACCTGAGGCGGTCCCGAGGGCGGGCGGTCACTGCGGCCCGGCGTGCCGCCCGCGCCGGGCGGCAGGCACCCGGCGTCACCGTCACCCCGTCGGCGGGACCGGCAGGCCTTCGGACGCGGCGGTGTGCCCGGAGCGGTCGTCCCGTTCGTTCGGGGGAGCCGCTCGCCGACCTGGTCGCCGGGTCATCCCGTTCGTTCGCGGGAGCCGCTCGCCGACCTGGTCGCCGTCCGGCCCCGGGCCGCCGCGACGACGGGCGACCGGCGCAGCGCGATGGACATGCGCACGAGGTCCCGTGGGCCGTCGGTGTGCGCGAACGACGATCCGGCCTCCGGCGGCGCGGCTGCCCCCTCCGCCGAGCTGATGACCCGGCCCTCCGGATCGGCGGCCCTGGCCCGCACCGCGACCGTCACCATCGCCGCGTCCGCCTCGGCGTGCGCCTCGGCGGGGGAGGAGCCCGCCGCGACCGCGGCGCCATAGGCGCGGGAGCGCACCGCGGGGTCGAAGTAGGGGTAGAGGCTCAGCATGCCGTCGTGGATGTCGGACTCCCGCTGGGTGACCTGGAGTTCGGCGGGCGACCACCAGGAGATCCGCACCGCGCGGTCCTCCGGCACGGAGACCGGTCTCAGTTCGCGCCACAGCGGCCCGAGTCTGCGATAGGTCGACCAGGTGTTCCAGCTGTCGCCGACGCGCTGCCAGGCGAGCGGGAGACAGAAGCCGACGGCGGTGATCTGGGCCCCCGCCGACGCCAGTACGGGCGCCGTGTTGGTGCTCAGGCCGTCGAGGTTCGCGCCGTTCCAACGGGCCACCACGGCGGTAAACTTGGCCGCCGAGTAGGGGATGTTGCACAGAGAACCGAACGCGATGATCACCAGCCCGGCACGCAGCCGGCCGCGCACCTGGGCGGCCCAGCGCCAGCACATGACGTTCATCGCGACACCCGCGGCGGTGAGCGAGACGAGGTAGAGCACGATCATCTCGCGGATGAAGGGGGTGTTGGCGTAGTAGGTGTCGAGGTCCCGCAGCCTTTCGACGGAGGCGTCCCCGAGGGCGAACAGCACGATCAGGGCCACGCCGACCACGGTGTAACCGAGGATCCAGCGGCGTGAGAGCCTTCGGGTCACCTCGGGCGGTGCGCCGCGCCAGTTGATGATCAGCACCAGGCATGAGGCGCTGTAGGCACTCAGCAGGCAGTAGACCAGGGGGGCCGAGACGTTGGGTATCCCGGTGATGTCGTTGACCGCGGCGATGGTCGGCGGGGCGGCGAAGAGGAACACCAGGCCGGCCAGGGCGAGCAGTACACCCACGGAGCGCAGCAGCGGGTCGCGCCAGCCACGCAGGAGCGCGGGTCCCTTGAAGGTGATGGCGGCGCCCATGGCGACCGCGGGGAAGTAGTAGCTGGATCCGTCCATGGTTCCGGGACCGTCAGCCCCGTGGCCCGCGGCAGCCCAGGGACGCTTCGATGCGCCCGGCCAGACCGTGCTGCTGCACCGGACCGCGCAGCGACGAACCCGCCAGCCAGGTACGGCACTTGCTGGCGAGCAGAAGACCGAAGCTCTCGGCCTCCTTCTCGTCCGCGAGGTCGAAGCGGGTGCGCGCGGCCACTCTCAGGACGGTGGCCTCGAGGTCCGCGGTGTCGCTGAGTAAGCGCGCCGCGACGGCCGCGCCCCCGACGTGATGGCTGCAGTGCCCGGCCTTCATGTGCCACAGCTCATGGCCGAGGATGACCAACTGGTGGTCAGGTGCGGTGCGTTCCTCGATGACGACGAGGTCCTGCTCGGCCATGTCGAGCCACAGGCCGCTGGCGGTGCCGGGCGGGAACACGGCCGTACGGAACTGGACGGGGCGGCCGCGGCGTCTGCTCATCGCGCAACACAGCGCCGTGTAGAGGTCGGCGGGTGCCGCCGGCGCCGGGAGCGAGAGCTCCGAGACCAACTCGCCGCACAGGCGGCGCATTTCCCTTCCGATGCCCACTGATCTCCCCCGGCTCACGACTTTGGCCGCTTGACGCTCTCCAGGAGCATGTCCAGCCACTCCGCGACCTTGTCCCGGTGCTGGTCGGTGGGCAACTGCGCGGCCCGCCAGGCGATTCCGCGGACCCCGTGGTCGAGGAGCAGCCGCTCCAGGGGATCGTCGGCGACGGTGGCCGCCGCGCGTTCGCGGTCGGCGAGCCGTTGCAGGAGTTCCTGTTCCGAGCGCTGCAGGGCGCCCACGAGCGCTTCGGAGTCCTCGGCCGTGAGGAAACCGGCGTGCACCCGGAAGAAGCGCTGGATGGCGTCGCAGTGCTCCATGGTGGGGCGCCGGTCGCCGTTGATGAGGGCGCCCGCCTGCTGGCGCGACATGCCGGCGCCGTCCGCGATCTCCTGCTGGGTGTAGCGGCGCCCGTTGGGCTTGAGCCGGGTGCGGCGCAACAGGTCCAGGCGCTGCAGGAACCGTGCCTGCAGATCGGGCTCCCCGGCGCGGCGGCCGCTGAGCAGGGCTTTCACCACGGGTTCGGGGACGCCGGACTCGGCCGACAGCCGCTGGGTGTCGAAGACTTCGGCGTGCAGCACGCCGAGCCGGTCGGCGAGTGCGGTGACCCGGGCCACGACGGCCTGCAGCAGAACCGTCGCCGTGGCGCCCGGAACCTCGAAGCCATCCGTCACCGACAGATCTCCTACGTCTCTCTCAGGTGGCTCTCACGAAGGTCGGGAACCATGTGGACACGAAGGTCAGAAAACCATCCCGGTACCAAGACCGGGGACCATCCGGAGCGTAGCCCCTCGCTCGAACTCACATCCAGGTCTCGCCACAACTGTGGCGAGATTCAGCCGTCAACGGGCGCCAAATGCCACGATAGTTGACACGCCTGTGTCCGGGGTATCAGGATCGGGGCGCCGCGTGAAGGCCGCAGAGGCAAGAGGGGTGACCTCCCGATGGCGTACCAGGCAGGAAGGCAGCGGTCCCAGCCGCGACCTGTCCCCGAGAGTCTCGAAGCTCAGGCGTACCTCCAGGACTACGCCACGCTGCTTGAGGCCGTTCCCTTCCCCTCCGTCGTCTTCGACCACCGCTGGGACGTCGTTCTGTCCAACGCCGCATTCGAGACACTTTTCGACGGCGTCGGTACCCATCCGACCGCCATGCCGGGCGACAACTTCCTTCGGTTCGTCCTGTTCCATCCGGACGCGGGGTCGATCCTCGGCGAGCACGAGTCGAGCTGGTGCCTGCCGATGCTCGCGCACTTCGCCGCGGCGGTGGAGCGGCACGGCCAGGACCGCGGACTCCAGTCGATCCGCCGGGACATCGCCCAGGACCCGATCATGGATGCCGCCTATCGGCACGGTCTGCCGCACTGGATCCGCGCGGTCGGTCCGCGCGCCGTCGAGCACGACGGAGCCGTCCGCCCGCTGGTGCATCCCGACCCGCGCTGGGGCAGCACGGACTGTCGGATCGTGGAGGACACACCCAAGACCCTTCAGGACATGGGCTACACGCGGATGACCCTGGTGCTGCGCGAGGCCGTACGGCCGGTCGCGGGCCCACCGCGCAAGGCCCGCAAGACACGCAACGGCGCGGCGGAGCTGCGGGCGGTGTGACCCGCCCGAGGGGTCGCGGGACTCAGCCGGCCGGCGTCACGAGGACGAGTGGCACGCCGTCGCACGGGACGAGCCGCATTCCCTCGAAGCGAGTGCTCCGGGCCGTCGACAGCACGGCCGCGAAGTCCGGTCCCCTGGTGAGGGATCCGGCCAGATGGCCCGGGTCGGCGGACGCGGCCACCCGACCTCTCGCGTTCACCAAGTAGGCCGCTCCGGGCAGCCGTTGGAGGAGCGGGACGACCGCGCCCTCGAAGTGCCGCAGATACACGTCGGCCGCGGCGACCCCCACGAACCGGCCCTCCAGATGGACGGGCGCGGACAGCGTCAGGCTGTACTCGTCGGAGCAGAGGTAGTCGACGTAGGGCCCGGCGACCGCGCGCCGCCCGGTGTCGCGGGGGAGTGCGAACCAGTCCCAGTGCGTGTAGTCGGAGTACGCGGAGTGCGCCGGATCGAGGTCGAGCAGCAACGGTCGTACGCCGCCGTCGGAGCTCTGCTGCCACCACTCCAGCCACGCCGGTACGTCACCGAGCAGGCCCGGTGCGGCCACGAAGCCGGCGCCCGACACCAACTCCTGCCGGGTGAGCCGCAGATGCAGCCCCGGACGCAGTGCCGCCAGATCCGCCGTCGCGGGGCGGCGGCCCTGCGCGGCGACGCGGGTGAGGAGAGCGGTCGTGTCGGCCCGGGTCTCGGCGACCGCTTCGAAGACGGCCTCGAGCGTGGAGCGGACCTGCGTGGCGACGGCCGCCTCGGCGGTGGCGTCAAGCGTCGCCGTCGCGCCGACCGGGCCTGGGCTCCTGCTCATGGGTGCCCTCCAGCGGACGGGGACCGGACGCGGCACGCGGCATCGCGAGGCGGAGGTTGATGAGCCGCGCCGTCGAGTCCTGTACGCACCGCTCGGCCAGCGCTCTGGCCGAATCGTGGGCCCCATCTTGCACGGCGGAGATTACGGAGCGGTGACGGTCTGCGACTTCTTCACGATATTCGTCGTCCCCGAGCACCAGGCACATCAGCGCCCCCACCTCCGTCTGGAGCACGACCTGTTCACGGGTCAGCCGGGCGGACTGCGCGGCCGCGGCGAGCTCGACATGGAAGCGGCCGTAGACGCGGCTGCGGGCGGCGGCGTCCTCGGCGGCGGCCAGATCGTCCAGCGTGCGGCGGAGCGCCTTGAGGTCGTCCGATTCCGTCCGCTGCGCCGCGAGCCGGGCGGCGGCTCCGGACACGGCTGCCCAGTGGTCGCCCAAGTCGCGCAGTTCCTCGGTGCTCCAGCCGGCCAGCCGGGCCTTCAGCCGCTCCTCGCCCGGCACTTCGGGCAGTGACACGAAGCTGCCGCCCCCGCGCCCCCGGCGCGTGGTGACCAGACCCTGCTGCCGCAGGGCCATCAGGGCCTCGCGCAGGGTGACCGTGGACACGCCGAGCTGTCCGGCCAGCTCCATCTCGCCGGGCAGCTGCTCGCCGTCGGCGAGCAGCCCGAGCTCGATGGCGTCGCTGAGCCGGTGTACGACCGTCTCGACGCGCGCGCGGTTGTCCACGGGAGTGAAGACGGCTCTGCGGACGCCGTCGCCCCTGTGTTGCTTCACGGTCACCACCTTGTGCGTTGACTCAACCTTTACTCTAAAGGGGTCTTGAGATTTGAACTATGGCTTCATATCTTTCCGGTCAGTGTTGCAACGCACACCTGCACCAGAAAGGTTCCCCGCCCATGGAGGCAAAGGCGATCCGGCTCCAGGGCCTGCGAAAAGCGTTCGGTGACACGACCGCCGTGGCCGGAGTCGATCTGGAGATAGCCGACGGCGAGTTCTTCTCGATGCTCGGCCCGTCCGGCTCGGGCAAGACGACCGTCCTGCGGATGATCGCCGGATTCGAGAGCCCGACCGCGGGCCGGATCGAGCTGGCCGGCCAGGAGGTCACCGGTCTCGCCCCCTTCGAACGGGACGTGCACACGGTCTTCCAGGACTACGCCCTCTTCCCGCACATGACCGTCGAACAGAACGTCGCCTACGGACTCAGGGTCCGCAGGGTGCGGAAGGCCGAGCGGCTGGTCAGGGCCCGCAAGGCGCTCGCCGACGTACGGCTCGAAGGGTTCGGCCGGCGCCGTCCGGGCCAGCTCTCGGGAGGCCAGCGCCAGCGTGTCGCCCTCGCCAGGGCCCTCGTCGGCCGCCCCCGCGTCCTGCTGCTCGACGAGCCGCTCGGCGCCCTCGACCTCAAGCTGCGCGAGCAGATGCAGGTCGAACTCAAGGCGATCCAGCGCGAGGTCGGCATCACCTTCGTGTTCGTCACCCACGACCAGGAGGAGGCCCTGACGATGAGCGACCGCATCGCCGTCTTCCACCAGGGCCGCATCGAACAGGTCGGCACCCCGGCCGAGATCTACGAACGCCCGGCCACCCCGTTCGTCGCGGGCTTCGTCGGCACGTCCAACCTGCTCGAGGGCCAGTCGGCGCAACAGGTCGTCGGCACCCCGGGCACCTACAGCATCCGGCCCGAGAAGATCCGGGTCCTCAAGGAGTCCGCCGAGGCGGACGAGCCGGAGCACTCCACCGCCACCGGCACCGTCGCCGAGGTCGTCTATCTGGGCGACTCCACCCGCTTCCTGGTGGATCTCGACGCGGGCGGCCGTCTCACCGCGCTCCAGCAGAACCTGGAGACCTCCTCCGAGGACGTCGCCGCCCTCCGCGGCACCCGGGTCCGGCTCCAGTGGCACCGCCGCCACTCCTTCCAGGTCCCCGACCCCCGCTGACTCCCCCGCTCAGTCCCCCGTCACGTATGGAGTACGCCGTGCGCCTCACCCCAACCCTCAAGGCCGCCACCGCCGTCGCGGTGCTCCTCGCGGCCACCGCCTGCGGATCGTCCGACACCGGTTCCTCCTCGTCCACCGGCCTCAACCCGCCCGACCTCAAGGCGCAGTCGAAACTCGGCAAGACCGAGGGCCAGGTGAACCTGATCGCCTGGGCCGGCTATGTCGAGGACGGTTCCAACGATCCCAAGGTGGACTGGGTCGGCGACTTCGAGAAGCAGACCGGCTGCCAGGTCAACTCCAAGGTCGCCGCCAGCTCCGACGAGATGGTCAAGCTGATGAAGACCGGCCAGTACGACGCGGTTTCCGCCTCCGGAGACGCCTCCCTCCGGCTCATAGCCTCGGGCGACGCGGCCCCGGTCAACACCGCCCTCGTACCGAACTACAAGAACGTCTTCAGCGGCCTGAAGAAGGGCGCCTGGAACTCCGTCGACGGCCAGATGTACGGCATCCCGCACGGCCGCGGCGCCAACCTCCTGATGTACAACACCCAGAAGGTCACCCCCGCCCCCACGTCCTGGTCGGCGGTCTTCGACGACGCCTCGGCGAACAAGGGCCACGTCACCGCGTACGACTCGCCGATCTACATCGCCGACGCGGCGCTGTATCTGAAGGCGACCAAGCCCGAGTTGAAGATCAAGGACCCCTACGCGCTCGACCAGAAGCAGTTCGACGCGGCCGTCGCGCTGCTGAAGAAGCAGAGCGCGAACGTGGGGGAGTACTGGAGCGACTACCTCAAGGAGATCTCCGCGTTCAAGAGCGGGGACTCCGTGGTCGGTACCACCTGGCAGGTCATCGCCAACCTCACGGCCGACGAGGGCGCCGAGGTGAAGGCCTTCGTGCCCAAGGAGGGTTCCACCGGCTGGTCCGACACCTGGATGGTCTCCGCCAGGGCCAAGCATCCCAACTGCGCCTACAAGTGGCTGGACTGGATCATCTCGCCGAAGGTGAACGCCCAGGTCGCCGAGTACTTCGGTGAGGCGCCGGCCAACGCCGAGGCGTGCGAGGAGACCAGCGACAAGACCTTCTGCGACACCTACCACGCCACCGACGAGAGCTACTGGAAGAACATCGCGTTCTGGAACACGCCCATCGAGCAGTGCCTCGACGGCCGCACCGACGTCAAGTGCGTCCCGTACGCGAAGTGGGTCCAGGCCTGGACCGAGATCAAGGGCTGAACAAGCGATGACCTCCACCCCGCAGGCCGCCGGACGCTCCCCCGTCCGGCGGCTCGCCGGGACCCTGCACCGGCACTCCCGGCTGCGGCTGTCCCTGCTCCTGACCGCACCGCTGCTCTGGCTCGCGGTCCTCTATCTCGGCTCCCTGGCCGTGCTGTTCGTCTCGGCGTTCTGGACGACGGACTCCTTCACCTCCGAGGTCGTGAAGGTCTGGTCGACCGACAACTTCCACCAGCTGATCACCACGCCCGTGTACCGGCAGGTCATCCTGCGCAGCATCGGCGTCGCCCTCGCGGTCACCGTCCTGTGCGCGGTGATCGCCTTCCCGGTCGCCTTCTACACGGCGCGTATCGCCCGGCCCGCACGGCGTCCGCTGCTCGTCGTCGCCATCCTCACGCCGCTGTGGGCGAGTTACCTCGTCAAGGTGTACGCCTGGCGGCTGATCCTCTCCCAAGGCGGCCTCGCCGACTGGATGCTGAAGCCCTTCGGGCTCAGCGGCCCCGGATACGGACAGGCCGCGGCGATCATCGCGCTGACCTATCTCTGGCTGCCGTACATGATCCTGCCGATCCACACCGCGCTGGAGCAGCTTCCGGCCAACCTGCTCGACGCGTCGGCGGACCTGGGAGCCGGGGCGGGCCGCACCTTCCGATCGGTCGTGCTGCCGATGGTCCTGCCGTCCGTGGCCGCCGGCTCGGTCTTCACCTTCTCGCTCAGCCTCGGCGACTACATCACCGTGCAGATCGTCGGCGGCAAGACCCAGCTCATCGGCAACGTCGTCTACTCCAACATCGAACTGAACCTGCCCATGGCCGCCGCACTCGGCACGGTCCCCGTCGTGGTCATCGTGGTGTACCTCCTCGCGATGCGCCGCACGGGCGCCCTGAGCAGTCTCTGAGGAGCCCGCTGTGCAACTCTCCCGTTCCGCGCGCATCGCGCTGCGCGTCGCCGCCGGGCTCGGCTTCGCGATCATCTACGTGCCGCTCGCGCTCGTCCTGGTCAACTCCTTCAACCCGGACCGCAGCGCGAGCTGGCCGCCGACCGGGCTCACCTTCCACTGGTGGTCGGTCGCCTGGGCCAACGAGGGCGCCCGCGCGGCGCTGTGGGTCTCGGTCAAGGCGGGCCTCGGGGCCACGGCCATCGCGCTGGTCCTCGGCACGCTGATCGCCTTCGCGGTCGCCCGCCACCGCTTCTTCGGCCGCGACGCCATCTCCTTCGTGGTCGTCCTGCCGATCGCGCTGCCCGGCATCGTCACGGGTATCGCGCTCAACTCGGCGTTCAGCACGGTGCTCGAACCGCTCGGCGTCGGACTCGGCATGTTCACCGTGATCGTCGGCCACGCCACCTTCTGCATCGTCGTCGTCTTCAACAACGTCGTCGCCCGGTTGCGCCGTACGTCCGGCACCTACGAGGAAGCCGCGATGGACCTGGGCGCGGACACCTTCCGCGCCTTCGCCGACGTCACCTTCCCACTGGTGCGATCGGCGCTGCTGGCCGGCGGACTGCTCGCCTTCGCGCTGTCCTTCGACGAGATCGTCGTGACGACGTTCACGGCCGGGCCCGGCATCGAGACCCTGCCGATCTGGATCTTCAACAACATGACCCGACCCCGTCAGGCACCGGTCGTGAACGTCGTGGCCGCCGTGCTCGTCCTGCTCTCGGTGATTCCGATCTACGCGGCCCAGCGGCTGTCCGCCGATACGGCGGCCGAGAGCAGGATCTGAGCCTCCGGGGCCGCTCGCCTTCGCACCCGCGTGTGCGGGGCCAACGCCGCTGTGTCGGACCCGAGTCGGGGAGGGTGCGGCCGGAATCGGCGCGACGCGACCACGGGCGCGGCCGAATTGATCCAGTAGGTGTCTCAGGCGTTTGCGTGTTTACCCGGCTGAGCCGCCCGCCCCCGCCCCCGCCCCGCCCCGGCTCCGGTCTTCGGGCGGGCCGGGCGGCGGGCGGAAGGAGGGCTATCCGGCGAACTCCCGCATCCACGACTCCACTTCATCGGCCGAGCGGGGGAGCGCGCCCGAGAGGTTCTCGTAGCCGTCCGCCGTGACCAGGAGGTCGTCCTCGATCCGGACGCCGATGCCTCGCCACTCCTCGGGCACGGTCAGGTCGTCCGGCTGGAAGTAGAGGCCCGGCTCCACGGTGAGGACCATGCCCGGCTCCAGGACGCCGCCGACATAGTCCTCGTTGCGGGCCCGGGCGCAGTCGTGGACATCGAGCCCGAGCATGTGCCCGGTGCCCGCCATGGTGAAGCGGCGCTGGAGACCGAGTTCGAAGGCGCGCTCCACCGGGCCCTCGATGAAGCCCCAGGCCACCAGGCGCTCGGTCATCGACCACTGGGCGGCGTCATGGAAGTCGCGGTACAGGGCACCCGGCTTCACCGCCGCCATGCCCGCCTCCTGCGCCTCGTACACGGCGTCGTAGACCTGGCGCTGGAGCGGAGTGAACGTGCCGCTGATCGGGAGGGTGCGGGTCACGTCGGCGGTGTAGAGCGTGCGGGTCTCCACGCCCGCGTCGAGCAGCAGCAGCTCGCCGGGGCGGACCGGTCCGTCGTTGTCCACCCAGTGCATGATCGTGGCGTGCTCGCCGGCCGCGCAGATCGAGCCGTAGCCGACGTCGTTCCCCTCGACGCGGGCGCGGCGGAAGAAGGTGCCCTCGATCCATCGCTCCGAGGTGGCGACCGCCTGCGACAACTCCCGTACGACATCGGTGAATCCGCGCACGGTGGAGTCCACCGCCCGGCGCAGCTCGCCGATCTCCCAGGCGTCCTTGACCAGCCGCAGTCCGGAGAGCGCCTCCTCCAGCTCGGCGTCCCGCTCCTCGTCCGTGACGAGCGCGGCCTCGATCGCGGGCGCGTGGCCGCGGACGACGCGGGTCGGGACACCCGTGTCCGCCAGGTCCTCGGAGATCGTGCGGATGTCACGGCAGGGGAGTCCGAGCACCTGTTCCGACTCGGCGAGGGAGCGGCGGCGGCCCATCCACAGTTCGGCCGTCATGCCCGTCCAGAACTCGTCGCTGTCCCGGCTGTCGCGGGGGAGCTGATAGCAGTGCGCTTCGTGACCGCCCTCGGTGCGCGGCTCCAACACGAGCGCGCCGTCACGGGTCTGATCGCCTGTCAGATGGACGTAGCCGGAGTACGGGCGGAACGGGTAGTGGGAGTCGTTCGACCGGGTCTTGAGCTCTCCGGACGGGATGACCAGCCGCTCGCCCGGGAAGAGGCCGGAGAGCGCGGCGCGGCGGCGGGCCGCGTGCGCCGCCTGCTCGTCCGGCCGCAGATCGTGCCGCTCGGTGTCGGCCCAGCCCGTGCGCATCAGGGCGGACAGCTCGTCGGAGATTCCTCGGTAGAGACCGTTCTTTCGGCCCTTGGCCACGTCAGGCACCTTCTCGTGTAGGTCGTGTCGCGCAGGTCGTGTCGTCCGGGGCGCACCCGACGGGACGTCCGGGTGGAGCGTCCGCGCGCGGGGCGTCGACCGTTCCGTGCGAGAGAAGCATGTGACATAGTACTGATGTGAGCAAGCCATTTACCTGCGATGTCGTGGTCGTCGGAGCCGGAATGGTGGGCGCTGCCTGCGCCCTGTACGCGGCTCGCGCGGGCCTCGATGTCGCCGTGGTGGACCGCGGCCCGGTGGCCGGCGGCACGACCGGCGCGGGGGAGGGGAATCTGCTCGTCTCCGACAAGGAACCCGGGCCCGAGCTCGACCTCGCGCTGCTCTCCGGGCGCCTGTGGGCCGACCTCGCCCAGGAACGGGCGGAGGCGATCGAGTACGAGGCCAAGGGCGGCGTCGTCGTGGCCTCCACGCCCGAGGGGCTGGCCGCGCTGGAGACCTTCGCCGCGACCCAGCGGGCGGCCGGTGTGCTGGCCGAACCGGTCACGGCCGACCGACTCCACGATCTGGAACCGTACTTGGCGCCCGGACTCGCGGGCGCCGTGCGCTATCCGCAGGACACCCAGGTGATGCCCGCCCTGGCCGCCGCGCATCTTCTACGGGCTTCGGGGGCGCGGCTGCTGACCGGGCGCACCGTGACCGAGGTGCTGCGCGCACGGGACGGCTCGGTCCGCGGCGTACGCACCGACCGGGGCGATCTGCACGCGCCGGCCGTCGTCAACGCGGCCGGGACATGGGGCGCGGCGGTGGCCTCCCTCGCCGGTGTCACCCTTCCCGTCCTGCCCCGCCGAGGCTTCGTCCTCGTCACCGAACCCCTGCCGCGCCGGGTGCGCCACAAGGTGTACGCCGCGGACTACGTCGCCGACGTCGCCAGTGACTCCGCCGCACTCCAGACGTCGCCGGTGGTGGAGGGGACCGCGGCCGGCCCGATCCTGATCGGCGCGAGCCGGGAACGGGTCGGCTTCGACCGGTCGTTCTCGCTGCCCGCCGTGCGCGAACTGGCCGCGGGGGCCACGCGGCTCTTTCCCTTCCTGTCGGAGGTACGCGCCCTGCGGACCTACCTCGGCTTCCGGCCCTACCTGCCCGACCATCTGCCCGCGATCGGCCCCGACCCCCGGGCACCCGGTCTCTTCCACGCCTGCGGGCACGAAGGCGCGGGCATCGGACTGTCGACCGGCACCGGACAGCTCATCGCGCAGGTCCTGGCCGGCAAGACACCCGGGCTCGACCTCGCGCCGTTCCGGCCCGACCGTTTCCCCGAGGAGGCCGCGTGAACCCTCTGGACCTCGTACGGGCCGAACCCGGCCCCGCGTTCACCGTCACCCTCGACGGCCGGGACATCGAGGCGCTGCCCGGCCGGACCGTCGCCGCCGCCCTGTGGGCCGCGGGCGTCACCTCCTGGCGCACCACCCGTGACGCGGGCCGGCCCCGTGGCGTCTTCTGCGGCATCGGCGTCTGCTTCGACTGCCTCGTCACCGTCAACGACCGCCCCAATCAGCGGGCCTGTCTGGTTCCGCTGGCACCGGGCGACACGATCCGCACGCAGGAAGGCACGGGCCACGATGACTGACGGACGCCACCACCTCGCGGTGATCGGCGCGGGCCCGGCCGGTCTCGCCGCCTCCCTCGCCGCGGCGGCACGCGGCGTCCGCGTGACGCTGATCGACTCGGCCGCGGCGGCGGGCGGGCAGTTCTACCGCCGGCCCGCGAGCGGTCTCGGCGCCCGGCGGCCCCGCGCGCTGCACCACCAGTGGCGCACCTGGGAGCGACTGGAACAGGGGCTCGCGGCCCACCTGGAAGCGGGCACGGTCACGCACTTGACGGACCATCATGTGTGGCTGGTCGAACGGGCCGGGGCGACGAACACCGGTGCCGGTGCCGGTGCTGATGGTGGTAGCGGTGGCGGTGATCGTGCTGATGGCGGCGGAGGGATCGGTGCCGGCGCCGGGGGCGGGCCCGGGGCCGCCGGTCACGACACCTTCGCCGGGCACGGGCGCACCACCACCACCGCCGCACGGCCCGCATTCACCGTCCACGCCCTCCTCCAGGAGCGCTCCGTCACCGTGCGCGCCGACGCCGTGCTCCTCGCCACAGGTGGGTACGAGAAGGTGCTGCCCTTCCCCGGCTGGACCCTGCCCGGTGTCGTGACCGCGGGAGGCGCCCAGGCCATGCTCAAGGGCGGCCTCGTCGTGCCGGGGCGGACCGCCGTCGTCGCGGGCACCGGACCGCTGCTGCTGCCCGTGGCGACCGCACTGGCGGCCGCCGGCGTGGAGGTCGCCGCGCTCGTGGAGTCCGCCGGCCCGAGAGCGTTCGTCCGCAGGGCCGGGGCGCTGGCGGCTCATCCCGGCAAGCTCGCCGAGGGGGCCCGGTACGCGTTCCAACTCCTGCGTCACCGTGTGCCGTTCGTCCCGTCGCACACCGTCGTCGAGGCCCATGGCGAGGCGCGGCTCGAAGCCGTCACCGTCGCCGCGCTCGGCCCCGACGGGCGGGTCAGGACCGGAACCGGGCGCCGCATCCCCTGCGACACGCTCGCCGTGGGGCACGGGATGATCCCGCACACCGATCTCGCCGAAGCCCTCGGCTGCCGTATCGACGGGCTGGGAGTCGATGTGGACGAGGAGCAGCGCACCGACGTGCCCGGCGTCTGGGCCGCGGGCGAGACCACCGGCATCGGCGGCTCCGCCCTCTCCCTGGCCGAGGGGCACATCGCGGGCCGGTCGATCGCCGCCCGGCTCTCCGGCACCGGACCCGACCCGCGCGCGGCGGCGCGAGCCGTCAGGTCCCGTACGAGAATGCGGACGTTCTTCGCCGCGCTCGACACCGTGTACACACCGCCCGCGCACTGGACGGACCAGGTCACCGACGACACCGTCGTGTGCCGCTGCGAGGAGGTCACCGGCGGTCGTGTCCGCGAGGCCGTCACCGACCTCGGCGCGGGCGACCTGCGGACGGTCAAGCTGCTCACCCGGGCCGGGATGGGGTGGTGCCAGGGCCGGATGTGCGAGCCCGCGGTCGCCGGGCTCGTCGGCTGCGAACAGACGCCCGCACGACGGCTGTTGGCGCGCCCGGTACCGCTCGGTGTGCTCGCCCGTGCCGGTACTGACGGCGACGACGGAACCCCGGGCGCGGGCTCGCCCCCCGCCCGGGAGTGACCCCCCACGACGACCCCGTTGCGACTCGACCTCGCTCCTGGCTTCGACCGCGACCGCGACCGCGACCGCGACCTCGACCTCGCCCGTGACCCCGCCGCTGTGAAATGTCACACCCTATTGAGAGGAATGAGCACCTCATGACCGTCACCCCCGACAGCCGCCCCTGGCGCGGAGTCCTCGTCGCCACCGCGCTCCCGCTGAACGACGACCTCTCCGTGAACTACGACCGGTACGCCGAGCACTGCGCCTGGCTCGTCGAGAACGGCTGCGACGGCGTCGTACCGAACGGCTCGCTCGGTGAGTACCAGGTGCTCACGCCCGAAGAGCGCGCCAAGGTCGTCGAGACCGCCGTCGCCGCGATCGGCGGGTCCCGGGTGATGCCCGGCGTCGCCGCGTACGGCTCCGCCGAGGCCCGCCGCTGGGCCGAGCAGGCGAGGGACGCGGGCTGCGGTGCCGTGATGCTGCTGCCGCCCAACGCCTACCGCGCGGACGAGCGCTCCGTGCTCGGGCACTACGAAGAGGTCGCCCGGGCGGGCGTCCCGGTCGTCGCGTACAACAACCCGATCGACACCAAGGTCGACCTGGTGCCCGAACTCCTCGCCGAGCTGCACGCGGCCGGTTCCATCCAGGGGGTCAAGGAGTTCTCCGGCGACGTGCGCCGCGCCTACCGCATCGCCGAACTCGCCCCGGAGCTCGACCTGTTGATCGGCGCGGACGACGTCCTGCTCGAACTCGCCGTCGCCGGCGCCAAGGGCTGGGTGGCCGGCTACCCGAACGCTCTGCCCCGCGCGAGCGTCGAGCTCTTCCGCGCGGCCGTCGCCGGTGACCTCGACACGGCGGGCAAGCTCTACCGTCAGCTGCACCCACTGCTGCGCTGGGACTCCCGGGTCGAGTTCGTCCAGGCCATCAAACTGTCCATGGACATGGTCGGCCGCCACGGCGGTCCGGTCCGGCCGCCGCGCGTTCCGCTGCTGCCCGAGCAGGAGGCCGCCGTGCGACTCGCCACGGAGCAGGCCGTCGCCGCCGGTCTCGCCTGAGCCGTACGGGTCCGCCGGTCCCCCGCCGACACCACCCAGGAGTGCCATGCGCAGCAAACTCGTCCTGCACGCCGTCGACTCGCACACCGAGGGCATGCCCACCCGGGTGATCACCGGCGGGATCGGCACGATCCCGGGCGCGACCATGAACGAGCGGCGGCTGTACTTCCGTCAGCACCGCGACGACATCAAACAGCTCCTGATGAACGAGCCGCGCGGCCACGCGGCGATGAGCGGCGCGATCCTCCAGCCGCCCACCCGTCCGGACTGCGACTACGGCGTGATCTACATCGAGGTGTCGGGCTATCTGCCGATGTGCGGGCACGGCACGATCGGGGTGGCGACCGTGCTGGTGGAGACCGGCATGGTCGAGGTCGTCGAGCCCGTCACCACGATCCGGCTGGACACCCCGGCGGGCCTCGTCGTCGCGGAGGTCGCCGTCGAGGACGGCGCGGCCAAGGCGGTCACGCTCAAGAACGTGCCGTCCTTCGCCGTCGGCCTCGACCGCTCGGCCACGCTCGCCGACGGGCGCACGGTGACGTACGACCTCGCCTACGGCGGAAACTTCTACGCGATCCTGCCGCTGGAACAGTTCGGCCTGCCCTTCGACCGTTCCCGCAAGGACGAGATCCTCGCGGCGGGACTGGCGCTGATGGACGCGGTCAACGCCGAGGGCGAGCCCGTGCACCCCGAGGACCCGTCCATCCGCGGCTGCCACCATGTCCACCTGTACGCGCCCGGGGCGACGGCCCGCTTCTCGCGGCACGCGATGGCGATCCATCCCGGGTGGTTCGACCGTTCGCCCTGCGGTACGGGCACCAGCGCGCGCATGGCCCAGCTGCACGCCCGTGGCGAACTCCCGTTGCACACCGAGTTCGTGAACGAGTCCTTCATCGGGACACGGTTCACCGGCCGGCTGCTCGGCACCACCGAGGTCGCCGGAATGCCCGCCGTGCTGCCGAGCTTCACGGGGCGCGCGTGGCTCACGGGGACAGCCCAGTACCTGCTCGACCCCACGGACCCGTTCCCGGCCGGATTCGTCCTGTGAGCGGCCCCGCTCCGGGACGTAGATACTGGTAGCCCGAGTAACACGTGATATGGCACATGGCCGGTGCGGCGAGAAGGCGCACCGGCCCGTACGAGGAGACCCCGATGGCCGCCCAGCGCAGCAGCGCACCCTCAGCCGCTCCCGACCTGCCCACCCTGGGCGGCAAGAAGAGCAGCTATCGCGAGCGCGTGGCCGACGCGCTGCGCGCCGCGCTGATCGCGGGCGAACTGCGGGCCGGCGAGGTCTACTCGGCGCCCACGCTCGCGGCCCGCTTCGGCGTCTCCGCGACGCCCGTCCGCGAGGCCATGCTCGACCTGGCCAAGGAGGGTCTGGTCGACACGGTGCCCAACAAGGGGTTCCGGGTCACGGCGGTCTCCGAGAAGCAGCTCGACGAGTACACCCACATCCGCTCGCTCATCGAGATCCCCACCGTCGTCCGGCTGGCCACCACGGCGGACCCCGTCTCGCTGGAGGCGCTGCGTCCGGCCGCCCGGGAGATCGTGACCGCGGCGGCGGCCGGTGACCTCATCGCCTACGTGGGGGCGGACATCCGCTTCCACCTCGGCCTGCTCGCCCTCGCGGGCAACTCCCATCTCGTCGAGGTCGTCGGCGACCTGCGCAAGCGCTCGCGTCTGTACGGGCTCAACGCCCTCGTCGAGGCCGGCCGTCTGGAGGCCTCGGCGGAGGAGCACCTGGAACTCCTCGACGCCCTGCTCGACCGCGACGAGCGCGCCGTACGCGCGGTGATGACACGCCACCTGGGCCATGTCCGCGGTCTGTGGGCGGCACCCTGACAGGGGCCGCTGACGCGAGCGTGAAGTGGACGAACTTTTACGCAAGCAGCTTGCATTTCTTGCGCTATTCTTGCGCGCATGACGCGACGACTTGCTCAGGTGGCCATGAAGGTCGGGGTCAGTGAGGCCACGGTCAGCCGGGTGCTCAACGGCAAGCCCGGAGTCTCCGACTCCACCCGGCAGGCGGTGCTCTCCGCCCTCGACGTCCTCGGTTACGAGCGGCCGACCCAGCTGCGCGGCGAACGCGCCCGGCTCGTCGGCCTCGTCCTGCCCGAGCTGCAGAACCCGATCTTCCCGGCCTTCGCCGAGGTGATCGGGGGAGCACTCGCGCAGCTCGGCCTCACCCCGGTGCTGTGCACCCAGACCAAGGGCGGCGTCTCCGAGGCCGACTACGTGGAGCTGCTGCTCCAGCAGCAGGTCTCCGGCGTGGTGTTCGCCGGTGGTCTGTACGCGCAGGCCGACGCGCCGCACGACCACTACCGCCAGCTCGCGGACCGCAACATTCCGGTGGTGCTGGTCAACGCGGCCATCGAGCACCTCGGTTTCCCCTGCGTCTCCTGCGACGACGCCGTCGCCGTCGAGCAGGCCTGGCGCCATCTCGACTCGCTCGGCCACGAGCGGATCGGGCTCGTCCTCGGCCCCGGCGACCACATGCCCTCGGGCCGCAAGCTCGCGGCGGCGCGCGCCCTCGCGCCGGAGCTGCCCGACGAGCACGTCGCCCGGGCGATGTTCTCGCTGGAGGGCGGTCAGGCCGCGGCCACCCGGCTGCTCGACCGGGGGGTGACCGGCATCATCTGCGCCAGTGACCCGCTCGCGCTCGGTGCCGTACGGGCCGCCCGGCGCAAGGGGCTCAGTGTTCCGGGCGAGATCTCCGTCGTCGGGTACGACGACTCGGCGTTCATGAACTGCACCGAACCCCCGCTGACCACGGTCCGGCAGCCGATCGAGGCCATGGGGCGCGCCGCGGTGGAACTGCTGAACGCGCAGATCGGCGGCAGCAGCGTGACCGCCGAAGAGCTCCTGTTCGAACCGGAGTTGGTGGTGCGCGGGTCGACCGCGCAAGCGCCCCGCGGCTGAGGACCGCAAGCACCCGCCGCAGAGACCCCTTCTGCTGTCAAATAATTACAGATTCTGCGCGACATCTTGCGGACAGATGTCGGCGGTGCTTGAGTGTGCGGCGCCAGAACACGGCGGCACGCCCGCCGTGGGCCTTCCTCGCTCCTGCCCAAAGGGGTCCACCAATGAGAAGCACCGGGTTCCGCCGTACCGCCGTCATGCTCATGGCGTCCTCCCTCGCGCTCGCCGCCACCGCCTGCGGTTCGAGCGACGACGACACGGCCGACGGAAAGACCCGCATCACGGTCAACTGCGAGCCGCCGAAGAGCGCCAAGGTCGACCGCGCGTTCTTCGACGCCGACATCAAGGCGTTCGAGAAGGCCAACCCGGACATCGACGTCGTCGCGCATGACGCGTTCCCGTGTCAGGACCCCAAGACCTTCGACGCCAAGCTGGCCGGCGGCCAGATGGAGGACGTGTTCTACACGTACTTCACCGACGCCAAGCACGTCGTCGACGTCAACCAGGCGGCGGACATCACGAGTTACGTCAAGGACCTGAAGAGCTACGACACCATCCAGCAGCAACTGCGCGACATCTACACCGTCGACGGCAAGATCTACGGCATCCCCCGCACCGGCTACTCGATGGGCCTCATCTACAACAAGGCGCTCTTCAAGAAGGCCGGCCTCGACCCCGACAAGCCCCCGGCGACCTGGGAAGAGCTGCGCGCGGACGCCGAGAAGATAGCCGCGCTCGGCAAGGGAACGGTCGGCTACGCGGACTACAGCGCCCAGAACCAGGGTGGTTGGCACTTCACCGCCGAGCTCTACTCGCAGGGCGGGAACGTCGTCGCCGAGGACGGCAAGAAGTCCACGATCGACGGCCCCGAGGGCAAGGCGGTCCTGCAGAACCTCAAGGACATGCGCTGGAGCGACAACTCCATGGGCACCAAGCAGCTGCTGGTCATCAACGACGTCCAGCAGATGATGGGTTCCGGCAAGCTCGGCATGTACCTCTCCGCGCCCGACAACATCCCGATCCTCGTCAAGGAGAAGGGCGGGAACTACAAGGACCTCGCCCTCGCGCCGATGCCCGGCGGCAAGGGCACACTCATCGGCGGCGACGGCTACATGTTCAACAAGAAGGCCAGCCCGGAGCAGATCAAGGCCGGCCTCAAGTGGCTCGAGCACATGTTCCTGTCACCCGGGAAGGGCTTCCTCGGTGACTACGCCCGCGCCAAGCAGAACAACGCCCCGGTCGGCCTGCCCGAGCCGCGCCTGTTCACCGGCGCCGCGGACACCAAGGACCAGGAGGTCAAGAAGGCCAACGCGAACGTGCCCGTGGAGAACTACCAGGCCTTCCTGGACGGCAACCAGAGCCTGCAGATGAAGATCGAGCCCCCGCAGGCCCAGCAGATCTACTCCGTCCTCGACGGCGCCGTGTCCGCGGTCCTCACCAAGAAGGACGCCGACATCGACCAGCTCCTCAAGGACGCCTCCGGCAAGATCGACTCCATTCTGGCCCGAGGCTGACACCGTTCATGAAGACCGCATCGAAGCCCCCCGCAGCGTTCCCTCCGGCCGCCGTCGGCGTGCCGGAGGCGCCGCGGTCGGCGGGACGCCGGCCCGGGACCCCCTGGCGCCGGCGCCTGGCCGACCAGTCCCGCGCTTACGCCTTCCTGATCGGCGGCCTGCTCTGCTTCGCGCTGTTCTCCTGGTACCCGGCGATCCGCGCGGTCGTGATCGCCTTCCAGAAGTACACGCCGGGCAGCGGTGGCGAGTGGGTCGGCACCGCCAACTTCACCCGGGTCTTCCACGACCCGGAGTTCACCGCCGCCTGGCGCAACACCCTGACCTTCACGCTTCTCGCCCTGCTGATCGGCTTCGCCGTCCCCTTCGTGATGGCGCTGGTGCTCAATGAACTACGGCACGCGAAGGCCTTCTTCAGAGTCGTGGTCTATCTGCCGGTGATGATCCCGCCGGTGGTCAGCGCCCTGCTCTGGAAGTGGTTCTACGACCCCGGAGCGGGCCTCGCCAACGAGGCGCTGCGCTTTCTGCACCTGCCGACCTCGAACTGGTCCAACGGCGCCGACACCGCCCTCGTCTCCCTGGTGATCGTCGCCACCTGGGCCAACCTCGGCGGCACCGTCCTCATCTACCTCGCCGCGCTCCAGAGCATCCCCGGCGAGCTGTACGAGGCGGCCGAGCTGGACGGCGCGAGCCTGCTGCAGCGGATCCGGTACGTGACGATCCCGCAGACCCGCTTCATCATCCTCATGCTGATGCTCCTTCAGATCATCGCCACCATGCAGGTCTTCACGGAACCGTTCGTGATCACCGGCGGCGGACCCGAGGACAAGACCGTCACGGTGCTGTACCTGATCTACAAGTACGCCTTCCTCTACAACGACTTCGGAGGGGCCTGCGCGCTGAGCGTGATGCTGCTCGTCCTGCTCAGCGCCTTCTCCGCCCTGTACCTGCGGCTGACCCGCTCGGAAGGGGACGACACATGAGCACCCGCACCCTGGTCTCCCCGCTCGCCCTGTCCCGCCCGCGCGGCAAGGCCGTCTACTGGACGATCTTCAGCGGTGTCGTCCTGCTCTTCGCGCTGGCCTTCCTCTTCCCGGTCTACTGGATGGTCACCGGCGCCATGAAGTCGCCGGACGAGGTGACGCGCACTCCGCCGACCTTCGTACCCGACCAGTGGCACCTGTCCGGCTACACCGACGCGTGGGACCTCATGGACCTGCCCACGCACCTGTGGAACACGGTCGTCCAGGCGGCCGGGGCCTGGTTCCTCCAGCTCGTCCTCTGCACCGCCGCGGCGTACGCCCTGTCCAAGCTGAAGCCGGCCTTCGGCAAGGTGATCCTCGGCGGCATCCTCGCCACCCTGATGGTCCCGGCGCAGGCCCTGGTCGTCCCCAAGTACCTGACGGTCGCCGACCTGCCCCTCATCCACACCAGCCTGCTCAACGACCCGCTCGGCATCTGGCTGCCCGCCGTCGCCAACGCCTTCAACCTCTATCTCCTCAAGCGCTTCTTCGACCAGATCCCGCGCGACGTCCTGGAGGCCGCCGAGATCGACGGCGCCGGAAGACTGCGCACCCTGTGGTCGATCGTGCTGCCGATGTCCCGGCCCGTCCTCGGAGTCGTGTCGATCTTCGCCCTGGTCGCCGTCTGGCAGGACTTCCTCTGGCCGCTGATGGTCTTCTCCGACACCGACAAGCAGCCCATCAGCGTGGCACTCGTCCAGCTGTCGCAGAACATCCAGCTGACCGTGCTCATCGCCGCCATGGTGATCGCCAGCATCCCCATGGTCGTGATGTTCCTGGTGTTCCAGCGGCACATCATCGCCGGAATCAGCACGGGCAGCACCAAGGGCTGACGCCTGTACGTGACCTCCCCGAACGAAAGGCAACGCACCGTGGGACAGCCCCGCCCTGCCCGAAATCAGTCCGCGTGGTGGCGTTCCGCCGTCATCTACCAGGTGTACGTCCGCAGCTTCGCGGACGGCGACGGCGACGGCACCGGCGACCTCGCGGGCGTCCGCGCCAGACTCCCTTACCTCGCCGAACTCGGCGTGGACGCCCTGTGGTTCAACCCCTGGTATCTCTCACCCCTGGCCGACGGCGGCTACGACGTCGCCGACTACCGCGCCATCGACCCGGCCTTCGGGACCCTCGCCGAGGCGGAGAAGCTGATCGCCGAGGCCAGGGAACTGGGCATCCGCACCCTGGTCGACATCGTGCCGAACCACGTCTCCGACCGGCACCCCTGGTTCCGGGCGGCCCTGGAGGGCGGCCCGGAGCGCGAACTCTTCCACTTCCGCCCCGGCCGCGGCGAACACGGCGAACTCCCGCCCAACGACTGGCCGTCCCAGTTCGCGGGCTCCGCCGAACCGGTGTGGACCCGGCTGCCCGACGGCGACTGGTACCTCCACCTCTTCACCCCCGAGCAGCCCGACCTCAACTGGGCCCACCCGGCCGTCCGCCAGGAGCACGAGGAGATCCTGCGCTTCTGGTTCGAACGCGGGGTTGCTGGCGTGCGCATCGACTCCGCCGCGCTGCTCGCCAAGGACCCCGACCTGCCCGACTACGTCGAGGGCCGCGACCCGAACCCGTACGTCGACCGCGATGAACTCCACGACATCTACCGCTCCTGGCGGGCGGTCGCCGACGCCTACGACGGCGTCTTCGTCGGCGAGGTCTGGCTCCCCGACACCGAGCGCTTCGCCCGCTATCTGCGCCCCGACGAACTGCACACCGCGTTCAACTTCTCCTTCCTGTCCTGCCCTTGGGACGCCGCACGGCTGCGTACCTCCATCGACGAGACCCTCGCCGAGCACGCCCCCGTGGGCGCGCCCGCCACCTGGGTGCTGTGCAACCACGACGTGACCCGTACGGTCACCCGCTACGGCCGTACCGACACCGGCTTCGACTTCACCGCCAAGGCCTTCGGCACGCCCACCGACCTGGCTCTCGGCACCCGCAGGGCCCGCGCCGCCGCGCTGCTCTCGCTCGCCCTGCCCGGCTCCGTGTACGTCTACCAGGGCGAGGAACTCGGCCTGCCCGAGGTCGAGTTGCCGCTCGAGAGCATCCAGGACCCGATGCACTTCCGCTCCGGCGGCACGGACCCGGGCCGCGACGGCTGCCGGGTCCCACTGCCCTGGGCGGCCGAGGCGCCGTACGCCGGATTCGGCGGCGACCCCTGGCTGCCGCAACCGGCCGGCTGGCCCGCGCACGCCGCCGACCGCCAGTCCGAGGACCCCGCCTCGATGCTGAGCCTCTACCGTGCCGCGCTCCGCATCCGCCGCACCGAACCGGGCTTCGGCGACGGCCCCCTCACCTGGCTGCCCGCACCCGAGGGCGTCCTCGCCTTCGCCCGCGCCGACGGTCTGCTCTGCGTCGTCAACCTTGCCGACGGACCGGTGGAGCTCCCGGATCACTCCGAACTCCTCCTCGCCGGCGGCCCGTTGGACGCCGACGGATTCCTCCCGCCGGACACGGCGGTGTGGCTGCGCGCCTGAGAGCGCCGGGCCGGTATCCGCCGGCCCGCACCAGGACGCTGCCCGTGCCGGGCGGCTGAACGTCACCGCCAACACCGGCCGGCCGGCTCAGTGAGGTGGAGGCGTATCTGTCTTCGTGACCGGCTCCCCGCGCTTCGCCGCCTGGATCTGCTCGTACACATGGGTCCGCAACTCGGCGAAGCGCGGGGCGACCCGGGTGTGCAACTGGTCCCGCTCCTCCGGGAGATCGACCTTCAGCTGCTCCTGCACGACGGTGGGGGAGGCCGAGAGGATCAGCACCCGCTCGCCCAGATAGACGGCCTCGTCGATGTCATGGGTCACGAACAGGATCGTGATTCCGCGCTGCCGCCACAGCCGGCGCACCAGGTCCTCCAGATCGGCGCGGGTCTGCGCGTCGACCGCCGCGAACGGCTCGTCCATGAGCAGGACCTCGGGCTCGTACGCGAGAGCCCGGGCGATGGCGACCCGCTGCTGCATCCCGCCGGACAGCTGCCAGGGATAGGCCCCCGCGGCGTCGGCCAGGCCGACGGACTCCAACGCGTCGGCGACCAGCTCCCGCCGCCGCGTCCTGCTCAGATTCTTCTGCTTCAGCGGCAGCTCGACGTTCTCGCCGACCCGCATCCAGGGGAACAGACTGCGTCCGTACTCCTGGAACACGAACGCCATGCCGGGCGGCGGGCCGCTCACCCGCCGGCCCGCGAGCAGGACCTCGCCCCCCGTCGGCGTCAGCAGGCCGCCCATGCACTTCAGCAGCGTGGTCTTGCCGCAGCCCGACGGGCCGACCAGACAGACGAGTTCACCCGCGTCCACCGTGAAGGTGAGGTCCCGGACCGCCTCCACCCGGCGCCCTGACCCCTCGTAGACCTTCCGCAGGCCGGATACGACCAAAGACGCGTGCATGGACCGCCCTTTCGCGAGCGTCACGGGGACCGCCGGGAGGAGTCCCGAAGGCCGTGGTACCAGCCGAGCACCCGTCGCTCGACCAGCTGGAAGGCGACCGAGAGGACGAAGCCGAGCAGGCCGAGGACGAGGATTCCGGTCCACATGTCGGGGATCGCGAAGCCGCGCTGGAACTGCACGATGGCGAAGCCGAGTCCGTTGCTCGCCGCGAACATCTCACTGATGACCATCAGGATGATCCCGATGGACAGCGCCTGGCGCAGGCCCGTGAAGATCTGCGGGCTCGCCGACGGCAGGACGACGGCGCGCATCCGGGCCGGTCCGGTGATGCCGTACGAGCGGGCCGTCTCGGACATCACGGAGTCGACGGCGCGTACTCCCTCGACCGTGTTCAGCAGGATCGGCCAGACGCAGCCGCTCGCGATCACGACGATCTTCATGGTGTCCCCGATGCCCGCGAACAGCATGATCACCGGGACGAGGACCGGCGGCGGCACCGCCCGCAGGAACTCCAGGACCGGTTCGCACACAGCCCGCACCTTCCGGTACGAGCCGATGACCGTGCCGAGCGCGATGCCCACGACCGCCGCCGACGTGTAGCCGCCGAGCAGCCGCAGCAGGCTGGGCACCAGGTCGGCGCGGAGCCGGTCGCGCGTCCAGACGTCGGGGAACGTCCGGAGGATCGTGCGCAGCGGCGGCCAGTAGACGTTGGTGCTGCCGTCCGACGCGAGCCACCAGACGACGATCAGCAGCACGGGGAGCGCGGCGACGAACAGCATCCGCAGGGGCAGGCTTCCCCACGGGCCCGGCCTCGTCGGTTCGGGCGGGATGTCCGTCACACCGCCACCTCCCCGCGCACCGACTGGTGCCAGGCCAGCGCGTGCCGCTCCACCGACCGCGCACCTACGTTGATCAGCAGTCCGAGCAGACCCGTGACCACGATCAGCGCGTACATCTCGGGTACGGCCTGCGAGGTCTGGGCGACCGCGATGCGCGCGCCCAACCCCGGTGCGCCGATGACGAGTTCGGCGGTCACGGTGAGGATGAGCGCGACCGACGCGGCCAGCCGGACACCCGTCATGACGTACGGGAGGGCCGTCGGCCACAGCACATGACGGACCCGGGCCCAGGTGCCGAGACCGTACGAGCGCGCTGTCTCCTCCGCCACCGGGTCGACGTCCCGCACGCCGTACATGACCTGGACGAGGACCTGCCAGAAGGACGCGTACACGACGAGGAGGAGCACCGACCGCAGCTCGGTGCCGTAGAGGAGGACGGCTAGCGGGATCAGGGCCACGGAGGGAATGGGACGCAGGAACTCGATCGTCGAGGCGGTCACCTCGCGCAGATACGGCACGACCGAGACGACCACGCCCACCACGATGCCCGCACCGACCGCGATCGCCAGGCCCAGCGCCCAGCCGGTGAGGGTGTCGCCGAGATCGGTCCAGAAGGCGCCGTCGGTGATCTCGTCGCCGAGGGCTCGCGCGATCCGGCTGGTCGGAGGGAAATACTGCTCCTTGACCACGCCGAGCCGCGGCACCACCTCGCCGAGGACGAGGAAGGCCGCGAGCCCGGCGGCGCCCAGAGCGGCGTTCACGGCCCACCCGGCGGAGCCACTGCCACGCGCTTGCTTCCGCTTCACGGCAGCAGCTTGTCCAGATCGGGCGCCGTCTTGAAGAGGCCGTCCTGCTCGCCCAGCTTCTCCAGCGCCTCGATCGAGGTCCGGTTCGGCTCGGCCGGCCACTTGGGCAGGGTCACCTCGGCCAGCACGGCCGCCGGGATCTTCGTGTACGTGGTGACGATGTCCCGGACCTCGTCCGGGTGGGCGTCGGCGTAGGCGAGTGACTCCGCGGTGGCCTCCTGGAACTTCTTCACCACGTCGGGGTGCTGCGACGCGTACTGGTTCGAGGTGAAGTACATGGCGACCGTGAGGTCCTTGGCCACGTCGACCAGGGACGAGGCGATCTCGGTGCCGCCCTGGCTCTTGACCGTCGCGAGTGCGGGCTCGACCACCATGGCGGCGTCGATCTGGCCGCTGTCGAGGGCCGCGGGCATCTGGTCGAAGGCGAGCTCGACGAACTTCACCTTGGACGGGTCGCCGCCCGCCTTGCGCACCGACTCGCGCACGGCCGTCTCATTGATGTTCTTCACCGTGTTGACGGCGACCTTCTTCCCCTCCAGGTCCTTCGCCGAGGTGATGGCGCTGCCCTTCTTGACCGTGATGGCGCCGAAGTCCTTGCCGTCGACGCCCGTCGAGGCGACGCCGTTGGCGATGGCCTTCACGGGAACGCCGTTGGACTGGGCGATCATCAGCGAGGTCACATTGGAGAACCCGAACTGGAACTGGCTCGAGACGACACCCGGCACGATCGCCGCGCCGCCCTGCGCGGCCGTCATCGACAGCTTCAGGCCGCGCTTGCTGTAGAAGCCCTTCTTCTGGCCCAGATAGACCGGGGCGACATCGACGATGGGGATGATCCCCACCTTCACGGTGGTGGTACCGCCGGACGAAGAGTTCTTGTCCGAGGCGCCACCGCCGTCGGACGAACCGCAGGCCGACGCGGCGACCAGGAAGGATCCGACCGCGATACCGGCGAGCAGACGACGCATGGCTCCTCCTGTGCAGACGAAAGTGTTCCGACAGGTTGTGCGCACACCGCACAATGGTGCTCAGCGCGAAGGTAGAACCCTGTCCGTGCCGGGTCAATGGCCTTGGCTAACAATATTGTTGACAGTTACCGAAACGCGCTCTCGGCCTGTGCGGAGAGCGCTCCGTGTGTCCCTCTGGAGGCGACGATGCCTACAGCAGCCCGAGCACCCCACTTCGTCCGGTCCTTCGAACGCGGACTCGCCGTGATCCGTGTATTCGGCGCCGACCGACCGGAACTGACCCTCAGTGAGGTCGCGCGCGGCTGCGACCTGACCCGCGCCGCGGCCCGCCGCTTCCTGCTGACCCTGGTCGATCTCGGGTACGTCCACACGGACGGCCGGGTCTTCCGGCTCACCCCGCGCGTGCTGGAACTCGGCTACGCCTATCTCTCCGGCTTCACCCTCCCGGAGATCGCCCTGCCGCATCTGGAGCAACTCGCCGAACAGGTGGGGGAGTCGAGCTCGCTCTGCGTCCTCGACGGCGACGACGTCGTGTACGTGGCGCGGGTCCCGACCCGGCGCATCATGACGGCGACGATCACCGTCGGCACCCGCTTCCCGGCCCACGTCACCTCCGTGGGCCGGGTGATCCTCGCGCACCTCACGGACGCGGAGATCGACGCCCGGCTGGAGCGAGCCGACCTCCGGCCGCTGACGGCGCGCACGCTCGTCTCGCCGGACCTCCTGAAGGCGGAACTCGGCCGGGTGCGACGGCACGGATACGCCATCGTCGACCAGGAGTTGGAGGAGGGCCTGCGCTCGGTCGCCGCCCCGGTGCGGGACCGGGACGGCGCCGTGGTGGGGGCCGCGAACATCCCCGTGCACGCCAGCCGCAACAGCCTCGAATCCGTCCGCCGCGACCTGCTTCCCCACCTGCTGGCGACGGTCGCGCGGATCGAGGGAGACCTCGCGGTCACAGGTCCAGCACGAGCCTCTTCCCGCGGCAGCGGGACACACAGATGAGCATCGTCCCGCCCGCCTCCCGCTCCTCGTCCGTGAGCACCGAGTCCCGGTGGTCCGGCGTCCCTTCGAGCACATCCGTCTCGCAGGTCCCGCACGTGCCCTCGGTGCAGGAGAAGAGCACCTCGACGCCGGCGGCGCGCACGGTGTCGAGGACCGAGACACCGGGGGCGACGGTCAGCGTGTGCCCCGACCGATCGAGAACGACCTCGAACTCCGCCTCCCCGCCCGTCTCCTGGGGCTTCGGCCGGAACCGCTCCATGTGCAGCAGCCCGGCCGGGCACCGCTCCTCCACCGCGTCGAGCAGCGGCCCGGGGCCGCAGCAGTAGACGAGGGTGCCGTCGGGGACCTCGTCGAGCACGGGGGCGAGGTCCAGCAGTCCGGCCTCGTCCTGCGGAGCGAGGGTGACCCGGTCCCCGTACCGCCCCAACTCCCCGGTGAACGCCATGGATCCGCGGGTGCGCCCGCCGTACAGCAGCGTCCACCCGGCGCCCGCCGCCTCGGCCGCGGCGAGCATCGGCAGGATCGGGGTGATGCCGATGCCACCCGCGACGAACCGGTAGCGCGGGGCGGGCGCCAGCACGAAGTGATTGCGCGGACCACGAACGCGGACCTTGTCACCCTCTCCCAGCCTCCCGTGGACGTGCGCCGATCCGCCCCGCCCGTCCGGCTCGCGCAGCACCGCGATCCGCCACGCCCGGCGGTCCGCCGGATCACCGCACAGGGAGTACTGCCGCTCCAGGTCCGGTCCCAGGACGACATCGATGTGGGCGCCCGGTTCCCAGGACGGGAGTTCCGCGCCGAGCGGATGGCGCAGGGTCAGTGCGAGCACGCCGTCGGCGACGGACTCCCGTCGCTCGACGACGAGTTCGGCCTCGTACGCGTTCATGAGGTCTTCCCCCGCGGTGCGGGGCCGCCATCGCGCGGTCCGCCCGGGTCTCCCTGCGGTCCTTTTCCGCCGTCCCGGGGTCCTCGGTCGCCCGCCCGTGGTCCGAGGCCGTTCCCCGGCGCCTCGTGACCCTCGGGGTGGGCGAGCATCCACTCCCACATCGCGATCGGGTCCTTGGCGGTGTGCTCGGCGCCGCAGTGACAGGTTCCGTGCAGCACGTCGGTGCCCGGGAGCCAGTCCACGCGGTAGATCTCGCCGGTCGGGCCGGTCACAGGACCCTCTCCACGGGCTTGTCGCCCTCCTCGACCAGCCGGGCCAGGATGCGGCGGGCGGCGAGGCCGCCGGTGTCGATGTTGATGCTCAGCTCCTGGTAGCCGTCGCGTTCGGTGCCGAGGGACTTCTGGAGGAGGTTGAGCGCGTCGACGTCCTGCATCACGACCGTGTGGTTGAAGTCCCGCAGGAAGGTGGTGACTTCGTCGTCCGAGCGGGCGAAGTCACGCGAGACCGCCCAGAAGTCGTACACCCTGCCGTCGCCGGACGGCGTGATCGCGTACGTGATCTCGGTGTGGAAGGCGTCCGGGTCGGTTCCGTCCGCCTCCGGCAGCACACCGACCGGCGCGATCCTGCTGTGCAGCAGATAGAGGCAGGGCGCGTGGTACTCGATGTCCTGCCAGCGTGTGATGCGGCCCTCGATGCCGGTCGAACGGGCGTAGAACGGCGGGCACTCGGCGTCGTCCATGTGCCGCGAGACGCGCACGATGCCCGCGCCCTCGTCGACCTCGGTGGCGATCGGCGTCTCGGCGACCTCGGGGGTGCCGATGTAGCCGCCGTGCAGATACGTCTCGTGCGAGAGGTCGAGGAGGTTGTCGACGAGGAGTCCGTAGTCCGCGTCGATGGGTTCCATGCCGCTGACCGTCGTCCAGTCCGGCGAGTCCATGTGCGGGGCGCGGGGGACGGCCCCCGGGTCGGCGAGGGCCGGGTCGCCGATCCAGACCCAGACGAACAGGTCCTGTTCGACGACCGGGTACGAGGCGACACGGGCGGTGCGCGGTATCCGTTTCTGCCCCGGCACGTACACGCAGGTGCCTGTCGTGTCGTACGTGAACCCGTGATAGCCGCACACGATCCGGTCACCGTCGAGCCGGCTCTCCGAGAGCGGGAAACGCCGGTGCACACAGCGGTCGGACAGGGCGACGGCCGTCCCGTCCCCCTCCGCCCGATAGAGGACGAGCGGCTCACCGAGGACCGTCCGTCCGAGCAGCTCGCGCCCGACTTCGTAGGCATAGGCGACGACGTACCACTGGTTCCTGGCGTAGGCGGTGGTGTGAGGCATGGTGGCTGGTTCCCGTCTCTGTGGCGTGGTGACATCGTTCGCAGGGGCCTCGCAAGGCCGCAATACCGCTTCCGTCTCACGGAAGCGGATTTCGAAGTTGCCTGCTCAGAGGGCCACTTGCGCACAAGAGCAGGGTTCGAGCAACCGCGAAGGCATCGACCCGGTTCAGGGTCATGGATAGCGCCTTGCGTCGCGCGGCGCAGGCATTTTGCACGGTTGTGTTCCGATGGCGAGGTTTTGCGCATATTTTTCTGCCTGTATTTGGCTGGTACAGCGGCACTTTTTGCATCGTTGCAGTCCACCTGTGCTCGGTCCGGGGAAGCGTGAGCCTCGGGTCGAATCCGGGTCGAATGGGCCCGTTTTTCGTCCCGATTGAGTGTTGTTGCAGGCCAGCGGGGTGCTGAGACTTGTCAGCGGTCGCCCCCGATGGCTTGGATGGCGTTGGTCGAATATCCACTGACCGCTTTCAGACACTCCTTGTCGCTCCACACGTTCCGGACACGGCCCGGATCTTCGGGCGGTGTTCGTGGGCTGGGCACGGTGTTTACGGCAACTTCGGGCCCAGGGGGCTGGCGGCGGATGCGGCGAGGCATAGCTCGGGTGGTTGCCCCAATGGGATGCGGTAGCGAGATGGTTGTCAGGTGCCGCTGCGAGCTCAGAACCCGGCGTACAGCCCGACTCGTCTGCCGCTCCGCGCGGTGATCGCCGATGTCGAGCGGCACATCACCGACGACCTGGGCCCGGACGGGACCGCGGACCTGCGGGCGCTGCTCAACCGGGTGGCCAAGAGGGTTCGCGAGGCCTGAGCGGGCCGCGGCGCCAGCCATCCCGCCGCCCCACTCTGCGATCCACACCCTGGACGCTCACCGCGTCGGCACAACGGAAATCGGCGGGATCAGGTCCGTGCCGTAGTTCGAGTTACGAGGGACCGTCGACGGCAAGGCAGCCGGATTGAGCTCTGCAAGCATCCGATGCAGCAGAGAATGGACCACGGACCGCTCGGCAGGGGTGAGAACCGCGAGCGCTTCTCTGTCGAGACGTTCCACCACATCCCGCGCCCGTGCGGCGAGCTCGAGCCCCTCGTCCGTGATGGCCAACGGGACGGTCCTGCGGTTGGAAGGGTGTTCACAGCGCACCAGAAGGCCGCGGTCGACTAGCGCGTTCACAGCGGCACCCATGGACTGGGGAGTGAAGCCGGTCCGGCGAGCCATCTCCGCCGAGGAGATTCCCGGCGTCCAGACGAGGTGCTGGAGAGCGTTGTGCTGCGCGGTCGTGAGGTCGAGCGAACGCAACGCTCTCTACCGCGCTTAGGGATCCGTGGAAGGTGCCCGAGGAATCACCTACCCGGTAATTCATATCCAGGGGACAGTTTCTTCCCCCCATCATGAGTGGACATGATCTCGGCACCGGCGAATCATGGTGTGCGGACCGCCGGTCGGCGGAAACAGGGGCGAAAAAGGGACATGCGTCATGGTCGAGACTGTTTCATTCAGGAACAAGGCAGTTGAAATTGCGGGCCACCTTCACCTGCCGGACGACTTCGACAAGGAAAAGAAGTACCCGGCACTCGTCGGAATTCACCCGGCCGGCGGCGTGAAGGAACAGACCATCGGCCAGTACGCGAAGCGGCTGGCTTCCCACGGATTCGTCACCGTGGTCTACGACTCCTCCTATCAGGGCGAAAGCGGCGGCGAACCGCGCCTCCTGGAGGACCCGACGACCAGAGTCGAGGACGCCCGCTGCGCGGCGGACTTCCTCACCACGCTCCCGTACGTCGACACCGAGCGGATGGGCGTCTTCGGTATCTGCGCCGGCGGCGGTTACGCGATCAGCGTGGCGCAGACCGAACGCCGTTTCAAGGCGGTGGCCACCGTCAGCGCGGTTCCGCCGGGCGAAGGCTCCCGGGCCTTCCTGGGGCACCTGTCTCCGGTGTCCGAGCAGATCAAGACCCTGGAAATGGCCGCTCAGCAGCGCACGGCGGAGGCGAGGGGCGCAGCGCCTGTCTACGCCCCGTTCGTCCCGGAGACGCTGGAAGAGATCGACGACAACACACCGGACCTCCTGCGTGAGGGATACGACTACTACCGGACTCCGCGTGGTCAGCATCCCCGTTCCAAGGGCCGGTTCCTGCTGACCAGCATGGACAGGATGTTCGCCTTCTCGACGTTCGACCAGATTCCGGAACTCCTGACCCAGCCGCTCCTTCTCATCGCGGGGAGCAAGGCGGACACAAAGCTGTTCAGCGACCAGGCGTACGAGCTTTCCAACGGCCCGAAGGAACTGTTCGTCGTCGACGGCGCGACTCATATCGCCATGTACGACGTTCCGGAGTACATGGACCAGGCGCTCACCAAAATGGTGAAGTTCTTCGCCGTCCTTTAGTCCCGCCGAAGAAACAATTCGAGGAGCACGAACACCATGTCCCATCCCGGCCGGCCCACCGTCGCCATCGCCTTTCATTCCGGCTACGGCCACACGGCCGTCATCGCCGAAGCCGTGGCCCGTGGTGCCGCGGGAGCCGGCGCCGAGGTCGTGTCGATCTCCGTCGACACCATCACCGACGAGCAGTGGTCGCAGCTGGACGGCGCCGACGCGATCGTCTTCGGCTCCGCCACGTACATGGGCACCGCCTCCGCCGCCTTCCACACCTTCGCCCAGGCCAGCAGCAAGCGCTGGTTCCCTCACGCCTGGGTGGACAAGCTCGCCGCGGGCTTCACCAACTCCGGCGCCAAGAGCGGCGACAAGTCCTCCACCCTGGGTTACTTCGCCACCCTGGCCGCCCAGCACGGCATGCACTGGATCAGCCTGGGTCTGCTGCCAGGCTGGGACTCCACCAAGGGCAGCGAGGACGACATCAACCGGCTGGGCTTCTTCCTGGGCGCCGGCGCCCAGAGCCCGACCGACGCCGGCCCCGAGGCTGTCCACAAGTCGGACATCGCCACCGCGGAGCACCTGGGCGCGCGTGTCGCACGCCAGGCCGCGATCTTCCGCGCGGGGCGGACCGCCCTCGCCGCATGATCACAGGGCCCTTTCCACTTTTCGCTTCATCCACCCCCCGCAAGGAGTACGCCATGTCCGATTCCCCGAGCCTCGCCCTCATCCGCCGGGTCTACGAGTCTCGAATGGCACCCGAGGTCACCAAGGAGGTGATGGCTGCGGACTTCGTCTGGGACATCACCCCCGGCTTCCCGAACAGCGGTGTCTACCACGGCTGGGACAGCGTGGCCACGGACTTCTTCGGCAAGACGATGCCGAACTACGAGTCCTTCGGCGCGGTGCCCGAGGAGTTCTTCGCCGACGACGAAGGCCACGTCTTCGTCTACGGCCACTACCACGCCGAGACGAAGACCGGGAACACGGCCGACGTCCGGTTCCTGCACCTGTGGACCGTCCGTGACGGCCAGGCCGTACGGATGCGCCAGATCGCCGACAGCCACGTCCTCCAGGAAGCCCTCAAGGGCTGATCCTCCTCTTCATCAGGAGCTCCATATGGCGAAGATCCTCTTCGTGATCACCGCGTCCGACCACTGGACGCTGGCCGACGGAACCCGCCAGCCGGCCGGTTTCTGGGCCGAGGAGGCCATCGGCCCGTACCAGGTCTTCAAGGAGGCCGGATACGAGATCGCGGCGGCGACCCCGGGCGGCGTTCCGCCGACAGCGGACGCGCTCAGCCTCACCGCGGACTTCAACGGAGGCGAGGAAGGCGCGGAGCGCATGCGGACCGCGCTGCGGGAGGCGACCGAGCTGGCGCACCCGATGCGCATCGAGGACGTGAACATCGACGAGTACGTGGCCGTCTTCTACCCAGGCGGCTGGGGTCCGATGGAGGACCTGCCCGAGGACGCCGCCTCCGGCAGGCTGCTCACCGACTGGCTCGCCTCCGGCAAGCCCGTGTCCCTGGTCTGCCACGGCCCGGCGGCGCTGCTCGCGACCATCGGAGCCGATGGCACCTCCCCGTTCACCGGCTACCGTCTGACCGGCCTGTCCAACGCGGAGGAGAAGCAGAACGGTCTCGCGGACCGCGCGAAGTGGCTGCTGCAGGACCGTCTCGTGGGCGAACTCAAGGCCGACTACCGTGAGGCCGACCCGTTCACCCCGCACGTCCAGGTCGATCGCACCCTGTTCACTGGACAGAACCCGGTCTCGGCGGTCCCCCTCGCCCAGGAACTCGTCAAAGCACTCAGCTGACGGGCTGACGCAAGCGCGGTCCTGATTCTGCAGCCGAGTTCTGTTGAACCCGTCGCAGACCAACGTGAGCACGTCGTCCAAGCCACCGTTCTTCAGCTCGGTGAACGAGTGCAGCCGGATCTTCGCTGCCTGCCGCTTCATGACGATCTGCGACTCGAACGTGCCCGAGGTGTCATGCGGGACCTCTGCCCTGGTCGCGCCCTTCTGTGACCGGCTGCTGCTGTGCGACCGCCGTGTGGCGGTCTGCGGGGACGCCGAACATACCCCCGCTCTGCTCGCGCGACGTCTGCCGATCCACAGGTGCGGGGGAAACCCACGAGGCGGCGTGTCGCCGTGTCGCATCGGACCGACTTGCTCCGCCCCGGCCGGCATCGCCGACGTCCTGGTCCGGCGACGCCCCCGGCACCCGGCCTGGAGCGGCTGATCAGGCGGCCACCCGCTGTAGATCCGGCGAACCTATTTCAAATGCACATGCATACAACGATGACGGGCCCGATGACGACTTCCTCTTCCCTCTCCTCTCCCTCCTCCTCTGCGGACGGCCATCCCTCCCTAGCCGACTGGGTCCGCGCCCTGCTCGACGGCAAGAACTACGCCAGCGTCGCCACCATCGGCCCCGACGGATCCCCGCAGAACTCGGTGGTCTGGATCAAGGGCGAGGGTGACACCGTGCTCTTTTCCTCCCTCGACCACCGCCAGAAGGTGCGCAACCTGCGGCGCGACCCCCGTATCAGTGTCTCGGTCTACGACCTCGCCAACCCCCACACCGCCGTCGAGATCCGGGGAACCGCCGAGATCGTCCCGGACGAGGGCAAGCGCCTGCTGCGCGAGCTCTGGCAGAAGTACCTCGGCGTCGACCTGCCCGCCGCGAAGAATGACGAGGACCGCGTGATCATCCGCGTCGTGCCGCGGAAAATCATCGGTGTTCCGGGGTCGTGAGGTGCCCGCCCGAGGGGGCGGTACGGATGATGACGGAGTCCGGGAAGCCGGTTCCTGAGGTGTCCGGAGATCTGGGCATCCACCCACCGAGCAGCGTTTGCGCAACAGCCGCGGCGATCTGCGGCTGGTCAGCCGCCACCTCGTAGGAGCCGGCGGGGCGCGGACTCGGCCGGTGCGCACGCGCGCCCTGGGCCACCGGCCGTTAGCAGGACCGACCGCGAACTCAAGAGGATCGTCCCTCCCCTGGCCGATCAGCCAGGGGAGGGATCTGTCCCCCTCACAAGATGCTGCGTTTGTGTCAGGCTGAAGGTCATGAACCGCAACCCTCATCTGAACGAGCTGGGTGAGTTCCTCAAGGCGCGTCGTGCTGAGCTCACCCCCTCCGATGTCGGTCTCCGCGGCGGACAACGGCGGCGTGTGAAGGGTCTTCGCCGTGAGGAGGTGGCACTCCTCGCCGCGATCAGCACCGAGTACTACACACGGATCGAGCAGGGCCGGCTCCAGGCGTCGGCTCCTCTGCTTGACGAGATCGCCCAGGCCCTGCGACTGAACGACGACCAGCGCACCTACCTCTTCGACCTCGCGGCGAAGGAGCGGGTGCGCCCGTCCACGTACCGCGAGCGCCAGCAGGTGGACCCGCAGCTGCAGCGCATGCTGGACGATCTCACCGCCTCCCCGGCCTTCGTCATCGGCCGGTGCACCGACATCCTCGGCTGGAACCAGCTCGCCGCCGCCCTGTGGACCGATTTCGGGCGCTACCCCGAGCAGGAGCGGGTGTTCGTCCGGCTGCTGTTCACCGAACCCTGGATGCGCGAGCTGTACGTCGACTGGGAAGAGGTCACCCGGCTGGCCATCGCCCAACTGCGCATGGAGAGCGCGCGCTACCCCGACGACCAGCCCCTCACCGCCCTGGTCGAGGAACTCTCCGCCCGTGACGCGCAGTTCCGGCAGTGGTGGACCGAACACGATGTCGCGATGCGGGGCCAGGGCGTCAAGAAGCTGCGGCACCCGGTAGTGGGCGAGCTGACCCTCGACTGGAACACCCTCACCTGCGGCACGGACCCCGACCAACACATCATCGTGTGGAACGCCGAAGCCGGCACCCCCTCCCACGACGGACTGCGCCTCCTCGCTTCCTGGGCCGTCGACCACAACAAGACGGCGTCCGACGCGGCGACCTGAGCCGTCTCTGCGCGCGTCCGCAAGGGCTGACCGGGCGGCGTGATGTCACGCATAGGGGGAGAGATGCGTCCCCCCTACGACCGTATCCCAGCCAAGATGTTTCCCCTTTTCCAAGCGGACGCGAGACGGAAAGGTCGGGCACCTCAACGACCGCGTGTCAGACAACGAGGTGCTTCGCATGAAGGCTGTAGGTTTCACGGAATTCGGTGGCCCGGACGTGCTTCAGGTCCTTGAGCTGCCTGCCCCGGATGCGGGTCCGGGGGAGGTGCGGATCCGGGTGCGCGCCGCGACCGTCAACGCTGTCGACGCCCTCCAGCGCAGCGGACCTGCCCGGTCCCCGGATGCCCGGCCGCCGTTCGTTCCCGGCATGGAGGCCGCCGGCGTCGTGGACCAGATCGGCGCGGGTACCGACACGGACCTGAGCGTCGGTGACCACGTGATGGCGATCGTGCTCGCCGACGGCTCCCACGGCGCCTATGCCGAGCAGGTCGTGGTACCGGCGGAGTCGGTGGTCCGCGCACCCCACGGCGCGAGCGACGAGCAGGCCGCGTCGCTGCCGATGAACGCTCTGACCGCGCGCCTGGCCCTGGACACGCTCGGCCTGGAGGCCGGGCAGACCCTCGCCGTCACCGGGGCGGCCGGCGCGGTGGGCGGTTACGCCGTCCAACTGGCCAAGGCGGACGGGCTGCGGGTGGTGGCCGACGCGTCGGAGCAGGACGAGACCCTGGTCAAGGAACTCGGCGCCGACATCGTCCTGCGGCGCGGCGCCGAATACCCCGACCGAGTACGCGCGGAGGTCCCGGAAGGCGTCGACGGACTCCTCGATGCCGCCTCGCTCGGCGCCCTCACCGCCCGGGCGGTACGTGACGGGGGCCGGGTGGTCACGCTGCTCGGCTACGACGGCCCCGGCGAACGCGGCATCGTCTACGAGCCGATCGTCGTGTTCCGCTATGCCCGGGAGCGGGACAAGCTCGACCGACTGCGACAGCAGGTGGAGGACGGCCAGATCACGCTCCGGGTCGCCAGGACGTTTCCGGCGGAGCAGGCCGCCGAGGCGCACCGGCTCCTCGCCGCGGGCGGTGTGCGTGGCCGACTGGTGCTGACGTTCTGACGTTCAGATGTGGGGGACGTACGGGCGCTGAGGCGGCCCTTGACGCCACCGCGCGGGTGCGGCCGGACGACACACGACGTCCGGCCGCACGTGCGGGCTACGAGGCGAACGCGTTCACGTCCGTCAGCTCCGCCGACAGCTCCCACAGACGTGCTGCCTGCTCGGGGTCGGTCGCCCAGTCCTTGACACCGCGCATCTCGCCGTCGGCGGGAGCGGGCTCGGCGACATCGCAGTCCTCGAGGTAGAGGCCGCCCAGGTCGGCCAGTTGGGGTGAGGTCGCCGCCCATACCTGCGTGGCCGCGCCCTGCTGCGGGGTCTTGAAGAAGTCGGGGTCGCGCAGGTTCCCGTCCTCGTCGAACCAGCCGAACTCCACCCTCTCCGCGTCCGGAACGTGGCGCAGGAGCGGTGTGATGATGACGCCAGGATGCACGGCGAAGGCGCGGACGCCGAAACCCTTGGCGAGTCTGTCCAGGTGCACGGCGAAGAGCGCGTTAGCGGTCTTCGCCTGCCCGTACGCCTGCCACTTGTCGTAGCCCTGCTGCCAGTGGATGTCGTCCCAGCGGATGCCGGACATGTGGTGGCCTCCGGAAGAGACGGAGACAACCCGTGCACCGCCGGTTTCGAGGGCCGGCCACAGACGGTTGACGAGGGCGAAGTGACCGAGGTGGTTGATCGCGAACTGGGCCTCCCAGCCGGGCCCGACCCGCGTTTCGGGGCATGCCATGATCCCAGCGCTGTCGATGACGAAGTCGACACTCCTGCCTGAGGCGAGGAACCTCTCCGCGAAGCCGCGCACGCTTTCCAGGTCGCCGAGGTCCAGCTCGTCCACTTCGACGCCGGAGACCCCCTGCAACGCACCCCGTGCGTCTGCGGGCCTCCGCACGGGGACGACGACACGGGCGCCGGCCCGCGTGAGCGCACGGGTGGTCTCCAGGCCGATGCCCGAGTACCCGCCGGTGACGATCGCGAACTTCCCGCCCAGGTCGATGCCCTGGAGGACGTCGTCGGCGGTGCTCGTGGCGTCGAAACCGGAGCCGATCTTGTGCTGTGCAGTGGTCATGCTCGAACACTCCAAACTAGAGCAGCGGAGAATTTCTGACATTCGGGAAGGACGTTCAGTCACGTCTCTCGGGGAGGAGCGGCCCGCGGCGGCCGAGGCCCACGCGAGGAGTGCGACGCAGCCGAGGCCCGCGCCGGGTCAGCGAGACGGCAGTCCGTGCGGCCGAACAGGCCGATCAACATCACCGAGCGGGACCCGCGCAGTGCTCCGGCCGCGGCTCATCCTGTTCCCGTTGGGGTGTCCAGGTGAGTGCGGGCCGGCGTGCTGTACGCCGGGTGCGGGCCGGTTGCAACGGCATGGTGAAGGCGCTCGGTCCGCCGCCCACTTCCGCGTTGGACAGTGAATTCTCCCTCGCCGAGGGAGAAGTAAAGAGGGTCCTTTTCCCTCCCCGGTACCGGTCTTCCGGGGGATGAATTCCTCCCCCACCCGGCGCCCTGCATATGAAGCGGGCTCCGTACGCCGGGCCAGGTTCTGCCGAGGTTGGCCATCCGCTCCTGAGGGGTGAGCCGGGCGCCGGATGATCTGGAGTTCGATCATCGGACAACAGGAACGGCCGGCCGTCACGATGCGTTCCGGGACCGCCTGCTGCACGCAGGCCGTTGCGTGGTCTACCAGGCGTATGCCTCGGGGGCCTCGCCACCGGGGCCGGGCCAGATCTCATCAAGCTTGCGCAGGGTGTCGTCCGACAGCTGCACGTCGTGAGCCCGCAGGCTGGCCGCGAGCTGCTCGGGCGTGCGGGGACCCGCCATCACGGCCGTGAGGACGGGGTTGTGCAGCAGCCAGGCCAGCGCGACGTCGGCGGGCTGTGCGACGATCTCGGCGCACAGGGCCTCGTACGCCTCCAACTGGGGCCGGTACCGCTCGATGGTCTGCCGCATCTGGGCAGAAGCGCGGCGGCCGTTCTCGATCTTCTGCAGGACTCCACCGAGGAGGCCGCCGCCCAGAGGGCTCCAGGGGATGAGCCCGATCCCGTAGTGGCGCAGGGCGGGAATCACCTCCATCTCGTTGGTCCGTGCGGTGAGGTTGTACAGGCTCTGCTCGGAAACCAGGCCCGTGAAGTGGCGATCGGTTGCCGCGTTCTGGGCGGTGGCGATCTGCCACCCGGCGAAATTGCTGCTGCCGACGTAGGTGATCTTGCCCTCGCGGACCAAATGTTCCACGGCCTGCCAGATCTCCTCCCACGGCGTCGACCGGTCGATGTGGTGCATCTGGTACAGGTCGATGTGGTCGGTCCGCAGGCGCCGCAGGCTGGCCTCGGTCGCCCGGCGGATCTTGTACGCCGACAGGTACTTGTCGTTCGGGCCCGGGCCCATCGGCTGGTACAGCTTGGTGGCCAGCACTACCTGGTCCCGGCGTCCGCCGCCCTGGGCGAGCCAGCGCCCGATGATCTCTTCCGACAGGCCGTCACCCTGCTTCATGTCGGGTGACTGCGGGCCGCCGTACACGTCGGCGGTGTCGAACAGGTTGATGCCCGCGTCCACCGCCGCATCCATGATCTTGAAGCTGGTGGCCTCGTCAGTGGCGTCGCCGAAGTTCATGGTGCCCAGTGCGAGGCGGCTGACCTTCAGGCCGCTGCGGCCGAGATGTGCGTAGTGCATGGGGTGTCCTTTCTTGGCGGCGCGGGACGGATACGTACCCGTTCCGCGCACGGCGGGAGGGTCAGGAGGCGGACGTCACCTGGTCGACGGGCCGCCCGGGGGCGACGGTGTGCTCCGCCGCCCGGGTGTGGGGGTGTACGGCGAGGAGGTAGACGAGCACGGCGAGGAAGCCGCAGGCGACGGTGACCAGCCCGAGAGGGAGGGCGGTGCCGGAGCCACCGAGGCCGACGAGCGGGGCGGCCAGCCCACCGAAGGCGAAACGCGCCATGCCGAGCAATGAGGACGCGGTGCCGGCGATCTCGGGGTAGTGCGCGAGGGCGAGCGAGGTAGCGGGTGGGGTGGTGGTGGCGACGCATCGACGGCTACCGCGCCCTGATCGCCAAGGCGCACGCCGCCCACGTCCGCATCTACGGCGGCACCCTCCTGCCCTACAAGGACGCCACCTACACCAACACCAAGGGCGGCCCCTACTACACCGCCGCCGACGACGCGATCCGCCAGAAGGTCAACCACTGGATCCTCACCAGTCACGCCTTCGACGGCACCGTCGACTTCGCCAAGGCCGTCGCCGACCCGTCCGACCCGCTGAAGCTCCGCGCTGCCTACGACAGCGGAGACCACCTGCACCCGAACTCCGTAGGTGACCAGGCGATGGCGAACGCCATCGACCTCGCGCAACTGCACTGACCCGCAGCGTCTCTTCCCTCGTCCGGGCCCTCCACGGCGGCGGGCCCGGCAGCCGCGCTGGGGGGCCTCAACGGCTCCGACAGCCCCGTGGCTGTCGGCGAGCCACCTGGACTCGGACCCCTCAGACTGCCGCATCCTGTGCGGGGCCCGGTTCCGCTGTCCACGACGCCAGGAACAGAAGCCCGTCGTGGGACGGGGTACCGGGATCGGCGGTCGCGATCACCAGCTTCTGTGTGGGATCGGCGGTGCAGGTCAGGCTGTCCCAGTCGAGGGTGAGGTCGCCGACGATCGGGTGGCGCAGCCTCTTGGTGCCCATCCGCCGGCCGTTCATCTGGCGTCCTGCCCACCACTGCCGGAAGTCGGCGTCGGTGACGGACAACTCGCCGACGAGCGCGGTCAGTCCGGGGTCGCCGGGGTGCCGGGCAGCCTCCATGCGCAGATGGGCGACGCAGGTGCGGGCGTTCGTCCTCCAGTCAAGGCAGAGCTCTCGGAAGGCGGGGTCGATGAACATCAGCCGCGCGTAGTTGCGCTTCTTGGCGGGCACGTTGTCGAAGTCGGTGAGCAGAGCGGCCGCCAGGGGGTTCCAGGCGAGGATGTCGAGGCGCCGTCCGAGGACGAGTGCGGGGGTCGTGGTGAGCTCGTCCAGGATGCGTCTGAGCTGCGGGTGAACCTTCTGCACCGGTCGGCGGCGCGGTTCGCACGTGCCCCTGGCCGCCAGCTCGAACAGATGGTCGCGCTGGGCTTCGTCGAGATGCAGGACGCGGGCGAGCCTGGCGAGCACCGACCCCGACACGGGGGCGCGCCCCTGTTCCAGCCGCGCGTAGGCGTGGGTGCTGATCCCCACGAGTTTGGCGACCTCCTCACGGCGCAGCCCTGGCACTCGCCGGGCCGTCCCGGACTCGGGCAGACCGACGGTCCGCGGGCTGAGCTGGGCCCGGCACACCTTGAGGAATTCTCCCAGTTCAGACAATTGCACTTTGGTGTACATAGCAGCGAGTGTCACAGTGTTCAGCCGAAATGTAAGGGGGAGGTTTTTCTCCCAGGTCTGTCGTCTGTCCCTCGCGAATCCGCGGGGCCGCTGAGACCGGCGTATCAGCCGGCCTGACCGGCCGTGAGCCCGCCGGGCCGACCGGTGGCCCGCGAGGCGAGGGCGCGCAGTCCGTCGTACGACGGCGTGCCCGGCTCAGCCGTCCAGACGACGAGTTCCTGATCGGGATCGCCGCCGCCGACGAGGGTGTCCCAGTCCAGGACGAGTTCGCCGACCAGGGGATGGTGGAACCTCTTGACGCCCGCCCTGCGCGACGGCGCGCGACGACTTCCCCACCATTGACCGAATTCCCTGTCCTCCACGGAGAGTTCGCCGACCAAGCTGATCAACTGCGGATCCTCGGGGTATTTGGCGGCCTCCCTGCGCAGATGGGACACGCATTCACGGGCGACGGCCCGCCAGTCCGCGTAGAGCGTCCGCATGGAGGGATCGGTGAAGAGGATGCGGACGCAGTTCCGCCTGCCTTCCGGCACCTTCGCGAAATCGGTGAACAGGGCGACTGCGAGCGGATTCCACGCCAGGATGTCCATACGGCGGCCGATCACCACGCCGGGACTCGAGGTGAGGTCGTCGAGCAGGCGGCGCAACTGCGGATGCGCCTTCTGTGCGGCCGGACGGCGGTGTCGTGCCCGTTGCCGGCCGCCCAGCTCGAACAAGTGGTCACGTTGGTGATCGGACAGGTGCAGCACATAGGCGAGAGCGGCCAGCACTGACGCGGACGGCTGGATGCGGCCCTGCTCCAACCGTGTGTAGTAGTCGGTGCTGATGGTGGCGAGCAGGGCGACCTCCTCCCTGCGCAGGCCGGGTACGCGTCGGCCACCGGTGTCGGGCAGACCGACCGTGCGGGGGGTCAGCTCCGCCCTCCGCGCCTTGAGGAACTCTCCCAGCTCATTCAGATGCGCGTCGCCGGTCATGACGCCAGTGTGGCATCGCTGGGCCGTCGGGAGGGGGGTAAGGATTTCTCCCCTGGATAAGGGATTCCTCGGATGGAATTCTCCCCTTTGCAGGAGCACCTGACAGTGACAGGGTCGGTGGCGCGTTCGGTGACCGGGATCGGTCTGCGGAACGTACACCCCCACGAGCGGAACGACCGACCTCCGGAAAGAATGATTTACCGGACGTCACCGATATCCAGTATTTCTCTGGCAGGCGGAGGAGGCGAGGACAGCCGGTGCGGACGGATGCCCCCTTCTTCGGCCATGGCACGGCGCTCACCGGTGACCCGCAAGCCCCCGACACCCGTGCCGGCTGCCTCGAAACCCACGTGTACCTCGTCTCCGCCCTCGCCTCGATGCTCGGTGAGCCCAGCCCCCCCGATAGAGACCGGGCAGCGTGAAGTCCCCCACCCGAAACCACGCCAGGAGCACCACCTCATGTCCGAACGGAAGAAGTTCGCGCCGCCGGCCATCCAGGAGTTCGCCCCCAAGCTCGCGGAGGTGACTGACACCGTCCTGTTCGGCGACATCTGGGAGCGGCCGGGGTTGTCCCCGCGCGACCGCAGCCTCGTCACCGTCACCGCTCTGGCCTCTCTGTACCGGGTCGACCAGCTCGGCTTCCACCTCGGCAAGGCGCTGGAGAACGGTGTCACCAAGGATGAACTGATCGAGGCCATCACCCATCTGGCCTTCTACGCCGGATGGCCCAACGGCATGTCGGCGATGACCCAGCTCAAGGAGATCGTGGACAAGGCCGACCAGTCCGAGCCCGGCTGAGGTCCTCCCCACCCGCACCACCCTCGCGGGCTCGCCCCCACGCAGCCGCCACACAGGCGGCGGGGGCACTTCCCGGAGAGAAAGACACCATGCAACTGCTGAAGCAGCCCCCGACCATGAGACTTCCCGCCGAGTGGTTCACCGGCGACGCCTATGCCGACGTGCTCCACCGCGGCGAGGAGCCCTCCCGGCTGAGGGCCAACATGGTCCGGTTCACTCCCGGCGCCCGCACCGCCTGGCACTCCCACGGCCTGGGCCAGACCCTCTACATCGTCGAAGGCATCGCGCTGGTGCAGTCCCGCGGCGGTCACATCATCGAGGCCCACCCCGGCGACGTCATCCACACGCCCCCGGGCGAGGAGCACTGGCACGGCGCCGCGCCCGACCGTTTCATGACCCACATCGCCCTTTGGGAGACGGACGACGCCACCTGGCTCGAACACGTCTCGGACGACGAGTACCACGCCCCGCGCGTCAGCACCCGCGCCCGCGCCTGACCCCCGACAGCCCCAAGGAAGACCCGAGGCCCCCTCATGCGAGCAACAGTCATCCACTCGCCCGGCGACATCCGGGTGGAGAACGCCCCCGAACCGAAGATCACCTCGCCGACGGACGCGGTCATCCGCACCGTCGCCACCTGCGTGTGCGGCTCCGACCTGTGGAGCTACCGCGGCGTCCTGCCGGTCGCCGAGCCGCAGCCGATCGGCCACGAGTACGTCGGCATCGTCGAGGAGGTCGGCAGCGACGTATCGACCGTCAGGCCGGGGCAGTTCGTCATCGGTTCCTTCGTGGCCTCCGACAACGTCTGCCCGGTCTGTCAGGCCGGCTACCAGACCTCCTGCCAGCACGCGCAGTGGGTCAACGGCGCCCAGGCCGAGTACGTCCGCATCCCTCTCGCCGACGGCACCCTGGTCGCCACCCCGGAGCAGCCGGACGAGGAGCTGATCCCGAGCCTGCTGACCCTGTCCGACGTCATGGGCACCGGCTGGTACGCCGCCAAGGCCGCCGAGGTCAGGCCCGGTTCCACGGCCGTGGTCGTCGGTGACGGCGCGGTCGGCCTGTCCGGCGTCATCGCCGCGAAGGAACTGGGCGCCGAGCGCATCATCGCCATGAGCCGGCACGAGTCCCGGCAGAAGCTGGCCCTGGACTTCGGTGCCACCGACATCGTCACCGAGCGAGGCGAGGAAGGCGTCGCCCGCGTCAAGGAGCTGACGAACGGCGTCGGCGCCGACTCGGTCCTCGAGTGTGTCGGCACGCAGGAGTCGATGCACCAGGGCCTGCAGTCCGCGCGCCCGGGTGGCAACGTCGGCTTCGTCGGCTTCCCGCACGGCACGCAGATCGACGGCCAGGAGCTCTTCTTCTCCCACGTCGGCCTGCGCGGTGGCCCCGCGCCGGTGCGCGCCTACCTTCCCGACCTGATCGACCGCGTCCTCAACGGCCGTATCAACCCCGGCAAGGTCTTCGACCTCACCCTGCCCCTGGACAGGGCAGCCGAGGGTTACAAGGCCATGGACGAACGCCGCGCCATCAAGACGCTGCTGCGTCCGTGACCGGAAGAACGTGACCGACAGCCATGACCAGCCAGGCCATCACCACCGTCGAGGCATACTTCGATGCCTTCGGCACGCGCGACATGGAGCGCGTCCTCTCCCACTTCCCACCCGATGCGACCTGGACGATCCCGGGAGATCCGGCTCTGACTCCCTGGGCCGGGAGCCGCACCGGGCCGGAAGGGATCCGGCAGTCCCTCACCGCGTTCTTCGCGGCCGTCGAGCCGCTCGCGTTCGAACTGGGGACCATGGTGGAGGCCGGCGGACGGGTCCTGGCACCGGGCCGGTACGCGTCCCGGTTCCATCCCTCGGGGCAGGTCCTCGAAAGTGAGATGATCATGCGTTTCACCGTCTGGAACGGCCTGATCACCGACTACCGGGTCTTCGAGGACTCACTCGGCATCACCCGCGCCCACCTCGGTGAGCCCCTCACCACCACTCCCACCTGACGACGGGGTCTTCTCCACCGGATCCACGAGGACGGGAACGCACCGATGACGACCTGGACAAGCGACGAGCTCGACCGCATCGCCGAGGCCGACGAACTGGAGATGGCGCCGCTCCGGCCTGACGGCACCGTGCGCAAGCCGGTACCGATCTGGATCGTCCGCGACGGCGACGACCTGTACGTCCGCTCCTTCCGCGGTACGGACGGCGGTTGGTGGCGCACCGCCCGCGCGACCCACGCGGGACACGTCCGCTCCGGCGGCGTCGACAAGGACGTCACCTTCGCCGAGGTGCCGGACCCCGAGACCAACGACCGCGTCGATGCGGCGTACCGAAGCAAGTACGGCCGTTTCGGCGGCTCGTACGTCGATCCCATGGTGGCGGCACGCTCCACGACGCTGCGGCTGCTGCCCAGATGACCAGGACGACCCCCATCGAATCCGCTGAGCCGCCACAGCCGGCCAGTCTCGCCCCGGAGCACGTGTCATGATCGGTCTCGAACTCGTCGTCGTCCTGGGTGCGGCCGTGTTGGCGGGCAACGTCCTGGGACAGCGCCTCCGGGTCGCCCCGCCCGTTGTACTCCTGGTCCTGGGCGCTCTCATCGGCCTTGTCCCGGCCGTCCGCCAGACCCAACTCCCGCCCGAAGTGGTCTTGTTGCTCTTCCTTCCCGTCCTGCTGTACTGGGAGAGCCTGACCACGTCGATGCGGGAGATCCGCTCGAACCTGCGCGGCATCGTCCTGCTCAGCACGGTGCTGGTGATCCTCACCGCGGGAGCGGTGGCGGTCGCCGGGCACGCACTCGGGTTGCCATGGGGGCCGGCGTGGGCTCTGGGCGCGGCGGTGGCACCGACCGACGCCACCGCGGTGAGTGCCCTGGCGGGTTCCCTGCCGCGCCGTCAGATCACGGTCCTGCGTGCGGAGAGCCTCGTCAACGACGGCACCGCGCTGGTGATCTTCGGCCTGGCGGTCGGTATCACCGTGGGCGAGGAGCACCTCACCCTTCCGCATGTGGGCGCGCTGTTCCTGCTGGCGTACGGCGGTGGGGCCGCGGTCGGCGTCGCGGTCGCCTGGGTCAACATGAACCTGCGCCGACGGCTGGACGATCCCCTGCTCGGCAATCTGGTCATGATCCTCGCCCCGTTCACGGCGTATCTGCTGGCCGAGTTGATCCACGCCTCCGGTGTCCTCGCGGTCGTGGTGAGCGGCCTGATCATGGCCCAGGTGGCACCCGGCCTCATCCGCGCCGAGCACCGCCGCCAGGCACTGGCCTTCTGGCCGCTGGCCACGTTCATCATCAACGGCGCCCTGTTCGTCCTGGTGGGAGTGGAACTGCAGTACGCACTGCACCACCTGAGCCGGTCCGACCTCACGGACGCCCTCATCGCGATCGGGGCGGTCAGCGCGGTCCTCGTCGCGGTCCGGTTCGCGTTCCTGTTCTCCTCCGCCTACCTGGTCCGCGCGATCGACCGGCGTCCCGAGCAACGGCTGCGGAGAATGAGCGACCGGGCACGTGTCGTCAGCGGGCTCGCGGGGTTCCGTGGCGCGGTGTCTCTGGCCGTGGCCCTCTCCGTGCCCGAGACCCTCGACTCCGGAGCGCCCTTCCCGGACCGCGCCTTCATCGTCTTCGTCACCTCCGGCGTCATCGTGGTGACCCTGGTGGTGCAGGGTCTGCTGCTGCCGGGCGTGGTGCGCTGGGCCCGGCTGCCCCGCGACACCTCCGTCGACGAGGAGCAGATCCTCGCCGAGACCACGGCGACCGAGGAGGCCATCAAGGCGCTTCCCCAACTCGCGGCCGCACTGGGCACCACCCCCAAGGTCGCGGAGTGGCTGCGCCAGGAGTACGAGGCCAACCTGGCGACCGTACGAGCAAGGGGCGCGGGCACCGACGACGATCCCGCCCTGCTCCACAACCGCCACTACACCGACCTCCGCCTCGCCCTCATCTCCACGAAGCGCGCGACCGTCGTCCGCCTGAGGGACGAGTCGCGGATCGACGACACCGTGCTCCGCCGGCTCCAGGCCGCCCTGGACAACGAAGAGGTCCGGCTGGCCGGAGCCGAGCAGGTGGAGTAGGCGCAGCGACCACCTGGTCTCGACGACCCAAGCCACGAGAAGGAACCCGCTGCCATGACCTCCGGCCTCATCGACGTCCACGCCCACCTCCTGCCCGACTTCTACGTCGAGCAGGCGACTGCGGCGGGCCATGCCCATCCCGACGGCATGGGCGGCTGGCCATCATGGTCTGTGCGAGATCACCTCGATCTGATGGACCGCAACGGCATCCGGACCGCGATGCTCTCCCTGTCCTCTCCCGGCGTGCACTTCGGTGACGACAAGGCGGCCCGTGTCCTTGCCCGGCGTGTCAACGAATACAGCGCCAATGTGGCGCGGGACCACCGGGGCCGATTCGGCAACTTCGTGTCGCTTCCGCTGCCGGACGTAGACGGCGCGTTGGAGGAGATCGCCTTCGCCTTCGACGAACTGGGCGCCGACGGCGTGGCGTTGCTGACTCACACCCATGGGGTGTATCTGGGCGACGAACGTCTCGCGCCGGTGTTCGCGGAGCTGGACCGCCGGGGAGCCGTGGTCTTCCTGCACCCCACCTCACCCGTGTGCTGGGAGCAGTCCGCTCTCGGAAGGCCGCGTCCGATGGTCGAGTACATCTTCGACACGGCCCGCACCGTCACGGACCTGGTGATGGCGGGCGTCCTGACCCGTCACCCGGACATGCGGGTGATCGTCCCGCACTGCGGTGGCGCGGTCCCGGTCCTGGCCGACCGCATCAACGAGTTCATGCGGCTCTTCGTGCCTTCGCATCAGGCGCCCCCGCGCGACGCCGTTCAACAACTGGGCGCCCTGTATTACGACTTGGCGGGTACGGCCTTCCCACGCCAGGTTCCGGCCTTGCTGAAGCTGGTCGGCCCCGACCGCGTGCTCTTCGGCAGTGACTACTGCTGGACGCCGGCGCCGCTTGCCGATGCCCACATCGCGGCGATCGACGCGGCCGAGCCGCCCACGGAAGGCGCCACGTGGCGCTCGCTCACCACAGCGAACGCCTTGCGCCTGTTCGCGCAGGCGCCCCCACGGTGAAACATCCACAAGGAGGAAGCATGCACACGCGAACCCTAGGACGCGACCTCCGCGTCTCCGCCATCGGCCTCGGCGCCATGGGCATGTCCCAGAGTTACGGCCCGAACCCCGGTGACCGGAACGACATGATCGCCGTGCTCCGCGGAGCCGTCGATCTGGGGGTCACGTTCTTCGACACTGCGGAGGTCTACGGCCCCTACGTCAACGAGGAACTCGTCGGAGAGGCCCTGGCCCCGGTGCGCGACGACGTGGTCATCGCCACCAAGTTCGGATTCCGCATCGAGGACGGTGCGAGCGTCGGACTGAACAGCCGGCCCGAGCAGATCCGCTCCGTCGCGGCGGCCTCCCTCAAGCGGCTGGGAGTCGAGAGGCTCGACCTGTTCTACCAGCATCGCGTCGACCCGGAGGTGCCCATCGAGGACGTCGCGGGCACCGTGGGCGAACTCGTGCAGGAAGGCAAGGTCCGCTGCTTCGGGCTTTCGGAGGCCAGTGCCCAGACCATCCGACGTGCCCACTCGGTCCACCCCGTGACGGCGGTGCAGAGCGAGTACTCGTTGTGGACCCGGGATCCCGAGCCGGAGGTCCTTCCGACGTGCGTGGCGCTCGGCATCGGATTCGTGCCCTTCAGCCCGCTGGGCAAGGGGTTCCTGACCGGGGCGGTGGATGCCTCGACGCCGTTCGCGGCCGACGACGTCCGCACCACCATTCCTCGGTTCACGGCCGAGAACCGGGCGGCGAACCAGGCACTCGTCGAGCACGTCGCCACCCTCGCGCAGGCGAAGCACGCCACACCGGGGATGGTGGCCCTCGCCTGGCTGCTCGCCCAGCATCCGTCGATCGTGCCGATCCCCGGAACCCGGCGCACCGCGCGCATAGAGGAGAACGCCGGCGCCACGCGCGTCCCGCTCTCCGCAGACGAACTGTCGGACCTCAACGAACTCGCAGGCCGGATCGGGGTCAAGGGAGACCGTTACAACGAGCACCACATGTCGCTGGTGGACAAGTAGGGGACCTGCTCAACTTTCGTCGGAGGCGGTGGGCGGGACTGCGGGTGCGCCGACGCCCCAGGACGTGACGAAGTCGGGTACCACTTCCACCCAGTTCGGACCGAACCCCGGTCCCAGTACCTCCCCGCCCTCCGTGTGCAGCACGGTGGTTCCCTTGACGAGGATCCCGCGCGGCTGCCAGGTCTGCCCGTCCGCCACGTCGTCGACCACCAGTGCCGCCTGCGGGTTGGCCGTGAGGTGACGCACGTACAGCCGTTCCTGCCCACTCCCTTCGAGCACACGCCGACCGATCTTGATCACCTCCTGCTCAGGATCGAAGTGGTACCTGATCGGCACCACATGGGGCTTGCCGGAACTGCCCGCCGTGGCGAGCCGCCCCAGGAAGTGCTCCCGCAGGTAGGCGGCTTCCTGCGCGGTGAACCTGCTCATGTCGATCTCCAGTTCGCAGGTTGTCGCTGACGTCCACGGAGCCGATGTCGAAGATCGGAGCTTTCTCTAAGGTCGCAGGAGCACCTTGCCGTGCGCATGGCCGGACGCGCTCAGCTCGTGCGCCCTGGCGGCGTCGGCGAGCGGGAAGCTCCGGTCCACGCGCACGCGCAGCCGACCGTCGGCGGCCTGGCGGGCGTAGTCGGCGAGTTGCGGCCCGAACCGTCGGCCGCCGATGGAGAAGGTGATGCCCACCTCGAAGGCCCGCGAGTCGTTGGTGGTGACGATGCGGTCCGTGGTGCCGCCGCGCAGCTCCACGGAGACGTCCAGAGCGTCGATGCCGGCGACGTCGTAGACGGCGTCGACGCCCTGCGGGGCGACCGCGCGGACCCGGTCGGCGAGGCCGTCCCCGTAGGCCACGGGGATCGCGCCGAGTGAGCGCAGGAAGTCGTGGTTGGCCTCGGACGCCGTACCGATCACGGTGACTCCGCGGGCCACGGCGATCTGGACGCCGACGGAGCCGACCACGCCCGCGGCTCCATGGATCAGCAGGGTCTCACCCGGGCCCACCGCGAGTTCGCCCAGCACGCGGTCGGAGGTCTCCACAGCCACCGGCAGCGCGGCGGCCGTCTCCCAGTCCAGGCCGGCCGGCTTGGCCGCGAAGTCCGAGGCCAGGGCGTACTCGGCAGAGGCTCCGGTGTCGGTCCAGAGCCCCGGGTACCACCGGGACGGCACCGCGGGTCGCACGGAGATCTTCGCCTGGGGTGTGCTGTACGCCTTCACGGCAACCGGCTGCCACTCCTTCAGCACCGGCGTTCGTACTGGTCGGTGGGGTGATGACTCCTCGCCGACCACCGTGCTTCGGGTTGTGCGTCCGAATGTCAGTGGTCACCCCTATCGTCGGGAAGAGTAGTTATCAGAAGGCTTCCGGGGGAAGAGTGACCGACGGACAGAAGCGAGCAAGGCGGTCCACGGGTCGCGGCGGTTCGGCCAGGCGCAAGCGGGTCGTAGCGACGGCGGTCATGGAGGCCGAGGGGTGTCTCGCCGACCTGAAGCGCGGGCGCCGTGCCGCTCGCGAACTCAAAGAAGTCACCGAACAGATGCTCTCTCCTGAGTACAAGGGGCGCGTGCTGGTCGAACTCCTTCAGAACGCCCACGACGCGCACCGCGCCCGGCACGGCGATGGCCGCGTCGAGATCGTCCTCGACGAGGAAGAGGGCGAACACGGCGTCCTCTACGTGGCGAACGGCGGAAGGCCTCTCGGGTACAAGAACTTCGAGGCGTTGTGCAGCATCGGCCTGTCGAGCAAGCGACCCGATGAGGGTATCGGCCACAAGGGGGTCGGCTTCAAGAGCGTGCTTCAGCTCACCTCCGCCCCAGAGATGTACAGCGTCACGGGCTCCGCGTCCAAGGCCTTCGACGGGTTCTGCTTCCGCTTTGCCCGGGACGACGACTTCGACTGGTTGGCGGACCAGGTCGCGCCCGGCCACCCGGAGGCTGCCGACCAACTGCGCGCGAACCTGTCATCGTTGAAGGTCCCGGTGCCGGTGGACGACGTCCCGGCTGCGGTGGCTCCTTTCCGCCGACGGGGAATGGTGACCGTGGTCCGGCTCCCGCTGCGGTCCGCCGAGGCGAGGCTGGAAGCGGTACGTCAGCTGCGGGAACTGACCGATGACGGGGCGCCGTTCGAACTCTTCCTGGACCGCCTCGGCAAAGTGACCGTCACGCACCGGGTGGGCGGCCGGGGGCGCCCCAGCGTCTACACACGCAAGGTGGACACCCTCTTCACCTCTCGTGACCTGAAGATCCAGCAGATCACGCTACGCCGTCGCACCCGCCTGATCATGGTGACGGCCGCAGTGGACAGCGAGCGCGCACGCGAAGCCATCGCCGCCGGCCTGGGATCCGGACCGCTGAAGGACGGCTGGCAGGCACTAGAAAGCTCGGCCGTGGTCAGCGTGGCGGTACCCGCGGGCGACCCTCTGGAGCGCGGCAGGCTCTACACGTTCCTGCCCATGGGGACACAACGGACCTGCCCGGTACGCGGGTTCGTCAACGCGCCATTCCACACGGACGTGAGCCGACGCACCATGGCGGAGTCCACGCAATGGAATGACCTGCTACTCGACACCGCGGCCGAGGCCTGCGCACGGGCGACCGCATTGGTCGATGAGGGACGCGTCGTGCTGCCCGCAGGCACCCTCATTGATCTGATGTGCTGGGAACACGACCAGGTTCGGCGCCTGGAGCTGGCCTTCAAGGCACAGGACCGTGAGTTCGACGACGTTCCGTTCATGCCGGTACTGCACCCCGCGGGCACCCGCACCGCGTACCGCTGCGGCTACTTGTGGCGCGGCCCCGACCAGGCTCGCGTGTTGACACCGCAGGCCGTGGCTGCCGCTGGGGTCCGGCACGTCATCGACCCACAAGTCCATCCCCGGCGCGCCGAGCGGCTGGCGGCGCTGGGTACGGCCCGTGGACTGGGTCTCGTCCCGCCTGTCAGCGTGCTCGCCGGCTGGGCGGAGAGCGTAGCCACGGCCCTCGCCCAGGGGGAGTTCGACGCCGGAAAGTGGGCGGACTACTACCACGACCTCTCGGTCTGCTTCGCCCGCACCGGCGAGGAACTGAAGGGGAGGAAAATCGTCCTCACGGTCGACGGGAAGCGGGCTCCGGCCGGCGATCCCGGGGTGTTCTTCCGCCGTTCGGACGGCCCGTCGGCCGCGCTGCCCGCCCTACCACCTGGACTCGCGAAGAGCATCTCCTTCGTCCACACGGAGATCGCTTGGGCGGGACGGAAGACCAGCCGGCGCTCCCGCGGTCGTACCTGGCTGGAGGAACAGGGGCTGGTACGGGATTACAGCCCGAAAGCCCTGCTGGAAGTGCTGGGCGACGCCATGCGCAAGGTCCGTGAGGACGACGAGGCCCTGCGCGAGCACCTCCTGTTCGCCTGCGCCATATGGGCGTCCTCCGTGGACCGGCACGGCAAGCGGCCCGTGATCAAGGGGCTGTTGGTGCCGGGCCGCAAGACCTGGGTGCCCGCCACGGAGGCCATGTTCGGAGATGGCTGGACAGGCGGGCACGGCGGGATCGACCGGGCACTGGTCCGCTTCTTCGACCGTACCGAAGCTGTCTCCCGTGACCTTGTCGCCGCAGCCGACCGGGTCGTCCGCCCCGCCCAGGACATCTGTGCGGGCACTCGCACCGACGCGCAGACCTTGCGGCGCTTCCTCGAACAGCAGGGCGTCCGCCACGGCCTGCTACCGACCTACGTGGCAACGTCCCAGGCGGTGAAGGGGCAGTATCTCAACCGCCCCTCCCTCTTTCCCGGACTGTGGGCTCTGAACCTGGACCCGGATGAGCGGGCCCAATGGCAGTCGACGGCCCAGCGCTGGCCCAAGCGCCGCGACGATCTCTACCTGACCGTCGAGTACCGCCCGACCCGCAAGAGGGTGGCCGTTCTCCCCGGCCAGCGGGAGTACGCCGCGTTCGACGATGAGAGCCGTCGGCTCTACGCCGAACTGATTGTCCACGGCCTGGACACTTGGGCCCCCGAGGCACTTGAGTTCCGCTTCGCGGGCGGCTCGGATCAGAAGGGCACACCGTGGCCCACCCCGCTGGCGGCCTTCCTGAGCCGAGTGCCGTGGATTCCCCAGACGGGTGACGACGAAGACCACCCCGGTTTCACCACTGCCGGCCATGCGTGGTGGTGGGCCTCGGGGGAGGCGCCGCCCGCCTTCCTCACCGTCGCTTCCGCCGTGCTGCGCAGACGACAGTCGGACCGCGTGCTCAAACGCCTGGAGCTGCTCGGCGTACGCCGCTGGGACGATCCCGAGACCGCCGCGGACCGGCTCCGCCACCTGCCCGCCCTGCTCCGCCGTGCGCCCCGGCTACGGCAGGGAAGCCTTGGGCATCTGCTGCGGAGGGCCTACGAACAGGCATGGGCGGACCTCCTTCCTCCGGACCGGTTCGGCAGCGGGTGGCGGTCCGGGATCTTCCCCGAGCTCCTTGTGAGCCGGGCCGGGACACTGGATGTCCTGGCAGCTGACTCCGAGCCGGAGCCGGTCTACGTGGCCGACATCCGCGGCACCCAACAGCGAAGGCTGCTCGACCAGGCACCCCTGCCCGTCCTTCCGGTCGACGACCGGGCTCTGGGCCAGCGCGTCCACGAGCACCTGGAGGCGCACGGCCGTTTCGTGATCCGGCCGACGAGCGAAGCAGAACTCGACGTCCGGGTCGACCAGCTGCCGATCGCCGACGCACCCCGAGTACCGCTGCTCGCCCTGGCCGGGCCCTGGCTGGAGACCCTCATGGTCGCCCTGGTCGAGTTCGACGAGGAGCGGTCCTCCCGCGCCACGGTCCCCGCGGCGCGCCGCGTCAGGCAACGGCTTCGATCCTGTGGCGTCGTCGTGGCGCGGACCGCGGTCACCCATATCGCCGGGCACGCCCTCGACGCCTCCGGCGATGACCGCTCCCTCCTCCACGACGATCCGGACGAACCCCGCCTCGTCGTGGTGTGCGCAGGGCAGCGCTCCGACTGGCATGTGCTGGAGGTAGCCGCGACCGCCCTGAGTACCCTGATCGGCGCCCCCTACCTGAGCACGGCGGTACAGCTGGCGTTCATCGCACTGAACCGGCTTGACCGGACCGTCGCGGACGTCACCGAGGCGGACATTGCCTCCGTGCTCGCCATCCCGCAACAGCGCCTGGAGGCGGTGCTCGCCGACCGTGCCTCGATCCGCTCCGGCAGCGCCCGACTCGTCCCCCTTCTCGCCTGCGTTGACCTCGCCCTCGCCGAGGAACTGCAACGCGGACAGGAGGCCCTGCACGATCGCGGCGAACTCCACGACTGGCTGGTCACCCGGCTCGATGTCGACCGCGCCGACCAGTTGCTGGGACTCGTGGAGGAGGCCGACTGGCAGCGGATGCTGTCCGCACTGGGAGTGCCCCTGGCCGAGGCCAACCAGGCTTGGCAGACACTGGGTCTGCTGACCGTCGACAACGCGGAGACCCACCAACGCCAGTTCCAGGCCTGGTCGCAGCAGAACCGGGCCCGAATGGCCGACCGCGTCCGTGACGCCTACGTGGCCACGCACAAGGCGGGCGCCCCCCTCACGGAGTACGTTCGGCTGCGCTCGCTCCCCGAACTGGAGCCGGACCCCCGGTGGGGACTCGAACACTGGGACCTTCCTGCTGACCTCCTCGACGCCCACGCCGAGGAATGGACGGTCACGCACCTGCCCCCGACACCGGCCCGGCAGCACCACCCGCGCACGGTGGCCGAGATCCACGAGGACTGCGTCGACACCATCCACGCGCGCCTTCCCCGCCTGCGTGTCCGCATCGAAGCCTGGCTGAAACGCCAGGGCCGCGAGATCCCCTCCCTGCCGTCGGCCACCGAGGTCGCGTCGGCGATGGACGCCGAAGGCCTGCTCGACTTCGAGCCGATCGGCACCCGCACGCTCATCGCCTGGCTCCAGACCCACGGTCACTGGCCCGCGGACATGCCCGCCACGGACCGGGCGGCCGACCTCGGCCTGCACGAACCCGCGCCCCTCCCGCCGAGCCCGCCCGTCGGTAGCACCTCGCTCCCTGCCGCGCCGTCGGGCCCGTCACTTCTCCTGAACGGCCGTGCCCTTCCGATCGGCCCCGACCACCTGCGCGACCTTGCCCGACAGGTCGCCGCCGACCTCACCCCCGACCAACTCGCTGCCTCCCCACAGCCCGGGACACCGTCGGCACCCGCCCTCCCGAGACAACGAACCACCTCCGCGGTCGCCGGTCGTGGCGGGGGATACCAGGCCGTCCCCCGGGACCCCCAGAGGGACAGGGCCGTCGGACTCGCCGGAGAGGTGGCCGTGGCCGCCTGGCTGGAGCGGCAGTACGGCGTCCCCCGCGAAGAATCCTGGAAGTCCGGGCTACGCCAGCACGTCCTCGCCGACGGCTCGGGCGACGACAGCCTCGGCTACGACTTCCTGATCCACGACGGCGATCGCACCCTCCTGTACGAGGTGAAGGCCTCGACCGGGGACCGGGGCGAGTTCGAACTCGGCGAGTCCGAAGTCGAACGAGCCAGTCACCTCCGCCCGGACGAGACCTACACCATCGTCTACGTCACCCACGTCCTCGACAGCACCCACCGACGCATAACGCCCCTTCCCAACCCGTTCAGCGCTCCCGGCCTCGCTGGCTACCGCCTCGTCGGCACGGCCATGCGTCTGCGGTTCGAACTACCGCCGGGGTGACCGAAACCTTCTCTGTAGGCGAACGAGGCCGAGCTGACTCCAGGAGCCGCTTGGGCAGTTGTTGGAGCAGCCCGCCCTCGCCGGTCAGTTGAAGGCTCTGAGCTTGAGCCCGGACCCCCAGCTCGTCGATCAGCTGGGGTCCACGGGCTTCGCCAGCACTGTCTCAGACGGCTCGACAGGTTCAGCCTTGGTCGTGTTGTCGCTGGTCATCGATGCATTTTCCATGATCGGGAGTTGCACCGAATGTTTTGCAGCCCCAATGTGATCCAGAACCACGGTTCAAGAGACGCCGACAACGCCTGAGCTGAGCAGTGCCACTCGGTGGCGGTGTTGACCCCGTACGTTGTGGGGTGTCTGCATCCCCCGTAGCGTCGGCCTGCGCATCTGTTGATGAGCCCTCTACAACCGGATGTCGCGGGTCCAGGCGTTCGTGTTGCCTGACGGACTGGTCTTGCATGTGGTTGCATAGCAGCGCCAGACCCATTTGTGTTTCCAGCGCCGGATTTCGATTTCTGTGCCTTTGCATCGACCGCACTTCGGGGGCCGGGCGAAGGTTTCCGCGTGTTCGTGTGCGAGCAGCTTGCGGGCGAAGTAGGCGCCTCGCATGGTCAGCATGACCTCACGTGTGTTGCTCTGCGAGAGTGCGTTGAGGCTGCCGAGCATGACTGTGCGCTCGTCGACTACCGCGATCTTCTGGTGCATGACATACACGGGGACAACGGTCTGGGCGACGGTACGCAGGTCTCCGATGAGTGCCTGGTTGCTGTCTTTCTTCTGGAGCTGGTCGGTGTCGTCACGGATGAACACCGTGATGCGTACGCCGCGGTCGGTTGCTGCCTTCAGCTCGGGCAGCAGGGAACGGATTCGGTTGGCTACCCAGGGCGCCCAGAGCCAGAGGGACTGCTTTGCCTGTCGGATCTCGGCGCTGAAGGTGCGAAAGAAGTCACGTTCGTCGTCGATGGCCGTCACTTCAACGTGGCGGCTGAGGACTTCGGCCAGTGCGATGCCGAACTCGCCGCGGAGGGTGGGTGGCGTGTGTGGCGGGGTGATCAGGTTCTTGGCGTGGAGCACGCGGACGCCGCGCGTGCCGATCATGGCTGCGAGTTCGGCCAGTACCGTTCCTGGTCGTGCTCCGCTGACGCGTTCCCCGCTCGCGATGATGTACAGGCGGGTCCTGACGCGGGTGACGGCGACGTTGAACAGGCGGACACCGTTGCGTCTCCACTCGTCGGCGTCGGGCTGCCGGTGGGCGAGAGCCATCCATAGCTCGCGGCTGCCTGCACCGCCTTCCACGGTGTCGAAGATGACGACGTCGAACTCCCGGCCTTGGAACTTGTGCGCCGTCCCGACTTCGGCCAGCGGACGGCGCCCTGAGCCTTCGACGTCGCGTAGTGCCTCCAGGGTGGCCTCGGCCTGGACCCCGTACGGGGTGACGATCCCTGCGTCCTCGCCTTGCTCGTGGTGCAGTTCCACCAGCGCTCGGGCGATGAGAGAGCCGGCCGGCCACCACCCTTTGCGGCTGCCGGTCAGGTGTGGCCGGGCAAGCTCGTCTAGGCCGTCGGTGTCGATCAGCACGATCTCGGGATCGCTGTCGGGCCGTTCCGGGCGCGCTTGGGCGCTCCCGCGCAGCATCCCGCCGTACGCGAGGCTGTTGGCCAGCTTCATCACAGCGGGGCCGAACCTGTGCTGCTCGGTGAGGGTGACGCACGCCGGATGCGCCTGCGCATCCGCAGGTTCGAAGATGCCGCAGTGCTGGAAGACATCGGGGAGCAGCCACCGCTTGATGTCGTCGCGTTCTTGTTCCTTGAGTCCACTCGGAATGACCGGGCCCAGCTGCATGAAGTCACCAAGCAGTACGGCAGCCCTACCGGCTTTGCCAGTGGCCAGGAGCACTTCGGGGAGTGTGGCCGCGCCGGCCTCGTCGACCAGGACGACGTCATAAGGGCCCTCGAATACTGCCCGGTTGGTACGGAAACGGGCCAGAGTGGTGGCAACCAGCTTCGCGCTCTTGATGATCTCGCCCTGGGCATTGCGGGCCAGCCGCTCGTATTCCTCCTGAACGTCCTGGTACTGCTGCTCCAGCTGCGGGCGGCGGGAGCTGTCAGCGGCAGCGACCGGACGTAGCTGTTCGGCCCGGTTGTGTTGCGCCGGCCAGTCTTTCATGGCGGCCCGGTCGACGAGCGTCTGTGCCTGCTGCGCTGCGACAGCCGCCTTGTTTGCCCGGTTCCTCTCCTGCTCGGCTATGACACAGAGCTGTTGTGCCTGCTCGCTCGCGGCCCGTGCGGCTCCGGCTTCGGCGTCGAGGTGAACGATCTGTTGCCTGCTGAGGGGGGCCGAGTCGGACAGCGCCGTGATGCGGGCATCAAGTACCGCGATGCGGGCGTTCGCGGTGCGGCGGGCGTTCAAGGACTCCTCGCGAGCTGTCTCCGCTCGCTTCTCGGCGTCGTGCAGTTCCTCTTGGAGAGCGGCGATCGTCTCCCGGGCGCGCCACCGCGCCATTGACCCCTTCGATTCCCACTGCTTCAGGTGATGTCGCAGTGGCCGGCACTCTTCGTCCGCGAGCAGGACATCGGCTTCTCGGTGTTCAGCGGCCTGCCGGACTCTGTCAGCCTCGTCGGAGAGCTGGTCCACCTCTTGCCACAGCTCGCGTGAGGGCTCCGCGGCCTCAGCACGGTCGGACACCGTCCTGGCCGCGGCCATAGCCGCGGCCGCTGCGCGCACGGTTTGCGCGTGCCGGTCGTCGGCCGCGTCGCTACGAGCCAGTGCGGACGTGTGGTCCTGGCCCGGCGTGCGCAACAGCTTCAGCGCGGCGAAGTACGCGAAAGCGTCGAACCTGGCGAGCGTCGTGTCCAGAGCTGCCAGTTGGCCGGCCCGGTTGCGGATCGAGACCAGTTCGGCCTCAACGGCGCTGCGGCGCTCGGCCGTCTCCGCTAATCGTGCCCGGACCATGAGCGGCAGAGACACCGAGGCGTCCTCCGCGACCTCTTTCAGGTGAGGCGGGCCCACCCGGACGATCTCACCATGGCCGTGGCGCTTCTCCCGCACCACTCCCAGCAGGGCGTTGTCCACTGCGACATTGGTCGCCGAGACCAGCAGCACCCGCTCGCCCCGCGCGATCAGGTCTCCGATGGCGCGTTTGAGGACCGTCGTCTTACCGGTCCCCGGAGGCCCCCACACCAGCTGGACGCCCTCACCCAGGCAGGCCCGGTAGGCGTCGGCCTGGGCGGAGTGGAAACCGGGCGGGTCCGGCTCGTGTGCCGGTGCCCCGCCGATGGTACGGGCGGCCAGGGCGGCGGCAAGCGGGTGCTCGCCCAGACCGGCGATGCCGTCGCGCAGGGCTTCCACGAGGAAGGTGGGAGGCTGTTTCAGCATCCACAGGTGCGGGTCGGCGATGTCGGCGAACTCAGCCACGCGCAGGGTGAGCAGGGATCCGTTCTGCACGGTTTCGGAGACGCTGTAGCCGTCCTTCTCGATGGACCTGTCTTCCGGCCCGGCGAGCCGCAGACTGTCGAGCTGAGGTTCCCCCGTTGCTCGGGAGTCGCCGATCAGCTGGTCAGAGCGGGTTGACGGGTGTTCAGGTTCGTTGGTTCGGCCGTCGCCTGGTCGGC